>DASTBO010000122.1:0-10491 GCA_035712025.1 Solirubrobacterales bacterium
AGGGTCGGGTACCCCTCTGACAAAGGCTCAAGAAGCTCCGCTGGCACCCTTAGGTTCGTTCAGCTGCGCGACGGTCTTTGGCAGAGGGGTACCCGACCCTCCTGAGCGCCCCTTGGCCTGATAGAAATCCCTGCCAATGGACCGCGAGACCGCACGTCGGCAGATGAAAGCGGGGCTGGTTGCGGGTGGCATCGCCGCCGGCATCTTCGCCCTCTCCTTCGTCGCCGCCTTCCTCTACATCGCCGCCTAGGAGCCGACCGTGACTGAGCATCGACAGGTTCCCGAGCCCGGCGAGACGATTTACCTCCCGCGTCCCTCCTGGGGGCCGGCCTTCTTCGCGGTCGGCGCGCTGGGGTTGATCTGCGGCGTCTTCGCCGGCGGCTTCATGTTCCCGCCGTACATCTGGGGCCTGATCGGCGCGATCTTTGCGCTCGCGGCCTTCCGCAGCATCGTCCGCGGCTCGGTCCGCGACTACTACCGCCTGCCGCGCCGCCAGGAGGCCCGCGGCGCCGCCCTCCCCGTCGAAACCATCAGCGGGCCCCCGCAGCCCTAGCTGGGCAGCTTCATTTCAGAGGTAGCGCCGTCGCTGGTCCAGCAACGGACGATGTCGCGCATCGAGAGGACGCCGATCGCGTCGGCGTCTTCGAAGACGACGAGGTGGCGGACGCCGCGGCGGGACATCTCGGCAGCGGCCCGCTCGAGGCTCCAGTCGGGTGCCGCGGTGAGGACGCCCTCGCTCATGTGGTCGGCGACGTGCTCGCGGTCGGGGTCCTGGCCCCGCGCCACGGAGATCAGCAGATCGCGCTCGGTGAGCATCGAGGGGGTCGGCAGCTCAGCGTCGATCACGAGTGCCGCGCCGGTCCCCTTCTCGACCATCTTCTCGGCCGCCTCGCGCAACGTGTGGGATGGGCCCACGGTCAGCGTGATCTCCGACATCCCGTCCCTCACCTGCATCTGCGACCTCCCGTCGCCGTGGTTCCAGAGTTAGTGCGGATCGCCTCAAAAGATACCGCCCCGGCGTGCCTGACGGCACGCTTCCCGCCAGTCCCGACATATAGACTCCGCTCCGCGTTGCACCCCATGGCCCGCGCATCTAAATCCATCTTCCCGCTGCTCGCCCTCGTGGCCCTCGTCGTCCTCCTGGTCGGCGCTTCGGGCTGCGGAACGACCGACGCGGACCCGCAGCGCGGCCGCGCTCTCTTCATCCAGAAATGCAGCGAATGCCACGGCCTGGCGCAGGCCGGAGCCACCGCCCAGATCGGCCCGAACCTCGACCACGCCTTCGCCGCGGCCCGTGAAGAAGGCAACGACTCGGACACGATCGAGGGGGTGGTCAAGGCGCAGGTCGAGTACCCACGCGAGAGCAACGGCAATCCCGCCGTCTCGATGCCCGCCGACCTCGTCACCGGCCAGGATCTGGACGACGTCGCCGCCTACGTCGGCGAATGGGCCGGCGTGCCCGGCGCGGCTCCGCCCAAAGTTCCCGGCGGCCCCGGCGCCCAGGTCTTCGCCAACAACAGCTGCAGCGGCTGCCACACCCTGGCCGCCGCCAACGCGGGCGGGGTCACCGGGCCCAACCTGGACGAAGTCCTTCCCGGCGAGAGCCAGGCCGCGGTCGAAAAGATGATCGCCGACCCGAATGCCGAAATCGCCAAGGGCTACCCGCCCAACGTCATGCCGCAGGACTACGAGCAGCTCCTGTCTCCGAAAGAACTCGAAGACCTCGCGAAGTACCTGCTCGAGAACGCCGGCGGCGGCAGCTCCAAAGGCTGAGCGGTTGCGGCCGGCCGGCCGCTGCGATGATTGCGGCTAGATGCGAGAACGCCTGAAAAGCCGCCTCGAGATCTCTCCTCGCCGCTATGCGCAGGTCACCCTTGTCGCCCTGGCGGCTCTTGCGCTGATCGTGCTGACCGGGGCTGCGGTCCGCCTGACCGGCTCCGGCCTCGGCTGCCCGGACTGGCCGAAATGCTACGGGGGCACGACGCCGCCGCTGGAAGCCCACGCGGTGATCGAGTACGGCAACCGGCTGCTGACCGGGTTCGTCGGCTTCGCGGTGATCGCCGCCAGCGCCCTCGCCTGGTTCCGCCGCCCCTATCGCTGGCACCTGGCGCTGTTCGGCGCCCTGCTGCCGCTCGGCGTCGTCGCACAGGCGATCCTCGGCGCCCTGGTCGTCAAGTACCACCTCGCCCCGGGCCTGGTGATGTCCCACTTCATCCTCTCGATGATGCTGCTCGACGCGGCGTTCGCGCTCGCCTGGTGCTCGCGCTACGAACCCTGCGAGCGCCGCCGCTCACGCGACCGGCTCAGCGTCTGGGCCGTGCGGGCCCTGATCCCGCTCGGGCAGCTGACGATCCTGGCGGGGACGATCGCAACCGCCTCGGGCCCCCACGCCGGCGCCCACGAAGGGCAGCTGGTCCACCGCTTCGACTTCGAGGGGACCGGGACGCTCGAGTGGGTGGTCCAGCGCCACGCGACGATCGCCGCGATCTACGCCGTCGCCGCGATCGCCGTCTGGTTCCTCCTCCGCCGCCCCGGCGCCGACAGGCGGGCTCTGCGGCCGCTGACGCTGGTGATCGGCCTCCTCGCCCTGCAGGGCGTGGTCGGCGGCGTCCAGTGGTGGCTGGAGCTCCCGGCGGGGATCGTCTGGGTCCACATCGCGATCGCCACCGGCAACTGGCTGGCGATGCTCTGGACCGTCGCCGCCGCAGGGCGCCTGGAGCCTCGAGACGAGCCCGCGCCCACGCCGCCGCGGGAGGCGGACCGGCCCGCCGCGGCAGCCGCCGGGCGCGCCTGAGGCTTGCTCCCCTTCTGGCTCTCGATCGGGGTCCTGAGCCTGGTCCAGGCCCTGCTCGTCGCGCTTCCCAAAGCCCCGGCGACGATCTTCCTGGCCCGGCTGCGGAGCCGGTGGTGGGCTCTCGTCCTGCCGCTCTCGATCGTCGTCGTGGTCTCGGCGATCGCCCTCGAATCGGCGAGCGCCCGCTTCCTCACCTACCTCGCGCTGGTGGCCGTACCGCCACTCGCCGCCGCGGCCCTGGCCTGGCTGGTGCGGGGCGGCAGGCCGCTCTTGGCGCTGATCGTCGCTCCCCTCTTCGCACTCGCCTGGGCGGCCGAGGGGGCGCTCGGCGGCGAGACGGCCGCCCTCGCGCTCACGGCCCTGGCCTGCGTGACGCTCGGCTGGCTGGTCGCCTGCGTCGTCCCGCCGAGGTGGCTGAAGCTGGGGATCTACGCGATGGCGGCGATCGACGCCTGGCTGATCGGCTCCAACCTCCTCCAGGAGCCAAACGCCGTCCTCAACGCTGCCGCTCCCGCCGCCGACCTCCCGCGCCTCCAGCTCGGCTCCTTCGGCTCGGCGGTGATGGGGTTCGGCGACCTCTTCGTCGCCGCCACCCTCGGCGCCGTCCTCGCCTCGGATCGCCGCCTCCAGCTCCGCGGCGCCGCGCTGGCGGCCGTCATCTGCCCCGCCTTCGACCTGCTCTTCTTCTTCGTCGACCAGACCCCGGCGACGGTCCCGATCGCGCTGACCCTGGCGGCGCTGGAGATGGGAGACCGCGCTAGCTCTGAACGAGGAGGGCGAGAAGACCGGCGAGCAACGCCGAGGACATCGTGACCGCGCCGAAGACGATGGCATTCCGAACGGATTCGATCGCGGCGCCAATCGTGTCGAGTCGGCCGTCTATGTGGTCGAAGCGCTTGTCGACCTCCTCAAAGCGCTTGTCGACCTGCGCGAAGCGTCTGTCGACCTCCTCAAAGCGCTTGTCGACCTGCTCGAAGCGTCTGTCGACCTCCTCAAAGCGCTTGTCGACCTGCTCGAACCCCTGCTTCATCTCGCCTTGCAAACCGGCGAAGCGTTCGTCGCCCCGCCTCTCGAACTCATCCAGTCGCCCGTCGGTCCAGCCCTCTCTGACCATGGTCTCCATGCTGCCAGACTACAGAGCAGGGTGCAACTTTTTGTCGTAGAACGTAAATTCTCTGTGCCGGCTCAGCGCCATCTCTCGCGTGCCCAGCGATACGCGTAGACGCACCCGGCGATCGCGAGCAGCAGGCCCAGCAGCGCACCCACCAGCGGGCGCGTCACCAAGGTCACGACGATCACCATCGCACCGGCGATCCCAAAGATCACCACCCATTTGAATACCGCCGCCTCGTTGAGCTTCATGGCGGCGGCTACCGGCGAGCCCGGATCAGAGGATGTATACGGTCACGTAGACGACGATCCACATGATGTCGACGAAGTGCCAGTAGATCCCTGGCACCTCGACGCCCAGGTGGTCCTCCGCTTTGGGGCCGAAGTGGCCGCGGAAGGCGCGGATCGTCGCGAACGTGAGCAGCATCAGACCGACGAAGACGTGGGCTCCGTGCAGGCCGGTGAGGCTGTAGAAGATCGAGCCGAACCCGAGGTCGCGGGCGCTGAACCCGATGTGCGCGTACTCGTTGATCTGGATGAAGAGGAAGGTGGCGCCGAGCATCCAGGTGGCGACCAGGCCGAGTTTGAGGCCCCTGTGGTTGCCGCGGCGGATCGCCTCGAGCGCGTAGTGGATCGTGAAGCTGGAGGAGACCAGGATCGCCGTGTTCATCCCGGCGACGCCGACCGGCAGGTGGTAGGGCTCCGGCGGCCAGCTCGGCGGGTCGACGACGACCCGGAGGAAGAAGTAGGAGGCGAAGAAGGCTCCGAAGAGCATCACCTCGGAGACGATGAAGAGCAGGATGCCCAGCGTCTGGCGGTCGATCCGCGAGCTCTGGTTGGCCTCCGGGGGGCCGTGATGCTCGGCGTGGCCGTGGCCGACGGCTACCGTTGCGCTCTCCATCAGTTCACCTCTCCCTCGGCGACGGCGGCGGCGACCGCGGCGGCGGGCCGACCGACCTCGATGTGCTCGACCGACTTCTCGGTGATCTCCCGCACCCGCCCGATCAGGTCGTCCTCGAGCCACCGCGAGCTCTCGCCGGCGAAGGTGGAGATGAGGATGTCGTCGATCCGATAGTGCTCGATGCCGTTCTTCACCGCGTAGAACGGGTCCGGGCTCATCGGCTGGCCGGTGGCGTCGATGTCGCTGCGGTAGAGCTCCGCCAGGGTCGAGGCGAGGTCGCGGACGACCTGGCCCTCGCTGACGTCCTCGGCGCGCGGGCAGATGATCGTGAAGCGGTGGGGACGGATCGCGGCGCGCTCCTTCAACCGGTTGACCAGGTCGGGAGCGGCGACCGTCTTGGTCGCGACCACGAGCGTGTGGTTGAGGTCCCAGCGGATCGCGTCGTCTTCGATCCGGACCGGGATGTGGGTCAGCTTCACCTCCGGCTCGAGCCGCTCGCGCACCCACTCGACGAGGTCGCGGCGCATGAAACCGAAGCGGGTGTCCGAGAGGCAGGAGAGGAGGACCTCGCCGGGGCGGTGCGCCCGCACCGCGTCGTCCAGAGCCAGCGACGGCTCCGGGTCCATCACCTCGCCGACCGACTCGATCCCGAACTCGCCCAGGACCGCCATCGTCACCTCGACCCGGGCCCGAGCGGCCTCGCGCACCTCGCTGGCGTCGATCAGCTGCCCGACCGAGGGCTGGTTCTGCGGCGCTGCGACGACGACGCCCGAGATCTGGTCCTGGCGCTCGCGCACCGCCTGCAGCAGCTTGCGGCCGCCGGCGACCTCGTTGAGGAAGACCAGCAGCGGCTTGCGATCGTCAGCCTGCACGGCGCTCATGAGCCGGTGCCCACCACGCTTTTCTCACCGGCGGGCACCTCTGCCCCTTCGCCGGCCATGATCGCGTGCTTGGCGCCGGGGATCCCGAACTCGTAGGGGCCGCCGACGACGCGCGGAATCTCGTCGAAGTTGAAGATCGGCGGCGGCGAGGAGACCTGCCACTCGATCGAGTTGGCGCGCCACGGGTTGGCGTCGGCCTTGGGGCCGAAGCGCCAGCTGACGACCATGTTGTAGACGAAGACCAGCTGGACGGCCCCGAGCAGGAAGGCGAAGGCGCTGATCAGGAGGTTCCAGTCGCCGAATTGGGCGGCGTAGTCGGCGACCCGTCGCGGCATCCCGTCCATCCCCACCCAGTGCATCGGGACGAACGTGCCCCAGGTGCCGACCAGCGTGCCCCAGAAGTGGACGCGGCCGAGTTTCTCGTCGTACATCCGGCCCGTCATCTTCGGGAACCAGTGGTAGACGCCGGCGAAGATCGTGAAGACCGAGCCGCCGAAGAGGACGAAGTGGATGTGGGCGACGATGAAGTAGGTGTCGGAGACGTGGATGTCGATCGGCACCATGCCGAGCATCACGCCGCTGATCCCGCCGATCGTGAAGGTGACGATGAAGGCGAGCGCGAACAGCATCGAGGTGGAATAGGTGTGGATCTTGCCGAAGTAGAGGGTCCCCAGCCAGGAGAAGATCTTGATCCCGGTCGGGACCGCGATCAGCAGCGTGGTCAGCATCATCGGCACCCGCAGCCAGGAGAACATGCCGGCGACGAACATGTGGTGCGCCCAGACCGAGTAGCTGAGGACGACGATCCCGATCAGCGCCAGGGCCATCAGGCGGTAGCCGAAGATCGGCTTGCGGGCGTGGGTCGAGATGACCTCGGAGATGATCCCGAACCCGGGCAGCATCATGATGTAGACCGCCGGGTGGGAGTAGAACCAGAAGATGTGCTGGTAGCTGATCACGTCGCCGCCGGCCGCGAAGTCGAAGAAGTTGGTGTGCAGGGCGCGGTCGAAGAGGACCATGAACTGGACGCCGGCGATGAACGGGGTCGCGGCGACGACCAGCAGCGAGGTCGAGAGGTTCGCCCAGACCAGCAGCGGCATCCGCCAGAAGGTCATCCCGGGCGCACGCATGGTGATGATCGTGACCAGGAAGTTGAGCGCGGTCGCGATCGAGGACGCACCCGCGAACTGGACCCCGAGGTTGAAGAACGACTGGCCTAAGGGAGCGCCGGTGGAAAGCGGTGCGTACCCGGTCCAGCCGGCGTCGAAGGCGCCGCCCGGGCAGAGGAAGCTGCCGATGAAGAGGACCCCGGCGATCGGCAGCATCCAGAAGCTGAGCGCGTTGAGGCGCGGGAACGCCATGTCCGGGGCGCCGATCATCAGCGGCAGGACGTAGTTCGCGAGCCCGGCGAAGACCGGGATCACGAAGACGAAGATCATCAGCACCGCGTGGGTCGAGAAGAGGCTGTTGTAGGTCGCGGCTTCGACGATCTGGGTGCCCGGCTGCGCGAGCTCGGCCCGGATCAGCATCGCCATCAAGCCGCCGAGGAAGAAGAAGATGAAGGTGGTGACGACGTACTGGACACCGATCACCTTGTGGTCGGTGTTGAATTTGAAGTAGTCCTTCCAGCTCTTGGCGCCGTGCTGGGAGTGGTCGTCCGGGATCGTCGGCATGCCGGCCGCCCAGCGCAGCCAGTAGTCGAAGCAGCCGAAGCCGGCGAGGAACCCCAGCGGGGCGGTGATCGCGGGCACGATGATGTGCGGGTAGCCGGTCTGTTCGGTCTGGTACAGCGGCAGGTCGGAGATCGCCCGCAGGGCGATGACGAGGCCGAAGCCGAAGGCGCCGAAGGCAACGGCCCCGAGCAGGCCACGCCACCAGCCGGGTCTCTTGATCGCGTCAACCATCGACTCGCTCCATTATGCCCCTCCGGCGTCGAGGGCCGGCGGGTTGGTGACGCTCTCCTCCTTGAGAACGTCCATGAACGGTTCCGGCAGCTGCTGGTCGAGCCCTTCGACCCATTCGTTGAACTTGGCCGGGGACTCGACGACGACTTTGGCCCGCATCGTCGCGTGGCCGAAGCCACAGAGCTCGGTGCAGACCAGCTGGTAGGTCCCGACCTTGTCGGGGGTGACGATCGCGCTGGTGGTGATGCCGGGGACGTTGTCTTTCTTGATCCGCCACTCGGGGACCCAGAAGGAGTGGATCACGTCCATCGCGTGCATCTTGAACTGGACCTGACGGTTGACCGGGACGTGCAGCTCCCCTTCCGACCAGGCATATTCTTTGCCCGGGTAGGCGAAGCTCCAGGCGTACTGCTGCGAGAAGACGGAGACCGTCAGGTGGTTGGGGTCCTTGTCTTCGATCTCGTCGAGGACCTTCCAGCTGTAGCCGCCGGCGAAGAGGACGATGACGGTCGGGATCAGGGTCCAGGCGATCTCCAGGCGGGTGTTGCCGTGGATCGGCTCGCCGTCGGACTCGTCCCCCGGCTTCGCTTTGAATTTCCAGAGCGCGTAGAAGAGCATCACCATCACCAGCGAGAAGACGAAGGCCGAGAGGACGATCATCACGTTCAGCAGGTGATCGATCTTGGGCGCGGCCGTTGAGGCCCCCTGGCCGTTCCAGTTGATGGGGACCATCACCGCCGAGATGACCACCGTCAGGGCGATCGTCACCAGCAGCATCTTCACTATGGGCAGGCGGCCGTACATTGGGGCGGCGGGCATTCTATTGAAGCGGCGGCGGGAGGCTTTGCGGCCTCAGGTGACACATCGCACGAAGGCCGCGCAGGGACCGTGCCAATGCGCCTCAGCCCCCCGGACGGGGCAGTCGATCCAGCTCGCCGGCGGCTGCGGAGAGGACGCCGCTGGCCACTCCCTCCCAGCTCCAGCGACGGGCGACGGCCTCGACCAGGGCCGCGCGGGCGCGCTTCCGCTCGCCCTCGGGCAGGTCCAGCCAGGCGTTGAGGCGCTCCGCGATCGCCTCGACCGCGCCGGCCTCGACCGGGAACGAGGCCAGCCCCCCGACCTCACCGGGCAGATCCTCCTGGAGCCGGCGCGAGACCTCGAGCATCCCCGAGTGGCCGGCGGAGACCGGCAGGGTCCCGCAGGCGGCCGCCTCGACGGCGACCATCCCGAAAGCCTCGGGGAAGGTGCTCGGCATCACCATCGCCTCGGCCCGGGGGAAGAAGGAGGCGACCTCGTGGTGCTCCAGGCGCCCGACGAGCTCGACCGAGCCCGCCGCCGCCCGCGCCATCTCGGCATACCCGGCCGGGGGGTCGGCGAGGAAGGCCGAGAGGATCGGCAGCGGCCGCTCCTCTCCGCCCTCCAGCGCCCAGCCGAGGCGGGCGACCTCGCGGGCGTCGTCGAGGTCGCCTCGCTCCAGGGCCGCCAGCAGCCGCCGCAGGCCGTCCTCGTAGGCGCCGAATCCGGCCACCTCGAGCCGCGCCCGCGGGTGGGCGGCGCGGACGAGCGGCCAGGAAACGAGCAGGAGGTCGACCCCCTTGGAGACGATCAGCTTGCCGACGAAGGCGACCAGGTCCTCGCGCTCGCCCCCCGGGCGGAACTCCTCGACGTCGACGCCCGGCGGCCCCAGCCGCGACTTCTCGCGCAGGCCGGGCACGTCCGGGAGGGTCGCCCAGAGCGACTCCGCCGTGTGGGCGGAGCCGATCAGCACCCCGCTGGTGGCGGCCATCCCCTCCCGCGCGTAGGGCAGGAAGCGGGGGTGCGGCTTGACCGTGTACTCGAGCGCCGAGCCGTGGATCTTCGCCGCGAAGGGGGCGACGCCGGCCCGGGCGAGGATCGCCGGGCCCATGACCAGGTGGTTGGCGAGGGCCGCGTCGATGCCGCCGGCGACCTCGGCGACCTCCCGCACGGCGGCGACGTTGGCCTCGATGTAGCGATCGAGCTCGGCCTCGGTCAGCTCCGGAAAGGCCTTGACCTCGAAGCCCTCGTACGGATCTTTCACGTAGACGGGCAGCAGGCTGCCGATGTCGGGATTGTGGATCTCGACCCCCTCCAGCCGCACCTCGCGGTCCTGGCAGAGCAGGTGCACCTCGTGCCCGAGCCGGGCCAGCGCCCGCGCCAGGTTGACGTTGTAGATGTTGCTGCCGGTGCCGCGCAGCATGTAGCCGTGGAAGACGAGGACGCGCATCGGAGCCGCCCAAGGTAATAGTCTGCCCGGCGATGAACGAGAAGCAGCTCTACCGTATGCGCGCCGCGGCCTCCGGCCGCGAGGCCCTCGCCCACGCCGAGCCGGGCTCGGTCTACGTCGATCGCGAGACCGGCGAGGAGATGGAGCCGGTCGGCATGGTCCTGCCGCTGGCCCCGTCGGTCTCCTCCCTCCCCCGCAGCCCCGAGAACCTCCGGGCCTGCCGCCGCTGCGACCAGCTGATCGGGCTGGACGTCAGCGACTGCCCGTACTGCGGGCTCCGTCAGTCAGCGCTTTAGCCGCCTGCCGACGCCGAAGGCGTCCCCTGACGACTTCGGTCGCCAGGAATGCGTACAACGGCAGGTATGCGATTTCGCCCAGTGCCTCTGCGGCGAACATCATCGTGCCGACGACTACCACGATCATCAAGGCGTCCCAGCTGTCCCTTGGGCTGTCTCGGACAAAAGATTTCATAGGACGGATAGTACCTGGATCAGCAGCAACAGGCAATACGCGGCCGCCCCGAAACAGAAGCCGACGAAGACACCCCACTGGATTCCCTGATCGCGCATTGCGGATGGCGCTCCGAGCATTGCGATGCCCCCCAGCACGCCACCCGCACCGGCAAGGGCAAAGACGTCTTCCAATCCGATCTTCTC
>DASTBO010000123.1:0-11108 GCA_035712025.1 Solirubrobacterales bacterium
GCCACCACCTGGAAGCCGTGGTCGGCGAAGATCGCCGAGCTGGCGATCGCCTGACCGAGGTTGCCAGCACCGAAGAGGGCGATGTTGTGCTGACCCGAGGTGCGGAGGATCTTGCGGATCTCCGAGACCAGCGATTCGACGTTGTAGCCGACCCCGCGCTTGCCGAACTTGCCGAAGCCGGAGAGGTCGCGGCGGATCTGGGTCGGGTTGATGTGGGTGTACTCGGAGAGCTCCTGCGAGGAGATCGTCTCGCGGCCCATCTTCCGCGCCTGGGTCAGCACCTGCAGGTAGCGCGAGAGGCGGGCGGCGACGCCCAGCGAGAGGCGTTCGCCTTCGACTGGGAACGCCCCTGCGGCGTCGAACTCCTCGATCACCTCGACCATGCCCCCACAGTATCGAGCCTTGCCTTGAGGGCCGCGCGGTCGAGGACCAGCTCCGAGACCTCGATCCCGTCGACCTCGACCACCGGGATGCGCTCGAGGTGGCGCCGCAACAGCAGGTCCTGGCTCTCGATGTCGACCTCGTGCAGCTCGAAGCGATACCCCTCCTCGTGCAGGGCGACGATCTGCGCCAGCGCCTCCTCGCAGAGGTGGCAGCCCGGACGGGAGTAGACGACGACGTCGGCCATCGGGCTCAGTGCGGGGTCGCGGCGACGGTCTCGCCGGTCGCGAAGGCGTCGTAGCCGAGGTACTCGGGGTAGGGGATCGGCTCCGCGTAGCGCGCCGCCGAGCCGATCATCGCTGCGTTGTCGGTGCAGAGGCTGATCGGGACCAGCTTCAGCCGCACCCCCATCTGCTCGCAGAGCTCGCCCACCGCCTCGCGCAGGGGCCCGTTGGCGGCGACCCCGCCGCCGAGCGCGACCGCATCCCACTCCCCCTTCTTCAGCGCCCGCTTCAGCTTCGCCGTCAGCTGCCCGACGACGGCCGCCTGGAAGGAGGCGGCGACGTCGGCCTTGCGCGCCTCGACGCCCTCGGGGCCGAGCTCGCGGCAGCGGTAGAGGACCGCCGTCTTCAGGCCGCTGAAGCTGAAGTCGAGCCCGGGGTTGCGGGACATCGCCACCGGCATCTCGAACGCCTCGGGGTCGCCGCCCTCGGCCTCGCGCTGGATCAGTGGCCCGCCCGGGTAGCCGAGGCCCAGCAGCCGCGCCGCCTTGTCGAACGCCTCCCCGGCAGCGTCGTCGAGCGTCTGGCCGAGCAGCTCGTAGCCCTGGTGGTCGCGGACGCCGGCGAGCAGGGTGTGGCCGCCGCTGGCGATCAGGCAGAGGAACGGCGGCTCGAGCGGCTCGGGCTCGAGGAAGTTGGCGGCGACGTGCCCCTGCAGGTGGTCGACCGGGATCAGCGGCAGGCGGCGGGCGGCGGCGATCCCCTTGGCGGTGCTGATCCCGACCAGGAGCGCCCCGATCAGCCCGGGGCCGGCGGTGGTGGCGACGGCCTCGACCTCGTCCAGGCTCACCCCGGCCTCGCCGAGCGCCGCCTCGACCACGGGGGCGGTCAGCTCCAGGTGGTGGCGCGCCGCGACCTCGGGCACGACGCCGCCGAAGCCCTCGTGGGCGGCGGCCTGGGAGGAGATCACGTTGCTGAGGATCCGCCCGCCGTCGAGGACGGCGGCGCAGGTGTCGTCGCAGGAGGTCTCGATCGCCAGCAGCAGACCGCTCAATTCGGCCCCATCAGTCGAGCCACATGATCAGCGCGTCCTCGCCGTTGTCGTGGTAGTAGCGAGGGCGGACGCCGGCGGAGCGGAAGCCGAAGCGCTCGTACATGCCGATCGCACGGTGGTTGGAGACGCGAACCTCGAGGGTGAACGGCAGCTTGCCCCGCGCCTCCTCGATCAGCCGCCGCATCAGCGCGCCGGCGACGCCGACGCCGCGGCGCTCGGGGTCGACGGCGATGTTCATCAGGTGCCAGACCTGGTCGTAGCGGGAGCAGACGACGTAGCCGAGCAGCTCCTCGCCGGCGCTGGCGGCGAGGCAGATTCCGGACGGCTTGGAGAGCTCGAGGACGAACATCGCCAGCGACCAGGGGGTCGGGAACGAGCGCCGCTCGATCGAGATCACGGCCGGCAGGTCGCTGTAGGCGAGCCGGCGGATCTCGACCTCCCGGCTCAGCTCACTTTGCTCTTTGTGAAGCGTCTCGCTCACGCCACCGCTCCGCATCGGGGGGTCTGAGATAGATCGGGGCAAGCCCGTCGGCCCCCTCGCCCGGCACCGCCGCCGCCAGCGCGCAGACGTGGCGCGCGGCGACCCGGTGGACGGGGTCGGAGTCGTCCGGGATCCGGACGCCGCCCTGGGCCAGCTCGTCCCGAAATCGTACCGCCCCCGAGCCGGCCACCGACGGGGGCTCGTCCAGCTCCGCGAGGCGCGATGCCAGCTCCTCGGGCCGGTAGACGGCCGGGTCCCAGATCCGGGCGCCGTCCGCCGCGTAGAGCGCGGCGAAGACCTCGCCGCGCCAACCGTCGAGCACGGCAAGCGCTCGCCTGTTCCTTTTCGTTGCCATTCCCCGAAAAGGAACAGACGAAGGCGCGGCCGCGAGCATCCCCGCCGCCAGCGCGTCGAGGGTGCAGACGCCGCGCAGCTGCAGGCCGAGGCTGGCGCCGAGGCCGCGGGCGGTGGCGATCCCGACCCGCAGGCCGGTGAAGGTGCCGGGCCCGAGGCCGACCGCGATCAGGTCGACCGCGTCCCAGCCGCCGGCGGCCTCGGCCGCCCGCTCGACCTCGACCAGCAGCCCGGTCGCGTGCCGGGGCCTCCCCTGCGGGGACAGCCCCAGCTGCGACTCGTGCAGGACCTCGCCGTCGCGCCAGGCGCAAGCGACGGTGTCGACCGTCGCGGTGTCGAAGCCGACGACGATCAGGGGTTCGCTACCCCGTGACCTTGAAAGCCCAGGACCCGACTTTCTTGCCTTTGACGTACCAGCTGACGACGTGCTTGCCGGGGATCGTCGAGGTGATCTTGTTCACGTAGAGCGTCCCCTGTTCGGCTTCCTGAGCCTGGGCGCAGAGGTTTTTCCCGCTGGGGAACTTGACGCAGACGCTGTAGGCGACGTCGCCGTTGAGGCTTTTGAAGAAGGCGCCCTTTTTCGCTTTCCTCGGACAGGAGTGCGCGGGTTTCGCGTTCCGGGAGACCCCGCATCCGACGTAGTGCTTGTAAGCGGCCGCGCTGGCCGAAGCGGGCACCGCCGTGATCAGCAGTCCACTCACCAGCATGGCCGCTGCGAGTGCCTTCAGTCCCTTCATCCCGTCCTTGCCTTTCTCGATCGAATTCCGAGGAGCGCCGATGCTACAAGCTGGGCGCGCTCCCTCCTGAACACGGCTCTGCCGCGAACGCTGCGCTTTTTCCCTGCACCCCCTACCCCTCGACGGCGATTTCGATCCGCCGCCGGTCCTTGCCGGCGTGGGCGAGCCGAACCTCGAGGGCGGGACGGTCGAGGCGGCCCGAGCCGGCGCCCGGCCACTCGACGAAGGCGACCCCCTCGGGGCGCAGGTAGTCCTCGAGCAGCGCCGGGTCCTCTCCCTCGAGCGTCTGCAGGCGGTAGAGGTCGAGATGGGAGACCGGCAGCCGGCCGCCGCCGTAGCGCTGGCCGATCGTGAAGGTCGGCGAGGTGACGGGGTCGGTGACGCCGAGCGCCCGGCAGGCGCCGCGGACGAGGGTGGTCTTGCCGGTCCCCAGCTCGCCGGAGAGGAGGACGACGTCGCCGGGCGCCAGGCGCTCGGCGACGCGGGCGCCGAGCGCCTCGGTCTCGGCGGCGCTGCCGGTCTCGACGACCTCCACGGCGGGGGCCACTAGCCGAAGAAGCCGAGCTGGTCGCTGGGCGGCGGCGGGGTCGAGCCGCCCTCCTCCTCCAGCTCGGCGATCTCCTCGGGGCTGGGGACGGGATCGGGCAGCGGCCGCCGCAGCAGGTCCGGGATCGTCGCGAAGTCGCCCCGCAGCGTCTCCTTCACGGCGGGGGTGCGGAGGGCGGCGGCGGGATGGAAGAGCGGCAGCAGGAACACGGTGCGCCCGCCCAGCTCGTGGACCTGCGGCGTGCCGCGGACCTTGGTGATCCCGGTCGGGCTGCCGCTCAGCAGCTTGGTGGCGAAGTTGCCGAGGGTGCAGACGACGCGCGGCTCGATCAGCCGCACCTGCTCGAACAGGTAGGGCTCGCAGGCGGCGATCTCCTCCGGCTGCGGGTCGCGGTTGCCCGGCGGCCGGGACTTGAGGACGTTGGCGATGAAGACGTCGTCGCGGGCGAGCCCGATCTCGTCCAGCATCTGGTTCAGCAGCTGCCCGGCGCGGCCGACGAAGGGCAGCCCCTGCCGGTCCTCTTCGGCCCCGGGCGCCTCGCCGACGAACATCAGGTCGGCGTCGGCGTTGCCGGCCCCGAAGACGACCTTGGTGCGGGTCTCGTGCAGGGGGCAGCGGGTGCAGTCCTTGACCTCCTTGTAGAGCTCCACGAGGCACTGCCGCCGCTCCTCGGCACCTGCGCTCACGGCCTCTCCCCCGCCGCCCGCTTCTTCTTCGCGTCCGCCAGCCGCTCCCCCCGCGCCGCCTCCCGCTCGCGCCGCCGCGATTCGTCCGAGCGAACGGAGGCCCCGCGCGGCTGGCGGCCCGGGGGCGCGACGGTCGAGAGCAGCCGCCGGGTGCGCTCGGAGCCGCAGCTCGGGCAGGCGACGGCCCCGCCGCTCGCGATCAGCTCCTCGAACCGAGCCCCGCACCCCTCGCACTCGAACTCGTAGATCGGCATCCCCGCCAATCGTAGTTCGCCGCTCCTACGGCAGCGGCTCCCACTCCCAGCCCTTGGCGCTGGCCAGGCTCTCCTCGCTGAGGTAGCGGCGGAACTCGTCGAGCTCGGCCGGCTCGACGCTGTAGACGTGCTCGGGCTCGGGGAAGTGGCGGCGGCGGACCTCGTCGCCGTACTGCCTCACGGCGGCGACCATCGTCTCGTGGACGTCGGCGTAGCGCTTGACGAACTTCGCCATGTGGCCGGTGGTGATGCCGAGGAGGTCGTGGAAGACGAGGACCTGGCCGTCGGTCCCGCCGCCGGCGCCGATGCCGATCGTCGGCACCTCGAGCTTCCTGACGATCTCGTCGGTGATGGCCGAGGGGACCGCCTCGATGACGATCGCGAAGCAGCCGACCGACTGCAGCGCGAGGGCGTCCTCGAGCTGCTTGATCGCGCTCTTGGCGCTCTTGCCCTGGGCCTTGTAGCCGCCGAGGGCGGTGGCGGTCTGCGGGGTGAGGCCGATGTGGCCCATCACCGGGATGCCGGAGTTGACGATCGCCCGGGCTCGCTCGACGATGACGCCGCCGGCCTCGAGCTTGACCGCCTGGCAGCCGGTCTCCTTGACCAGCCGCTGGGCGCTGCGGATCGCTTCCTCGTTGCTCGCCTCGTAGCTGCCCATCGGCATGTCGCCGACCATCAGCGGGGTCTTCAGGCCGCGGCGGACGGCCTTGCCGAGGATCACCATCTCGTCCATCGAGACCAGCTTGGTGTCCGGGTAGCCGAGGACGACGTTGGCGGCCGAGTCGCCGACGAGGACGACGTCGACGCCGGCCGCCTCGGCGACGGTCGCCGAGGGGTAGTCGTAGGCGGTGACCATCACGATCGGCTCGCCGTTGGCCTGCATCTCGGCGAGGCGCGGCAGGCCGATCGGCGTGCGGTCGCCGGTCGGGGCGGTGTGGGAACGGCCTCCTGAGCTCATTTGAGCAGCACCTCCGGGTGGCTGTCGACGGCGATTGCCTTGTTGTCGTCGTCGACGTGGACGACGACCGGGTCGTAGCGCTCGAGGTCCGACTCGTCGTAGGCGCCGAAGGAGGCGACGATGATCTTGTGGCCGGGCTCGACCAGGTGGGCGGCGGCGCCGTTGACCTGCATCGTGCCCGAGCCTGGCTCGCCGTCGATCACGTAGGTGACGAAGCGGGAGCCGTTGTCGACGTCCCAGACGTGGACCTGCTCGTTGGTGATCAGATCGGCGCCGGCCATCAGCTCGGTGTCGATCGTGATGCTGCCGATGTAGTCGACGTCGCAGTCGGTCACCGTCGCCCGGTGGATCTTCGACTTCAGCATCTGCCTCTGCACTTGCCTCCCCTTTCGGGCTAGGTGTTCGGGACGTTGGTCGGGTGGATCAAGACGTTGTCGATCAGGCGCGCGGCGCCGACGCGGGCGGCGACGGCGACGAGCACCGGGCGCTCGCCGAGGCGATCGACCGGCTCCAGGGTCTCGGCGTCGCGGGCCTCGAGGTACTCGGGCTCGATCGCCGCGGCGGCGAGCTCGGCGCGGGCGGCGGCGAGGCCGGCGGCGAGCGAGTCGGCGCGGGCGCCGCGATCGGCCGCGGCGAGGGCGCGGGAGAGCGCCGTCGCCCGCTCGCGGTCGGCCGGCTCCAGGTAGGCGTTGCGGCTGCTCATCGCCAGGCCGTCGGGCTCGCGCACGGTCGGCAGCACCTCGATCCGCACCGGGAAGTCGAGGTCGCGGGCCATGCGGCGGATGACGAGCGCCTGCTGGGCGTCCTTCTGGCCGAAGTAGGCGACGTCGGGGTCGACGAGGTTGAAGAGCTTGGCGACGACGGTGGTGACGCCGCGGAAGTGCTCGGGCCCGCGCCGCTCGGGGTCGCCGTCGAGGACCCCGGTCAGCGGACCGGCGACCTCGACCGCGGTCGCGGCGCCGGGCGCGTAGACCTCCTCCACCGGCGGCGCGAAGACGAGGTCGGCGCCGGCCTCGGCGGCGAGCCGCAGGTCGCGCTCCTCGTCGCGCGGGTAGCGATCGAGGTCCTCGCCGGGCCCGAACTGGGTCGGGTTGACGAACAGGCTCATCGCCACCAGGTCGCACTCGGCGCGGGCGGCGCGGATCAGCGAGAGGTGCCCCTCGTGCAGGAACCCCATCGTCGGGACCAGGCCGATCGTCTGGCCGGCGCGGCGGGCGTCGCGCAGCACGGAGCGAAGCTCGGCCTTGGTGCGCAGGGCGGGAGCGGCCACGGTCATACGGCGGTTATCGGCAAGGAGAGTCGAGTTCATAGGTCCATGCCCTGGGGGTCACGGCCGTGCAACGAAAATTATAGGCACGCTTCGTGGCGGTTCTGTGACATTCAGCCGGAAAGTCTTTTCGATCCGTTGATCCGCTCGCGGCTTCCTCTCGCAAGGTGGGGAAAGGGCCCCCCAATCCGGAAGGAAGCTATGAGCTCGAAGATCGAAGCGGTGGTGCAGGAGGCGGCACACGAGGCGACCGAGGCGCTCGAGGGCGATACCCGGCTCGACTTCCTCAAGAAGGCGGGACTGGCCGGCGGTGGCCTGATGGGCGGCGGAGCGCTCCTCAGCGCGCTCACGCCGGCGGCCGCGATGGCCGCGGGCAAAGGTCGCCCGCCGGCGAAATTCGGCAAGGGCGACATCGGCATCCTCAACTACGCGCTCACGCTCGAGTACCTGGAGGCCGCCTTCTACAACGAGGCAACCGCCAACAACAAGAGGAAGGCCTTCCTCAAGGGCGCCGAGGAGCAGGCGTTCCTGAAGCGGGTCACCGCCGACGAGAACGCCCATGTCGCCTTCCTCAAGAAGGCGCTCGGCAGCCAGGCGGCGAAGGCGCCGAAGGTCGACTTCGGCAACACCACCTCCAGCGCCTCGGCCTTCCTCAAGACCTCGGTGGCCCTGGAGAACACCGGCGTCGCCGCCTACGCCGGGCAGGCGCTGAACATCAGCAACCCGGCCTACGTGGCCGCGGCGCTCTCGATCCACTCGGTCGAGGCGCGGCACGCCTCGGTCGCCGGCCTGCTGCTGAAGCCGACCCCGGCGAACCAGGCCCCCAACGGCGCCTTCGACGAGCCGCTGACCGCGGCCCAGGTCCTGAAGGCCGTCGAAAAGACCGGCTTCCTCCAATAACCGGGACCTCCCCGGGTCACCCCCCGGGCGCGGCGAAGTCGATCTTCCGGATCGGCTTCGCCGGCGCTCCGGCCGCGATCGTCCCCGGCTCGACGTCGCGGGTGACGACCGAGTTGGCGCCGATCACGCAGCGCTCGCCGACGCTGACCCCGCTGGTCACCGCGCAGCCGACCCCGAACCAGCAGTTGGCACCGATCCTCACCGGGCCCTTGGTCGTGAATCCCTGCCAGGTGATCGGCTTCTCAGGGTCGTCGTAGCGGTGCTCGGCGTCGCCGACGAAGCAGCCGTTGGCGAGCATCGTGTGGTCGCCGATCGTGACGCTCTCGTGGGCGGCGATCATCACGTTGCGGTTGAGGAAGCAGCCGGCGCCGATCTCGATCCGGGCGCCGGGCGCCAGCGTCAGCCAGCAGCCTGGCTCGAGCAGCGTTCCCTCGCCGATCACGAGCCGTCCCTCCTCGAGCGCCTCCAGCACCTCGCCCTCGACCGGGTGGCGGACGAAGAAGCCGCCGCGGGCCGCGTGACGGTCGATCCGCCAGCGCCGCAGCAGCCGGTGGTTGCGCTCGTACCAGCGTCGCTTCCGCCACCAGAGTCGCCAGCCCGTCGTCGCCATCAACGGCACGTTATGCCACCGGCGTTCGTCCTTTCCCCGGCATAACCAAGGAAAGGACGAACGCCGCAATAGACTGCGCGCCGTGGCTGACCTGCGCGGTGGCATCGACCTCGGCGGCACCAAGGTCCAGACGGCGATCGTCGACGGGCGCGGCGAGGTGGTCGGCCAGGCGCGACGGCCGACGCCGACCTCAGGAGGGCCCGAGGACGTCGCCGCGGCGATGGCGGCGGCGCTGCGCGAGGCGGCGCAGGAGGCCGGCGTCGAGAGCGGCGACCTGGCCGGAATCGGGGTCGGCTCGCCCGGCGACGCCGACGAGAAGACGGGCGTCGTCTCCTCGGCCAGGAACCTCCCCGGCTGGGAGGGCAGCTTTCCGCTCGCTGAAAATCTGAGCGAGGCGCTCGGAACCGGGGTCAAAGTCGGCAACGACGTCCAGGTGGCGACCGAAGCCGAGTTCCACCTCGGGGCCGGGCAGGAGTTCCAGAGCCTGATCGGCGTCTTCTGGGGGACCGGAGTCGGCGGCGGCCTCGTCCTCGACGGGAAGCCGTGGCTGGGCCGCGGCGCCGCCGGCGAGATCGGCCACGTGGTGGTCAAGCGCGGCGGCGCCAAGTGCCCGTGCGGGCGCCGTGGCTGCATGGAGGCCTACGCCGGCCGCTCGGCGATGGAAGCCGAGGCCCGCCGCCAGCACGAAGAGGGCCACAAGACCGACCTCTTCAAGCTGATGGAGAAGCACGGCAAACCGCGCCTCACCAGCGGCATCTGGGAGCGGGCGCTGGACCATGGCGACCACCTCGCCGAGAAACTGATCGAGCGGGCGGTCGAGGCGCTTGGGACCGGCGTCGCCTCCGCCGTCAACCTGCTCGACCCCGAAGCGGTGATCCTCGGCGGCGGCCTCGGCGTTCGCTTCGGCGAGCGGCTGATGGACCCGCTGATGGAGGAGATGGGCAAGCACCTCTTCGTCGACGAGCGTCCGCCGGCGGTCCGCGTCGCCTCGCTCGGCGACCTCGGCGGCGCGATCGGCGCCTCGCTGCTCGTCGCCCGCTGAGCCATGCCGGCGCGCCCGAACGGGGCGGCGACGCGGATGCGGGTTCTCCGTCCCGCGCCCGGCGTCCTCGCCTTCTACGACGGCCGGGTGGAGGGATACCGCTTCGCGCCGCGGCCGAACTGGATCGACGCGGGGGCGCTGGGGTTGGGAACCGCGAGCTACGCGATCCTCGACGGCGAGGAGGCGCTCGTCTACGACACCCATACGACCCCGGAGCACGGGCGCCAGGTGCGAGCGGCCCTGGAAGCAGAGGGCATCGCCCGCTTCACGGTCCTGCTCAGCCACTGGCACCTCGACCACGTCGCCGGCAACAGCGCCTTCCGCGACTGCCGACGACGCCGCGGTGCTCTGGGACCCGAAGGCGCGATTGCTCCTTGCCGGCGACACGGTCGAGGACACGGTCACCTACGTCGACGAGCCCCGGCACCTCGGCGCGCACCTGCGCGACCTGGAGCGGCTGCTGGCGCTCGAGCCGGCGGCGATCCTGCCGAGCCACGGCGACCCCGAGGCGATCGCCGCCGGCGGCTACGGGCCCGGCCTGATCGGCGCCACCCAGGACTACATCCGTCTCCTGCGGCGGATGCCGGCCGAGCCCGCGCTGCGCGCGCTGCCGCTGCGGGCGCTGCTCGCGACCCAGCTGGCGGCCGGGGACCTGCGTTACTTCGAGCCCTACGAGCGGGTCCACCGCGAGAACGTGCGCGCCGTCCTAGACGCGACCTGAGGTCTGGCGCTGCTGGCGGGCGACGGCGTCGACCAGGACGGCCAGCAGGAGGACGCCGCCGGTGACCATGAACTTGACCGCCGAGGAGAGGGCGAGCAGGTCCATGCCGTTGGAGATCGAGCCGATCACGAGCGCTCCCAGCAGGGCGGTCCAGACCGATCCGCGGCCGCCGAAGAGGCTGGTCCCGGCGATCACCGGGCCGGCGATCGCCAGCAGCAGGAGTTCGTTGCCGCCCGAGTTCTGGTTGACGGCGAGCAGGCGCGAGGCGGCCATGATGCCGCCGATCGCGGCCATCGTCCCGGCGATCGAGAAGACCGCGACCCGGACCGCGTTGACGCCGATCCCGGCGCGCCGCGCCGCCTCGGCGTTGCCGCCGACCGCGTAGACGTGGCGCCCGAAGCCGGTCATCTTCACCACGTACTCCATGCCGACGACGAAGCCGAGCAGGATCAGGATCGCGAGCGGCAGGCCGCGATCGGAGTTGAAGACCAGGATCGCGGCGACGACGACCGCGGCGACGAGGACGAAGCGGACGATCAGCGAGGTCGGGTTCTCGGCGGCGAGGCCGGCGGCGCGCCGGCGTTTGAACCCGATCGCCAGCACCGCGGCGTAGGCGGCGATCGCGACCACGGCGAAGATCCAGCCGACCGCGTCGGAGTAGAAGGTGTTGGCCAGGCCGGTGATTTTCGGGTCGGTGATGTTCAGCGACCCGGTCGAGCCCAGCACCTGCAGAAGGGCCCCCTGCCAGGCCAGCAGGCCCGCCAGGGTGACGACGAAAGAGGGGACCCCGAAGCGGCTGAAGAGGAAACCCTGGAGGAAGCCGATCGCGCAGCCGACCAGGACGGCGACGAAGATCGCCAAGTACGGGTTCCAGCCGTGTTTGACGCTGAGGACC
>DASTBO010000124.1:0-50149 GCA_035712025.1 Solirubrobacterales bacterium
CCCCTCCAGACACATCTCGCTATGGCTCGATGTTGAGTGTCTGGAGGGGGTCACCCGCCCCCTCCTCGAGCCCCTTAGTCGCGCGGGAGGATGCGCATGCGCAGCCCGCCGGTTGGGGAGAGCGTTGGCATCTGGCGGATCGTCACGGTGCGGCCGGGGAGGGACTCGATGCGGAGGCGCTGCAGCAGCATCGTCGCGACGAGCTTCACCTCGGTCTGGCCGAAGCGCTTGCCGATGCAGATCCGCGAGCCGCCGCCGAAGGGGACGTAGGCGCCGCGGGGGAGCGCCGCCTTGCGCTCGCGGGTGAAGCGCTCGGGGACGAAGGCCTCGGGCTGGGGGAAGACCTCGGGCAGCCGGTGGCTGGCCCAGGAGCAGTAGTTGACGTAGGCGCCCTTGGGCACCGTGTAGCCGCCGAACTCGTATTCGCGGACCGCCCGCCGCGGCCCGATCCAGGCTGGCGGATAGAGGCGCAGGACCTCGTCGAGGACCATGTCCAGGTAGGGCATCTCCTTCTCCAGCTGCAGCGCGGTCGGCGTCTCGCCCCCCAGCACCCGGTCCTGCTCCTCGTGCAGCTGGCGGGTGACCTCGGGGTGGCGCGCCAGCTCGTGCAGCATGAAGGTCAGGGTCGAGGTCGAGGTGTCGTGACCGGCGAACATCAGGGTCATCACCTGGTCGCGGATCTCGGTGTCGGCGAATTCCTCGCCGCCGGCGCCGCGGGCGCCGACCAGGAGGCTGAGGATGTCCCGACGGTCCGGGTCCGGGTTGGTGCGGCAGCGGGCGATCTCGCCGAAGACGATCTCGTCGAGGACCTTGCGCGAGGTGACCATCTTGCGCCAGGGCGAACCCGGACCTCGCAGCAGGCGCAGGTGGAAGTCGATCCCGTAGTAGCCGAGGGCCCGCTCGAAGTGCTCCGCCGCGGCCGCTCCCTTGCCCGCCTCGTCGGGGTCGAGGCCGAGCAGCGCCCGCATCGCGATCCGCATCGCCAGGTTCCGCATCCACTCGTAGACGTCCACCACCTCATCCACCGGCAGCGCCGCTATTGCCTCGTCGGCCTCGATCGTCATCGCCTCGGTCGCGGCGACGATCTGCTCGCGGTGGAAGGCCGGCATCATGATCGCCCGGGCCCGGTCGTGATAGTCCTCGTCGACCGTCAGCAGGCCGTCGCCGAGCAGCGGGATCAGGTCGCCGAAGCTCGACTCGCGCCAGTGGAAGTTCTCCGGGTGGCCGACGGTGACGTAGTGGTTGGCCTCGGGGCCAAGCATGAAGACCGCTCGCGAGTGCAGCAGCCGCATGCTGAAGATCGGGCCGTAGCGTTCGTAGGCGTCGAGCAGGATCGGCAGCGGGTCGTGGGCGATCTGGTGCGTGCGCGGCCAGCTGAAGTCGGTCGGGCCGGGCGGGAACTTCCCCCTCCCCCGCCACTCGTCGACGATGTCGCCGACCAGCCGCCGCACCGGGTTGCCGGACATCTCCGGAGGCCGGGAGACCGGCGCCGTCGTGTCGACCGTGGCCATGCCGGGCATCGTAACTGGCTGGCTGGCCAGTTTCTCCAACCTCCTCGGGTTGCAGCTACTTCTCGTGCTCGATCGCGCTGCCGGGAGGGCCGCCGTTGCCTCGGCCATCCGCGCGATGAGTGGGCCGGGTGGTCTCGGGGGCCCAAGGATTGGGTATGTCGATTCCGGTCGGGGTGGGAGCCGGGATTGAGATCCCGTGCTCCTCGAGCGTGCCCGGGTCGGGCACTTTAGGCAGCGGCTCTACCGGTCTCCTACTCATCGGTCTCCATGGTAGCCGTTGGCTCAGCCTCGTATTCCGCAAATGCCACCGTGGCAACAGCCTCCGCAGCGATGAAGATCCCGCTGCTGTTGGGTACCTCTTTGAGCCTCCCTTCCAGTTTCAACAGCTGGGCATCAAGCACCAAACCGCGTCCGTCAGCCTGGAAGTCGGCGCTGCCGCCCTCCGCCATAACCCCGTAGACATCTCCTCCTTCTCGCAGGTGAATATGGACGATCTGCGGCTTGGCAATCCGATTCATTCGCTGCAGCAACCGGTCCCAGGCAAAGGCGAACGAAAACGCCCTTATGGCTAGATCGCCGAACCTGCCATAGCGCCTCGGCGCCTCCCGGCGCCTCATTTCGATGCGAAATGCGATGCGCACACCCGCCCAGAGGAGAATGCGTAGACAGATCCCCAATACCGCGCTCGCAACCAGGAGACGCCACGACAGAGCAACATATGCCTGAACCTGCTCGACACCACCCTCCTCCGACGTATCCAGGACCGTCGCCAGTCGATCGTCGGCGTTCAAGCAGACGGTCGCAAGGCCCCAGACAAGAAAACTCAAGATGAGATAGCTGGCTATCGCCCTGGCTCCCCCTCTTTCCCTCAGCTGGGGACGGCCGTACTCCAGGAACTCGAGCACGATGATTCCCGGTATCGCCCCCAAGGCAAAAGTCGCCAATGCTTCAAAGCTGCCCGCCATGCATCGACCCTGCTCGATCTGAGCTCACGAGTGGCACGGCAAATGGGAATTTCGTGAAAATTCTCAGCGTGAAAACCGTGTCGTCCGCTTTCTAAGCGGCCGCCGCGAGCTGGCCGCAGGCGGCCTCGATGTCGCGGCCGCGGGTGAGGCGGACGGTGGCGGTGACCCGGTGCTCGGCGAGGATCGCGCGGAAGCGCTCGATCCGCTCGGGCGAGGAGCCGTCGTAGGCGCCGGTCGGGTTGTAGGGGATCAGGTTGACCTTGTAGCCGCGGGGGTCGAGCAGCGCGGCCAGCTCGCGGGCGTGCTCGGGCAGGTCGTTGACGCCGTCGAGCATCACGTACTCGACGAAGACCTTGCGGCGGCGGGCGGCGCGGTAGCGCTCGCAGGCGGCGAGCACCTCGGCGATCGGGTGGCGATCGTTGACGGGCATGATCTGCGAGCGCAGGCCGTCGTTCGGCGCGTGCAGGGAGAGGGCCAGGGCGATCGGCATCTCGCACTCGGCGAGGCGGTCGATGCCCGGCACCCAGCCGACGGTGGAGATCGCGGTGCGGCGGTGGGTGACGCCGAGGTCGGGGAGGCGCTCGCAGGCGGCGAGGACGTTGTCGACGTTCATCGTCGGCTCCCCCATCCCCATGAAGACGACGTGGTCGATCGCTTCGGTGCGGCGGAAGTGGAGTGCCTGGTCGAGGATCTCGTCGACGCTGAGGTTGCGGCCGAACTTCATCTGCCCGGTGGCGCAGAAGGTGCAGGTCAGCGGGCAGCCCGACTGCGAGGAGAGGCAGACCGAGCGGCGGCCGTCGCGGTAGCGCATCAGCACCGCCTCGATCGGCCGCCCGTCGGCGGTGTGGAAGAGCGCCTTGACGGTGCCGTCGTCGGACTTCGCCTCGGCCGCGACGGTCAGGGTCGAGAGCGGCACCGCCGCCGCCAGCCGCTCGCGCAGCGCCGCCGGCAGGTTGGTCATCTCCTCGTAAGACCCCGCCCCGCGGGCGACCCACTCCCACACCTGGCCGGCGCGGTAGGCGGGCTCGCCGCTCTCGGCGAGGGTCGTGTTCAGCAGCTCCCGATTCATCCGTGGATCTTCTCACCGCGCTCGAGCATCGCGACGAACTTGCCCAGGCGGCGCTCGCGCGTCTCCGCCTTTTTCGCGTCGTCGAGGCGGTAGATGACGGCGTAGCGGTTTGCGCCGTCGAGACCTTCGAAGAACTCTCTCGCCGCGGGGTTGGCGTCGAGCTCGCGCTGGAGGTCGTCCGGCACCTTGGCGGTTCGCTGCCCCTCGTAAGCGGCCTCCCAGCGCCCGTCGGCTTTCGCCGCATCGACCTCCGCGAGCCCGCTCGGCCGCATTCGCTCGGACGCAATCAGCGCTTCCGCCTTCTCGCGGTTGATCTTCGACCAGCGGCCGCGGGGACGGCGCGGGGTGAAGCGCTGCAGGAAGTAGCGCTCGTCGAAGCCGCGCTTCTGGCTGTCGATCCAGCCGAAGCAGAGCGCCAGCTCGAGCGCCTCCCCGTAGGTGACGCTGGTGACCCCCGCCCCCTTCTTGGCGATCTTCAGCCAGATCCCGTCAGAGGAGCCGTTGCTCGCCTCGAGCCAGGCTTCCAGCTCGCCGGGCCCGGCGAAGAGGTGGATCGGCAGGTCCTCGGCCATCGCTGCGACCGAGCGTACGAGCTACAACCCGGCCGCGTCGGCGAGCAGGTCGACCTGGGCCGGATCGCTGGAACTCGGGAAGAGGAAGAGCTCCTGGCAGCCGGCGTCGGCGAAGGCCGAGATCGCGCCCTGGACGGCTTCGGCGTCCTTGGCGGCCGAATTGGCGATGAAGTCGGCGATGTCCTCGCCGAGCCAGGCGTAGTAGTGGGTGAGGTAGTCGCGGGCGTCCTCCTCGGCCCGATCGCCGAGGGAGAAGTAGGCGAGGGCAGCGTTCTGCGGCGCCTCGGAGCGGCCCGACTCCGACCAGGACCGCTCGAAGGACTCGCACCACTCGGCGAACTGCTGCGGCGGGGCGCCGGCGGCGATCCAGCCGTCGCCGAAGCGGGCGGCGCGCTCGAAGGAGGCCTCGACCGAGCCACCGACCAGGATCCGCGGGTGGGAGGCCGTGTCGGGCCCCATCTCTTCGCCCTTCCAGACCTCCCAGATGCGCTCGAGCATCGCGTCGAGGTCCTTGCCCCGGGACCCGGTCTCGACGCCGGCGAGCTCGTAGTCGTCGTCGCGGCCGCCGAGCCCGATCCCGAGCGTCATCCGGTGGCCGGAGATCGCGTGCACGCTGGCGACCTGCTTCGCCAGCGCCACCGGGTTTTCCCGCAGCGGCCCGAGCAGCACCGTGGTCGCCAGCCCGATCCGCTCGGTCACCGCCGCGGCGGCGGCGAGCGCGGTCAGCGGCTCGATGTTCGGGTAGGCGATGCGGTCGATCGTTCCCAGGCTGGAGAAGCCCCGCGCCTCGGCGCGGCGCGCCCACTCGGCGAGTTGATCGCCGCTGGTGCCGGGCACGGCGTTGGGAAGACCGATCGCTACGTCCACTGAAGCTCCTTTCCGGGGAAACCGTCTACGGCAACGGTAGCTACCCGATTGCTCCGGGAAGCTCCGCCAGCAGGCGGTCGATCGCTTCGCGGGCGTAGCCGAAGACCTCGCGCTCGCCGCTGAGGCGATAGCGCGAGTTGGCTCCCATCGCCAACGAGTAGAGCTCGAAGGCGAACCGATCCGGGTTCTCCACCCCGGCGATCTGCGCCTGGCGCTCGAGCGCGCCCAGCCAGGCGTCGAGCGAGGCGGCGATCGCGTCGCGCACCGGGCCGGGCCGGTCGTCGTACTCGACCGAGGCGGCGGCGAAGAAGCAGCCGCCGGAGTAGTCCTGCAGCTGCTCGAGGTAGCGCTCGGCCATCGCCCGCAGCCGCGGAGCCCCGTCGGGAAGCTCCAGCGCGGGCTCGATCACCGCCACGCGGAAGCGCTCGGCCGCCGCCGCGACCGTCGCCAGCTGCAGCTCCTGCTTGGACCCGAAGTGGGCGAAGAGGCCGCTCTTGCTCATCCGCAGCTCGGCGGCCAGCCGGCCGATCGTCAGCCCCTCGAGGCCCTCGGCCGAGGCGAGGTCGACGGCGCGGTCGAGGATCGCCGCGCGGGTATCGGAGCCCTTCTGAGTGACGGCCGTCACAGACGCAGGGTACTAAAAAGCACGAACGTTCGTTTTGAATCGGCCGCCGGCCGACGAGCCAACAGCGGGAGGAAGAGATGGGCGAGTACGCAGTGAAGAAGATCGACGACATGGAGGCGGTCTACCTGGGCGCCTTCAAACGCGCGCGGGCCGAGCTCGGCGTCGAATCGTTCGGGCTGCAGGTGATCGACATGCCGCCGAACTTCGACAACTACCCGGAGCACGACCACGCCGGCGATGGCCAGGAGGAGGTCTTCATGGCGATCAGCGGCGGCGGCGAGATCGAGATCGAGGGCGACCGCTTTCCCCTCGACCCCGAGCACATGGTTCGCGTCGCCGCGGGGACCAAGCGCAAGGTCTGGCCCGGTGGCGAGGGGATACGGATGGTGATCGTCGGCGGCGTCCCGGGACAGGTCTACGAGGCGCCCGAGATCAGCAAGCTGGGACAGCCGGACCCGATGGCGGGCTGAGCCCCGGAGATAGGCTGGGGGCTCGATGCGCCGCGTCCTGCCCCTGGCCACCCTCCTCCTGCTCGCCCTGCTGGCACTGCCGGCGGGGGCCCCGGCGCAGATCTCCAGCCAGGAGAAGGACGCGATCGTCGTCATCTCCGGCGACGTCTCGGTGCCGCACGGGGAGAGCGTCGACGGCGTCGTCGTCGTCAGCGGCGACGTACGACTGGCGGGGCATGTGGACGGCGACGTCGTCCTGGTCTCCGGCGACGCTCTGGTCAGCGGTCGGATCGACGGCAGCCTCGTCACCATCGGCGGCCAGGCCCGGCTGCTGCCGTCGGCTTTCGTCGGCGGCAACGTCCACTACGGCGACGAGCGACCGGTCGTCGCCGGCAGCGCGATCGTCCGCGGCGACGTCTCCAGGGAGGACGGGCTCGACGCGCTCGACCTCCTCCCGTTCATCAGCCTCTTCCTGCTCTGGCTGGCGATCGGGGTCTCGATGGCCGTGCTCGGCTCCTTGCTGCTGCTGATCTCCCCCCGCGCCGCCGACGCCGTCGAGGCGCGCTCGCGGGAGCGGATCGGGCCGTTGATCGCGATCGGCATCGCGATCGCGATCGCGCTCCCCGTCGCCGGGGCGATCGCCGCCGTCACCGTCGTCGGGCTGCCGCTGGGCTTCGTGATCCTCCTCGCCCTGGCGCCGCTGTGGGCGGTCGCCTACTGCGTCTCGGCCTGGGTCCTGGGAAGGCGCCTCGTGAAGGCGCCGCGGAACCGGATCCTCGCCTTCCTCGCCGGACTGGCGATCCTCCGCGCCCTGGCCCTGGTGCCGGTCCTCGGCCTCCTCGTCGGCATCGCCGCGGGCGTCTTCGGCCTCGGGCTGATCGGCGCCGCTATCGGGGCGGCGCGGGAGAGCTCTCCGACCTGGCGTCAAACCCAGGACACCTGAGCACCGGCAGCCGCGGGTAGCGCGGGTAGGCGGGTTCCGAACGGGAGCGCTCGCAGAGCGAGAAGACCGAGCCGCGCGTGTTCGGCACCAAGCGCTGGTGCCGGCAGCGGTCGCAGAGGCCGGCCTCGGGTCGCAGGGGCGCCATGAGGCGAACCTAGCCCATCGCCGGGGCCGGAAACTGCGGGCTCGGGAAGGGCGGGTCGCGCCTTGCCGGGGCCTAGCCTTAGTGCCATGCGCGCATCGACCCTCTTCGACGCCGACGCCGCCTCCTACAACGGCACCGTCGAGGTGCTCGGGGTGCGGTTCTGCAGCGAGGACGGGAAGTTCGCCGTCCTCTGGGTGCGGGAGACCGACTCCGACGAACGGTTCGCCATCGTCGGTCCGGTCGGCCACCTGGACGCCGGCGACCGCGCGGAGGTGGCGGGCGAGTGGGAGGAACACGGTCAGTACGGGCGCCAGCTGCGCACCCAGGGGGCGACCCCGATCGACCCCTCCGACCGTGAGGGCCAGATCGCCTATCTGACGACGCTCCCCCACATCGGCCCCGCCCGCGCGGAGGGGTTGGTGGAGGCGCACGGGGAAGGGGTGCTGCAGGCGATAGCGGCCGACCCCGAAGGCGTCCTCGGGTCGGTTCGCGGAGTCACCCCGGACCAGGCGGCGGAGGCGGCCGAGCACTGGCACGAAAGCCGGGCCGTCCGCGACCTCCACGTGCAGCTGGCGCCGCACGGCCTCGCCCACCTGGCGGTCGCGATCCACGACCGCTTCGAGGGCGAGGCGCTCGCGATCCTCCACGGGAACCCGTACCGGCTGACCGAGGTGGCGGGGGTCGGGTTCGTTCGGGCCGACAAGATCGCCCTCGCGGCCGACATGGCGCCGGAGTCCGACGAGCGCGCGCAGGCCGCCGCGGTCTATGCGCTGAAGGAGGCCGAGCAGCAGGGGAACAGCTTCCTGCCGATCGCCGACCTCGCCCGGCGAACCGAAAAGCTCACCGGCGTCGCCGCCGATCCGGACGTGCTCGTCGGGGCGCCGGCGATCGTCGACGACGAAGGCCGCGTCTATCGCAAGCGCACGCTCGAGCGGGAGCAGGCCGTTGCCGCAACCCTCCTGAGGCGGGCCGGCGCCCCACCGCACCTGGGCCACGAGCCGAGCGAAGAACCGCCGGACGACCTGGCGGACGAGTTCACCGACGAGCAGTGGGCCGCGGTGAGGGCGGCCTTCGACTCGCGGATCTCGGTGCTCACCGGCGGTCCCGGGGTGGGCAAGACGAGGTGTACGCAGGGGATCGTCTCCGAGGCCAGGGCCGCGGACGCGAAGATCGCCCTCTGCGCCCCCACCGGCAGGGCCGCGCGGCGACTGAGCGAAACGACCGAGCACGAGGCGAAGACGATTCACGGCCTGCTCGAATGGGTCCCCGGCAACGCGCCGGGCTTCCACGCGGACCATCCGCTCCCGGTCGACCTGGTGATCGTCGACGAGTCCTCGATGCTGAACCTGCAGCTGATCGAGGTGCTGCTGGACGGCCTGGCCGAGGCGACCCACGTCGTCTTCGTCGGCGACGCCGACCAGCTGCCGCCGATCGGGGCGGGAAAGCCGTTCGAGGACCTGATCGACTCCGGCACGGTGCCGGTCGTGCGGCTGACCCAGATCTTCAGGCAGGCGGCCAGGTCGATGATCACCACCGCCGCCCACGAGATCAATCACGGGCGTCCCCCCCACCTCGAGCCCGAAGAGGACCAGGACCACGACTTCTTCTTCATCGACCGGGTGATGCCGGAGCGAGCGCTGGCGACGGTGGTCGAGGTCGTCGCCGATCGAGCCCCGGCGAAATTCGGGGTCGACCCGATCCGGGAGGTCCAGGTGCTGGCGCCGATGTACAAGGGGCCGATCGGGATCGACAAGCTCAACGTTCGCCTCCAGCAGGAGCTCAACCCCGACGGCGAGCCCGCGTTCCGCGGTCGATTTCGGATCGGCGACCGCTTGATCCAGACCCGCAACTCGCACGAGCTGGAACTGATGAACGGCTCGATCGTCTTCCTCCGCGGCGACGACCCGGTGAAGAAGACGATCGCGGTCGACGTCGACGACGGCGGCTCCCGGGTGATTCCCTACAAAGAGGCCGACGACCTCAACCTCGCCTACGCGATCTCCGTCCACAAGGCCCAGGGATGCGAAGTGCCGGTCGTGGTCGGCGTCTGTCACCGCGCCCACTCGCACATGCTGAACCGGCCGCTGCTCTACACGGCGATCACCCGCGCCCGCAACAGCTGCATCCTCGTCGGCGACCAGGCCGTCCTCCGCTCCGCCGTCAGCCGCGACGACAGCGGCGGCCGCCACTCCGGGCTCGCCGAGCGGCTGCGCGCCGGCCACTGAGCGGGATCTAGCCTAGGCGCGTGCAGAGAGACCGCCTGCCGCTGGCAGAGATCGCCGTCACCCTCGCCGGGATCGCGGCGATGGCCCTCGTCGTGGTGCTCGTCGACCCGCTGCGGGACTCGGTCTCGGCCCTCGTCCAGGGCGACCACGACGAGGTCCGCGACCAGATCGACGAGCTCGGCGTCTGGGGACCGGTGCTGATCCTCGGCCTCGCGGTCCTGCACGCGGTGGTCTTCTACCCGGCCGAGATCGTCGACGCGGCGGCCGGCTTCGCCTACGGCTTCCTCCCGGCGCTGGCCCTGGTGATGGTGGGCTGGCTGCTGAACGGAATCGTCTGCTGGGCGATCGGGCAGTCGATCGCCCGGCCGCTGCTCGACCGCTGGTTCGGCGAGGAGCGCTTCGAGCGGATCGAGCGCTCGATCGAGCGCGGCGGGCCGACGCTGCTGATCGCGATGCGGCTGATCCCGATCCTCCCCTTCAGCATCGTCTCCTACGCCGCCGGGGCGGCGCGGGTCCCGTTCGGGCGCTTCCTCTGGACGACGGTGGTGGGCTACCTGCCGATCACCGCCCTCTCGGTCTACTTCGGGACCCGGCTCGAAGACGTCTCCCTCACCGACCCGCTGGTGATCGGCAGCGGCCTCGCCCTGCTGGCGCTGCTCGGCGCCGGGCACTGGACGATGCGGCGGCAGAGTCGCCGCGGCGAGGCCTGACGCTCAGGGTCGCGGGGCGACTCGGAAGCGGAAGGCGGCGGGCGTGGGGTCGAGCACCCCGGCGGCGCTCCGGGCCCTGACCTGGAGCAAATGGCGGCCGAGGCCGTAGCGGCGGGCGAAGCGGCTCGGACAGCCGCGATAGGCGAGGCGGTCGACCTTGCAGAGAAAGCTGGCCCCTGCCTGGTCGGCGCCGAAGCGGAAGGCGAGGCGGACGCTGAGGCCGGCGATGCGGACCAGGGCCGGCGGATGCCGGAGGACTCGCGTCGCCGGGGGGGCCGGGGGCGGCGCGTCCCCGGGCGGCGTGACCGCCGTGCCCGGTACCCCCGGCGGGCCCGGCGGCGTTTCCAGGGCCGGGACCTGGACGCTGGGGCCGTCGCCGCCTTCGAGCGGGCCCGGCAGGCCGTCGATCGCGGCGAAGGCATCCACCAGGCCGGCGCCGGCGGCATCCGCTCCGAACGCACCCACCGGGACAGCGGTGTCGGTCAACGCCGAGCGCACCTGCTGCTCGGGGAGGGTCGGTTTCGCCTGGCGGACGAGGGCGGCGATCGCGGCCGCGTGCGGAGCCGCCGCCGAGGTCCCGCAGAAGCGCCAGACCCCCACCGAGAGGGAGGCGAAGAAGGTCGTCGCGCCGCAGTCGGTGGCGGCGAGGTCCGGCTTGGCGAGCACCTCCGGCGAGCCGAGGACGGCGGCTGGCGCGCTCCCTTCCACCGGGCCGAAGTAGTGGGTCACCGGCCCCCGCGAGGAGTAGCGCTCGATTTTGGCGGCGTTGGCGAAGGGGGTGGCGGCGACGGCGATCGCGCTGGCGGCACCGGCGTGCCCGTAGATCGCCGGGCCGACGACGTCCCCGCCGCTCGACTGCTCGTACTCGGTCGCGCTCACCCCGCCGCCGTTCTGCAGGAGGATGAACTTCAACCTCGGGCTCGCCCCGGAGAAGCGATTGACCGCGAGCCGCACCGTTTTCTCGACCGTCGAGGTGTTTTCCCACTGGACGAGCTCGACCGGGCGCTGGGTACCCGAGGCACCCGAGTTTTCTTCGACGGAGCCGGCGAGCAGTTTTCCGGCTTCGGAGAGGAGGAAGGCGTCGAGGTCGCTGCCGACGCCGAACCACGGTTCGGCCCACTGCAGGTCGACAGTCAGCAGTTCGTTCGCCTCGACCGTGATCCCGAAGGTGCGGTCGGTGCCGACCCCGGGGTCGAAGTCCATGCAGTGGGTCCCTTTGAGCCCGGCTAGGTTTTCGACCGTGTCCGGGCAGCCGCCGGAGTCGCGGAAGGCCGGGGCTTCCCATGAGGCGATCCCGTTGCTCCCGTCGAAGAGGTTGTCGTTGCCGGCGGCGCTCAGGTAGCTGACCCCGTCGGCGACGACGTTCGCGACCGCGACCGCGACCGGGCCGTCCTGGAAGAAGGGCTCTTCGAACCAGGCGACGTCGTCGACGATCACGCCGGCGCCGGCGCCGCCCTCGGCGGTCGGCCGGGCCAGCCGTTCGATGTTCTCGGCGAAGGATTCTTCGCTCTCGAACCCGGTGGCGAAGGCGAGATCCGCGTGGGGAGCGAGGTCGTGCACGATCTGCAGCATCGCCCGGCCCTCGTCGCCGCTATCGGCCGGCCCCTCGTCGAGGACGTCGACCGCCAGCTGCTGGTCCGAGCAGGTACCGGCCGGGCCCGGGAGATCGCCCGAGAGGACGTCGCCCGGCGCATCGGTCGCAGTGCCGCCGGCGACGTCGTAGGAGTCGGAGAGGACGCCGACGGTCTGGCCCAGGCCGCGCAGCTCGAAGGACGCGCGCGCGTCGTCGACCTGGAGCTGGGCGAGGCCCTCCGAGATCGCGGCGCCTCCCTCGCACTGGCCTTCGGGGGTGCGGACGAGCGGCGCCCGCAGCTGCCAGACCGACCTGACCCCGGCAGCGGCGGCAAGGTCGGGAAGGCGCGACGGCGCCACCGACAGGGTCGCGGTCCTGGTTTGCGGGTCGGCGCTGAGGACGCGGGCGCCCGCCTCGCGTACGGCCGCCAGCGGACCGGCGGCGGCGGGCGAGAGCCGGGCGGCGACCAGGACCCGCCCCCCGTCGCGGAGCAGGCTGCCGGGGCCGTCGATCGGCAGGCCGAGCTGACGGGCCTGGGCGGCGAGCGGCTTGGCGGCGAGCGCCGGGCTCGCCAGCTCCGCGAGCGGCGGCGACAGCGGTCCCCCGTCCTTGGCCTCCGGGAGCTGGGCGCCGGCGGCGGCCGGCAGCAGGGCAAGCAGGACGGATGCGGTCGCAGCCACCCGCGGCACCCCGTTGGCTCGCGAACCCGGAAACATCGCTCGTATCTGTATCGGCATGGAGGGACTGGAGTAAACCCCAGTTCGGCGCGATGCCGGGCGGCGATCCTGCTACGGTCCTCACCGTTAAGGCCGGTGGAACCGGCGAAAGTTGTGCGTAGCGCTCGCAGTCGTTGCTTTTGCATCCTCCGCGTTCGCAGCACATGAAGTGGAGGCAATGCATGCCGACTGGAACTGTCAAGTGGTTCAGCGACGACAAGGGCTACGGGTTCATCACGCCCGACGACGGCTCGAAGGACGTCTTCGTTCATCACAGCGCGATCCTGGGCGAGGGCTTCAAGTCCCTGACCGAGGGCGCCAAGGTGAGCTACGAGTCCGAAGAAGGCCCCAAAGGCCCGGCCGCCGCGAGCGTTCAGCAGCAGTAGTCTCGCTCAACGCTTCCAGCAGTCCGAAGCCCGCCGCCAGGCGGGCTTCGTCTTGGTAAGAGCCGACTCGGCTCGTCCCCTACCCTCCTCCCTCGCCCATGAGCACCGCCCGAGAGACCCTCCGCAACGTCGCGATCATCGCCCACGTCGACCACGGCAAGACGACGCTGGTCGACGCGATGCTGTGGCAGACCGGCACCTTCCGCAAGGGCCAGGACGTCGCCGAGCGGGTGATGGACTCGATGGACCTGGAGCGGGAGAAGGGGATCACGATCCTCGCCAAGAACACCGCCGTCACCTACGGCGACGTGAAGCTGAACATCGTCGACACGCCGGGGCACGCCGACTTCGGCGGCGAGGTGGAGCGGGCGCTGACGATGGTCGACGGGGCGCTGCTGCTGGTCGACGCCAGCGAGGGGCCGCTGCCGCAGACCCGCTTCGTCCTGCGCAAGGCGCTGGAGCGGAAGCTGCCGATCGTCCTCGTCGTCAACAAGGTGGACCGGCCCGACGCGCGGATCGCCGAGGTCGTCGACGAGGTCTACGAGCTCTTCATCGACCTCGACGCGGACTCCGACCAGATCGACTTCCCGATCGTCTACACCAACGCCAAGGACGGCTGGGCGGCGCTCGAAGAGGGCGTCGAGGGCGAGAACCTGACGCCCCTGCTCGACCTGATGCTGGAGAAGATCCCGGCGCCGCAGTACGACCCCGAGGCGCCGCTGCAGGCGCACGTCACCAACCTCGACGCCTCCCCCTACGTCGGTCGGCTGGCGATCTGCCGCGTCCACCAGGGGACGATCCGCGCCGGGCAGCAGATCGCCTGGTGCCGGGCCGACGGCAGCGTCGCGCGCGCCGCGGCCTCCGAGCTCTACGTGACCCAGGGGCTGGATCGGGTCGCCGCCGAGGAGGCGGGGCCGGGCGAAATCATCGCCGTCGCCGGGATCGAAGAGGTGACGATCGGCGAGACGTTGGCCGACCCGGAGGATCCCCGGCCGCTGCCGGTGATCACCGTCGACGAGCCCTCGCTCTCGGTCGTGATCGGGATCAACACCTCGCCGCTGGCGGGCACCCAGGGCGGCGACAAGCTGACCGCGCGGCAGATCCGCTCGCGCCTCGACGCCGAGCTGGTCGGCAACGTCTCGCTGCGGGTCAACGACACCGAACGGCCCGATGCCTGGGAGGTGCAGGGGCGTGGCGAGCTGCAGCTGGTCGTGCTGCTGGAGATCATGCGGCGCGAGGGCTACGAGCTGACCGCCGGGCAGCCGCAGGTGGTGACGCGCGAGATCGAAGGCAAGATGCACGAGCCGGTCGAGCGGCTGGCGATCGACGTCCCCGAGGAGCACGTCGGCGACGTCACCCAGATGCTGGCCGGGCGCAAGGGGCGGCTCGAGCAGATGGTCAACCACTCGACCGGGTGGGTGCGGATGGAGTACCTGGTGCCGGCGCGCGGGCTGATCGGGTTCCGCACCGAGTTCCTCACCGTCACCCGCGGCAGCGGCCTGCTGCACCACGTCTTCGACCGCTGGGAGCCGTGGGCGGGCGAGCTCCGCACCCGCCAGACCGGCTCCCTGGTCTCCGACCGGCGGGGGCAGACCGCTGGCTACTCGCTGATGAGCCTGCAGGACCGCGGCCGGCTGTTCGTCGGGTCGGGCGAGGAGGTCTACGAAGGGATGATCGTCGGCGAGAACGCGCGTTCAGAGGACCTCGACGTCAACCCCACGAAGGCCAAACAGCAGACCAACATGCGCGCCGCCAGCGCCGACGTCCTGGTGCGGTTGGCACCGGCCACCCGCCTTTCCCTCGAAGGTTCGCTCGAGTTCGTCCGCGAGGACGAGTGCGTCGAAATCACCCCCGAGGCGATCCGTCTGCGCAAGGTCGAGCTCGACAAAATCGCGCGCCTCAAGGCTTCGAAGAAGCGCGATACGGCGCCCGCTCGCTGAGCAGGCGGGCGACGCGCCGGATCACCTCGTCCGGTTCGCGCTCGAGTCGCGGGCCGGTCACCCGGGTCATCCCGATTCCGGCCAGCAGCAGGTCCTCCTGCCGTATGCGGTCGCGCTCGAAGGCAGCTCGCGTTCCGTGCGTCTCGAAGACGTCGAGTTCGACCACGAACCGGTACTCGGGCCAGTAGCAGTCGAGCTCGAACCCCTGCTCGACGTAGTTCATGCGCGGCTGCGGCAGGCCGGCCGCGAGAACCAGTTGCAGCCACCTCTTCTCCAGCCCCGAGCGGGTGAAGCTGGTCGGTTCGTAGAGCGCGATCGCCCGGCGAAGCCGCTTGTGCCCGTGGTGCCCGACCGTCCGACCGAGCAGATCCTCGACCGCCCGCAGATCGAAGAGCCTCAGCTCTTCCGAGCGCTCGACCGTCCTCTCCAGCCAGTCGAAGCGAACGGTCGCGGCAAGGTCGAGCAGGGTGCGGGGCAGCGCCGTAACCGGGATCCCCTCTCGCAGCGCTCGGTCCTCGGAGGCAAGGGACCGTGCTTCGTGAAGTCGGAGAGGAGGTCGGCGCCTGCGATGGAGCGGAGTACACACAGAAGCAGGTAAGGGGGAGGTTTTCGTCAGGCCCCAGAGCCACGCCGCCGACACGTGGCTGAGGAGGGAATCGGGTCCACAGGCAAGAACAGCTGCCAAGCAGTGGCCGTGCGCAGACAGGTGGGTGTGACCCACGGCGTAGACCCCGGGATGGAGTCGGTGCAGCCGACCGGACTCGACGGCGCGGTAGACAGCACTTCGCGAGTAGGCAAGCGGTCCGGTGAGCTGCCGGATGGAGACGACACCGTGCTGGCGCCCTGCGAGTTCCGCGAGGTTCCCCTGCCCGGTGGGCATAGGAGCCGGCCATTTGTTCCGCATAGCGGTGCAAATGACCGGAGCGGCCGAGTTCTCCCCCCTTCCAGCCGCTATTTCGGCAAGAAAAAAGCCGCCGGCCCGTGGGCCGGCGGCTTTCGATACGGCTAGCCTCGGACTAGACCGATGCGGCGGCCTGCTCGGACTGGCTCTGCTCGGAGGCCTGGGCCTTGGCGTCCGGCGCTGCGACTTCCTGGCGCGGGAGCAGCACTTCTTTGGCGATCACCAGGCGCTGGATCTGGCTGGTGCCCTCGTAGAGCTGCATGATCTTCGCGTCCCGCATCAGTTTCTCGACGGGGTACTCCTTGATGAAGCCGTAGCCGCCGTACACCTGGACGGCGTCGGTGGTGACCTCCATCGCCGAGTCGGCGGCGAAGCGCTTGGCCATCGAGGAGATCTTCGAGTTGCGGACGCCCTGGTCCAGCAGGAACGCCGAGTTCCAGGTCAGCAGGCGGGCGGCCTCGACCTTGGTCGCCATGTCGGCGATCATGAACTGGATCGCCTGGTGCATCGCGATCGGGACGCCGAACTGGACCCTTTCTTTGGAGTAGTCGGTGGCGTACTCGAGGGCGGCGCGGGCGATGCCGACGGCCATCGCCGAGACGCCGGGGCGGGTCCGGTCGAGGGTCATCATCGCCAGTTTGAAGCCCTTGTTTTCCTCGGCGAGGAGGTTCTCGGCCGGGATCTCGACTTCGTCGAAGGAGATGGTCGCGGTGTTGGAGGCCCGCTGACCCATCTTGTCCTCCTTCTTGTCGACCGAGACCCCGGGGAGGTCGGCGTCGACGACGAAGGCGCTGATGCCGCGGTGGCCGGCCTCGGGGTCGGTCTTGGCGAAGACGGTGAAGTAGTCGGCGTAGGTGCCATTGGTGATGAAGCACTTGGAGCCGCTGACGACGTACTTGTCGCCCTTCTTCACGGCCTTGGTCTTCATGCCACTGACGTCGGAGCCGGCGTCAGGCTCGGTGAGGCCGAAGGAGCAGAGCTTGGGGGCTTCGGACAGCATCCCCAGGTACTTCTTCTTCGTCTCCTCGGAGCCGCCGAGGGTGATCGGGGCCGAGGCGAGGCCGTTGGCGGCCAGCGAGGTGCCGATGCCGGAGCAGCCCCAGCCGAACTCCTCCTCGATCAGGCAGCCGGAGAGGTAGTCGAGGCCGGGACCGCCGTAGGCCTCGGGGATGTGGGTGTTCATCAACCCGACCTCCCAAGCCTTCTCGATCACGTCCTGCGGCCAGGTGCCGTCGACGTCGTACTCCCATGCGACCTTGCGCATGTCTTTCTCGGCGAAGCTGTGAGCCAGCTCGCGCAGGTCCTTCTGCTCGTCAGTGAGGGTGAAGTCGACCACCGGTCGGGGCTCCTTTTTCTTCGGGTTCTCTGAAGTTTGCGGGAGCGCCGGCGGGGAGGCTGACGTTCCACCGATTGACTGGTCAGTCAACCGGTCCTCAAGGTTACCGGACGGCCTTTACCCTTGGACGATGGATCTGCCGATGGCCCTCACCGCGCTCCAGAAAGGCGCGACGGTGCTTGCCTTCACCGGCTTGGCCGCGCCGCTGATCGGCCTGCTCCTGAAGCGGGTCGCCGGTGGCTGGGAGACGATGGGCGGCGGGCCGTTCGCGATCCTCGACGATCGCCCGCATAAGCGCTCCGGCTTCGGCCCCGAGCAAGCGGTCGACCCAGCGATCCAGGCCGCCGAGGTGCGCCAGATGCTGGAGGCGAAATCGCAGCGGCGGGAGCGGCGCGGAGAGCCGCCGCTGGACGTCGAGGCGGAGACCGAGCGCCTGCTGGCGGTTGCCGAGCGCCCACGCGGTTCCGCCGCCATGGACGCCGAGCTGCGGGCCGAGGTGCGCCAGCTGGTCGTCGCCCGCAACGAACGCCGCCTCCGCGAAGGCCTCGAGCCGGTCGACGTCGAGGCCGAGACCGAGCGGCAGCTGGACGATCTCGTAGGATCGCCCTGAATGGCAGGAGCGGAGGAAAGCCTCTACGAAGTCGAGGAGATGCTCGTCCAGCCGGGCACCTACTTCAATCCTCAGACCGAGGTCGTGGTCGTGGTCGACGACTCGGCCTCGGCCGACCAGGAGGTCTTCGAGAGTCTCGAGGGCTACGGGGGCGCCGAGTGGGTCCGGGTCTCCGACGACGTGGCGGTCGACGAGGAAGGACGCGACCGCGCCCTGGAGGCCTTCGAGGCCCGCAACCAGGGGGACTCCCTTCCCGCCGGCGCGCTCGAAGCGAGCGAAGACGACCTCGAAGAGGAAGAGGAGCGACCCGAGCCCGACCCCGAGCCCGAGGAGTAGCGCGGTGCTCTCCGAGGGGGACAAGGCGCCGGACTTCGCGCTTCCGGACCAGAACGGCGAGACGGTCGAGCTCAAGGCCCTGCGCGGCGAGACCGTCGTCCTCTACTTCTACCCGCGGGCCGATACCCCCGGCTGCACGACCCAAGCCTGCGGCGTCCGCGACCGCGGCGCCGACTACGCCGCCGCCGGGGCGAAGGTGATCGGGGTCTCCCCCGACGAGGTCGAGGCGATCGACAAGTTCGCCGGCAAGTACGACCTCGGCTTCACCCTGCTCGCCGACGCCGACCACGCGGTCGCCGAGAAGTACGGTGCCTGGGTAGAGAAGTCGATGTACGGCCGCAAGTACATGGGTGTCGCCCGCGCGACCTTCATCATCGACCCGAAGGGGAAGATCGCCAGGGTCTTTCCCAAGGTGCAGCCGAAAAAGCACGACGACCTGGTGCTGAAGGCGCTCGGCGAGCTCTCCGCCTGAAGCGACCCTCGGGTCAAGCGCTGACGACCACGGCGACGATGAAGGCCGTGTAGAGCGCGAACCAGCCGATCACGGCCGGCAGTTTGAAGCGCCTCGCGAGGTGCAGGCTCTCGTAGGCGAGAAGGCCGCCGGCGAGGCCGAGGCCGATCGAGAGGATCGCGGTCCCGCTCAGGTCCCAGTCGGTGAAGATCAGGCCGATTCCGACCGGGATCATCGACTGGAAGACCATCGCCCCGGTGATGTTGCCCAGCGCCAGGGCGTCCTTGCCTTCCCGCACCCAGAAGAAGCTGTTCACCTTCTCGGGCAGCTCGGTCGCCAGCGGCGCCAGGATCAGGGCCAGGACCAGGGCGTCGACGCCGATGCTCTCGGCGATGTGGAGCAGCTCCTCGACGAAGAGATGGGCACCGCCGACCATCGCCCCCAGCCCGACCAGGAGCTGGATCACGCACAGGGCCAGCGCCGGGTCTTCGCGGCGTTCGGCGCGCCGCTCGAAGATCAGGGGGTTGAGCGACTCTTCGCTCTGCACCTCTCCCCCGCCCCGCAGGGTGAGGCGGATGTAGAAGGCGTAGGCGAGCAGGAACGCGATCCCGACCGGGATCCGGACCGCCGCCGGCGGCCCCCAGGCCAGCAGCCCGGCGAGCGTGAACAGGGCGAGGAAGAAGACGAGGTCGCGCTCGAGCGTCGGCCGGTGGACGTTCAGCTGCACGCCCTGGTCGCGTTTGTCGCGATAGAGGTAGGCGAAGAGGCCGACCAGCCCCATCGCCAGGGTCGCGAGGAGGAACGGCGCCCCGACGATCGCCCCGATCGCGATGTCTTCGGAGCCCTCCTTGACGCCCAGCAGGGCGACGATCGCGATCAGCGTCTCCGGCATCGCGGTGCCGACCGCGGCGAGGATGCTGCCCACGGCTCCCACGCCGACCTCGAGGCGGTGGCCGATCCACTCGACGGCGTTGGTGAAGATCAGCGCGCCGGTGAGGACGATGGCGAAGCTGACCAGCAGGAGGAGGACTTCCATCGGAGCAGGCTATCTACCCGAACCCGGCGATCCGGATCAGGCGAAGTAGAACGCCAGCCCGAAGACGAAGTAGACCGCGAGGAGCTGCACGCCCTCGAACCAGGTCGACTCGCCGTCGCTGGTCACCTGGTTGCCGATCAGAATCGCCAGCAGGATCGCCCCCAGCTCGAAGCCGTTGAAGACAAGCGCCAGCGGGTAGGGCCCGATGAAGAACGAGGCGAGGACCAGCACCGGCGCGACGAAGAGGGCGATCTGGGCGCTGGAGCCGATCGCGATGTTGACCGCCAGGTCCATCTTGTCCTTCATCGCGACCAGGACCGCGACCCAGTGCTCGGCGGCGTTGCCGACGATCGCGACGACGATCACCCCGATGAAGAACTCCGAGAGCCCGACCGACTCGGAGGCCTCGGTGATCGAGCCGACCAGGACCTCCGACATCACCCCGACGAAGACGCCGGCGATCGCCAGCGCGATCACCGCGGTGCGGGTCGACCAGCCCCAGGTGTCTTCCTCCTCGTACTCGGGGTTGAAGAGGTCGCGGTGCGTCTTCAGCGAGAAGAAGAGGCCGATCACGTAGGTGGCCATCAGGACGATCGCGACCGCCAGCGAGAGGTGCTCGACGGTGCCGCCGTAGTGGATCGACTCCGCCCCGGGCTGCGGCAGGCCCTTGCCCTCGACCAGCTCGAAGATCGCCGGCATGATCAGCGCCGCGCCGGCCAGCATCAGCATCGTCGTCTGGATGCTGGCGCTGGTGCGGCTGAAGCTCTGCTTGTCGCGGCCGATGCCGCCGGCCAGCATCGCCGCGCCGAGGACGAGCAGCATGTTGCCGATGATCGAGCCGACGATCGAGGCCTTGACGACCTCCTGCAGACCCTGGCCGAGGGCGAAGAGGGCGATGATCAGCTCCGGCGCGTTGCCGAAGGTGACGTTCAGCAGGCCGCCGATCCCCGGACCCGAGCGTGCCGCCAGCTCCTCGGTGGCGCGCCCCATCAACGCCGCCGTCGGCACGATCCCCAGCGCCGAGGCGGCGAAGACGATCGTCGCCGGCGCGTGCGTCAGCTCGAGGACGACCGCGAGCGGGATCAGCGGCGTGAGCAGGTAGGGCCAGCCCATCGGCGTCCGAAAGAAGGACGCGTCGAGGCTGGGCCTACCCTGGTTCACGATCGCGTGAGCCGGCTGTCTACTTGAGCAGGCTCGCGCACTTCTGCAGGTCGGCCGGGGTGTCGGCCCCCTGCAGGCATTCGGTGTATTCCTGGCGGGAGCTGTCGTCAGCGCCGCCGGAGCTGCCGGAGCCGCCGGAGAAAGACCCGCCGAGGCTGTCGCCGGCTCCTTCCAGCAGGCCGCCGATTCCGCCTTCGAGCAGTTTCCCGATCTCCAGCGGATCGATCCCGGTGTCTTTGAAGAGCGCTTCCAGCGGCTTCGTGTCGGACGGGGTGGAGAAGCTCTGCTCCTCGTTCACGCCGCTGAGCGTCATCTCCAGCTCCAGTTCGACTTTTTCGTCGCCGGCGTTGGGCGGCTGGACGGTCAGTTCGACCGCGACCCTGCGGACGATGTCGTCGTCGCCGACGTAGAGGTCGATGTGCGCCTCTTTGACCGCCTTGGAGACTTCGCCCCGCGCTTCTTCGAGTTCGTCGAGCGGCAGCGGGCCGGCCGCCTCCAGCTGCGAGCTGCAGGCGGGGTCTTCGGTCAGCTGGATGAGGGCGTCGATTCCCCCGGAGATGTCGACGTCGCCGCTCACCTTCGTGGTCGGCGTACCGTCGACGTCGACGCTGCCTTCGTTGGTCAGTTCTTCGGCGAACTGGCTGAACTTGATCCCTTCGGCCGCCTTCTGGCAGGCGGTGATGTCGCCGCTTTCGGAGCCTTCCTGCTGCTGGGCCTGTTCGATCGACGACTTGACGAAGCCGAAGGTGGTCGGGTCGATTTCGTAGTTGCTGCCTTCGTACTCGATGAAGGCGCGGTCGGTCAGCATCGTCAGCCCACCGTCGAAGTCGAGATCTTCGTCCCCGGCCGTACCGCTCGCTTCGGCGGTCATTTCCAGCTGCGGCAGTTCGCCCTTGGCGCCGGCTTCGAACGGGCCCGCGAGGCTGACTTCGACATCCCCCCCGTCCTCGCCTTCGGCGGTGACGTGCAGCGAGAGGTCGAGCACGCCGCTCTTCACGCCTTCGAGGCCGGCGTCTTCGATGACCTTCTGCGGGTCTTCGCCGCTGCTGCTGCTGCTGTCGTCGCTGTCGCCGCAGGCGGCGAAGACGCTCGCCATGGCGGCGAATATGGCGACCAGCGCAAGAATTCGGAAACGGGTCAACGGAAGGGACTCCTCGCGATCGAGAACAGGGCCGACGGAGATTCTAGGGCGGCGGCGGCGGTTCTTGCCCGGCGCGTTCCATTCCACGCTCGATTTCCTGGCGGACCAGTCGAATTACTTCGACCCGTGCGTACCGCTTCGACTCGCCGGAGACGACGTGCCACCGCGCGTGCGGCTGGTCGGTTCGCGCCAGCATCTCCTCCACCGCCTCCTCGTACGCGGGCCGCTTGTCGCGGTTGCGCCAGTCCTCGTCGGTCAGCTTCCAGGACTTCAGCGGATCCGCGTCGCGTGCTTCGAAGCGCCGGAGCTGCTCCTGCGACGAGACGTGCATCCAGAGCTTGACGACGATCGCCCCCTCGTCGGCGAGCGTCCGCTCGAAATCGCAGATCTCCCCGTAGGCGCGGCCCCACTGCTCGCGATCGGCGAGCCCCTCGACCCGCTCGACCAGCACCCTCCCGTACCAGGAGCGGTCGAAGACAGTCATCCCGCCCCAGCCGGGCAGCGCCGGCCAGAAGCGGCCGAGGAAGTGGTGCCGCTTCTCGTCGGGGGTGGGAGCGGCGAACTGGGAGACGCGGACGTGCCGCGGATCCAGCGGCGCCACCAACCGCTTGATCGCGCCGCCCTTCCCGGAGGCGTCCCAGCCCTCGAAGACGACGACCAGCGGCGGACCGAGCCGGCAATCGCCGATCAGGCCGCCGAGCGTCAGCCGCAGCTGCGCCAGCCGCCTGCCCTCCTCCTTCAGTCCGCGTTCTTCCTCCTCGCGGCTGAGCTTCAGCGAAAGGTCGGCTTCGTCGAGGCGTCCCACAGCCGAAAGCTACCCGGCGTTCGTCCTTTTACCGGCATATCCGTCCCGAGGGCGAACGCCGTCATTCGCCGCTGCCGCCGCGCGATTCCTCGATCGGCGGCGGGCGGTCTTCGGTGGTGACGTTGGCGAGGAAGGGGAAGAGCAGCGCCCCGAGGAAGATCAGGATCACGCCGGCGGCGACGAGCCAGCGGGCGCGGGTGAGGTGGCCGAGGATCCCGATCGCGAACCCGGCCAGCATCAGGGTGATGTAGGGCGTCGGGCTGTGCGGGAGCAGGGCGGGGAGGGTCGGCACGAGGTCGAGCACTGGCCGGGATTATCATCGCGGCCATGGCCGAAGGCTCCGTCGCAGAGGTGAAGCAGTCGCTGGGCGAGGTCGGCTACCTGGCCGACGAGCCGGCCGCGCTGGTCTCCTTCCTCGCCCAGAAGCTGGGCAAGCCGGTCCTGGTCGAGGGCCCCGCCGGGGTCGGCAAGACCGAGCTGGCCAAGGCGCTCTCCCGCGCAACCGGCCGCGAGCTGGTGCGGCTGCAGTGCTACGAGGGCCTCGACGAGGCGAAGGCGATGTACGAGTGGAACTACCGCAAGCAGCTGCTGCGGATCCAGGCCGGCGGCGAGGCCGGCTGGGGCGACGTCCAGGAGGACATCTTCAGCAGCGAGTTCCTGCTCGAGCGGCCGCTGATGCAGGCGATCGCCAGCCCCGAGCCGGTGGTGCTGCTGATCGACGAGATCGACAAGACCGACCAGGAGTTCGAGGCGATGCTGCTCGAGCTCCTCTCCGACTTCCAGATCACGATCCCCGAGCTGGGGCGGATCGAGGCGACGACGATGCCGATCGTCGTCCTCACCTCGAACGACTCGCGCGAGCTGACCGAGGCGCTGAAGCGACGCTGCCTCTACCTCTGGCTCGACTACCCCGAGCTCGAGCGCGAGATGGAAATCGTCCGCCTCCACACCCCCGACCTCCCTGAGACCCTCGCCCGCAAGCTGGTCGAGGTGATCCGCATGGTCCGCGGGCTCGACCTGAAGAAGCCGCCCTCGATCGCCGAGTCGATCGACTGGGCCCGCACCCTGCTGCTGATGGGCGCGGAGGACATCGACCAGGAGACCTTCACGCAGTCGATGTCGATCATCGTCAAGCACCGCACCGACATCGACCTGGTGGCCGAGCGGGTCGGGGTGAAACTTGCCGACCCCCTACGGACCGAGGGCTGACGCCGGGCCGCCGGGGATGGCGGCGAAGCTGCTCGGCTTCTGCGAGGAGCTGCGCGGCGAGGGCGTCGCGGTCGGGACCTCGGAGCTGCTCGACGCCTTCGCCGCTCTCGGCCACGTCGACTGGACCTCGCGCGCCGACTTCCGCGAGGCGCTGGCGACGACGATCGCCAAGTCCCAGGACGACCGCCGCGTCTTCGAGCTGCTCTTCGACCGCTACTTCTTCCGCAACGCCGAGGCCGAGGCGGTCCAGCGCGGCGTCACCGAGCACGCCGAGGGCGCCCCGCCGGCCGGCGACGGCGAGCGCTTCGACATGGACGAGCTCTCGGAGGCGATCCGCGAGGCGATGGCGGCCGGCGACGAGGATGCGATGCGCGACCTGGCGCGGCTGGCGATCGCCGCCTTCGGCCGCAGCGAGGGCTCCGGCGTGGTCGGGGTCGACGTCCAGCGCATCCGCCGCACCCTCGGGCTGACCGCCGGCAGCCAGCCGCCGACCGCCGACGGCGGCGAGCGGCCGCCGATCGACCGCGACCAGCTGACCGGGTTCGAGCGCCACCTGCGCCGCGAGCTGGAGCGCGACCTGATCGAGCGCACCGAGACCCTTCCCCCCTCCCGCCCGCTGGCCGAGCTGGACCGGGCGCTGCCGACCAGCCCGACCCAGGACCTGGCCGCGGTCCACCGCGCCGTCTCGCAGATGAAGCGCCGGCTGGCGACCCTCGGCCACGAGCAGCGGGGACGGAAGAAGGGACGGCACGTCGACGTGCGGCGGACGATGCGCGCCTCGCTGGAGACCGGCGGCGTGCCGCTGCGGCTGCGATACCGGCCGAAGCGACCGCGGCGGCCGGAGATCTACGTGCTCTGCGACGTCTCGACCTCGGTCACCTCGGCCAGCGTCTTCTTCCTCTCCGTCCTCCACGCCCTCCACGACTCGTTCCGCAAGCTGCGCAGCTTCGTCTTCATCGAGCGGATCAGCGAGGTGACCGACGTCTTCGAGCACGAGCGCGACTTCGCCGTCATCGCCCAGAAGATCTCCAGCGAGGGCGGCGTCGCCGACATCTCCGGCTACACCGACTACGGCCGGGTCTGGCTCGAGTTCCTGACCGAGATCTCCGAAGACCTCGACCCGCGCTCGACCGTGATCGTCCTCGGCGACGCCCGCACCAACGGCCGCGAGCCGCACGCCGAGGTCTTCGCCCAGATCGCCGAAAGGGCTGGACGCCTGTTCTGGCTCAACCCCGAGCCGAAGCTCTACTGGAACTACGGCGACTCGGTGATGGCCGCCTACGAGCGGCACTGCGACGGCGCCTTCGAGTGCTGGACGACCAAGCACCTGGAGAACTTCGTCAACGTGGTGGCCGGCGCCGCCCCGGCGGCCGAATGAGGGCGCTCCTGCTCCGCCACGGCGAGTCGGTCCACAACGCCAATCGGAGCGGCGAGCCGGAGGCCCATTCGGAGAGCGACCTGCTGACCGAGAAGGGCCGCGAGCAGGCGCGGGCGGCCGGGGTCGCCCTCGCCGAGCACGGAGTGACGCGCCTGATGACCAGCCCGCTGCGGCGCGCCCGCGAAACCGCCGCGGCGGTGGCGGAGCCCCTCGGCCTCGACCCGGAGGAGATCGACTACACGGGCGAGCTGACCTCGGGCGAGACCTTCGAGCAGGCTGTCGAGCGGGTGCGGCGGCTGAAGGCCGAGCTCGAGCGCGGCGAGGCGGGCGAGCGGCCGCTGCTGGTCACGCACGGCATCTTCGCCCGTTTCTTCCTCCTCGACTCGATCCTCGGCGAGCGCTTCGAGGCGCCGATGGCGGCCGGGCTCTGGAACCTCGGCTCGCACAACTGCGGGCTCAGCACCTTCGCCCACGGCGAGAGCCGCGACCCGCTCGGTCAGCCGATCCCCGGCTGGACCTGCCTCACCTGGATGGAGCGGCCGTGGAGTCGGCCTTGACGATCCGCACCGGGTCGTCGGGCGAGACCTGCCACTGCTCGTTGACTATCGCCCCCTCGGGCGGCGCCACCGGGCCCTCAAGCAGCGGGTCCTCGGTCTCCCGCATCCAGTTCTCGAGCCGCTCCCGCAGCTCGGCCGCGACCTCGGCACGCGCCGGGTCGTAGGCGAGGTTGCGGCCCTCCTGCGGGTCGAGCACCAGGTCGTAGAGCTGCTCCTCGGGGACCTCCTGGGCGCCCCACCCCGCCTCGACCAGCAGCTCCTTGGTGCCGCTGTCGTCGCAGTTAGCCAGGACCGGATGCGGGTATTCGTCAAATCGCCTTATGTACTTCCAACGCTCGGTCCGGATCGCCCGGTGGGGCTGGTAGGCGGCGTGGTAGGTCGTCTCGGAGAAGATCGCGTCGTGGAGGCGGTCGACCTCCCCCCGCACCAGCGGCATCAGCGAGGTGCCCTGCAGCCACTCGGGGTGCTCGGCGCCGGAGAGGTCGCAGAGGGTCGGGAAGACGTCGAGATGGCTGACCGGCGCGTCGATCACCTTGCCGGGATTGAAGCCCGGGCCGCGGACGATCAGCATCACGCCGGTGCCGCGGTCGAAGAGGGTCGCCTTGGCGCCGGGGAAGGCGATGCCGTGGTCGGTGGTGCAGATGACGACGGTGTTCTCGACCAGGCCGTAGTCGTGCAACGCGTGGAGGACGGCGCCGATCCCCTGGTCGAGCGAGCGGGCGCTGGCCTTGAACTCGGCCATGTCGCGGCGGGTCGTCACCGTGTCCGGCAGGTTCGGCGGGGGCTGGGAGTAGAGCGTGTCGCGGACCGAGGTCGGGGCGGCGAATTCGCGGTGCGTCTCGAAGAAGCCGACCGACATGAACCAGGGCTCGGCCGGCGACTCGCGCAGCGTCTGGATCGTCAGCGGCGCCACGTGGGACGCGTGGTTCTGGCCGACCGGGACGACCTCGTCGTAGCCGATCGCGCCGGGGTCGAGGGAGATGTGCTGCTCGCCGATCAGGATCGAGCGGTAGCCGCTCCCCCGCAGGGTGTGGACCCAGTGCTGGTCGTAGTCGTTCAGCTTCCAGCCGCGGTGGGCGAGCCCGAACATGCCGTTGTTGTGGCAGTAGAGCCCGGTGAGGAGGCTGGCGCGGCTGCCCGAGCAGGTCGGCGCGGCGCAGAAGGCCTCGCGGAACAGCACCCCCTGGTCGGCCAGCATCTGGATGTTGGGGGTCGGGACCTGGAACCCGTAGGGCTGGACCCAGCGACCGGTGTCGTGCGAGTGGATGTAGAGGATGTTGGGTGGGCGCACCGTCCTTCAGGTTACCGACCCGCCCCTGTTTACTTGTTTCTTGATAAGGATAGTTAGGAAAGAGATGCAACCCGATCGCTCCTACCTCGTCTGCGCCACCCCCCGCAGCGGCAGCACCCTCGTCTGCCACGCCCTCGAGGAAACCGGCGTCGCCGGCCGTCCCGAGGAGTACTTCGAGGCGCTGCGCCACTCGGGCCGGCCGCGGCGCCCGGAGGAATACTTCCTCGGGGTCGAGGACCAGTCGATCCGCGACCACCTCGGCGAGCGCAGCGTCGGCTCCGACCCCCAGCCCCGCTCCCCCCTCTGGAGCCGGGCCGCCTACGACCGCTACCTCGAGTGGGCGTTCGAGACCGGGACCACCGACAACGGCGTCTTCGGCGCCAAGCTGATGTGGGGCTACTTCGGCGAGTTCGTCAGCCTGCTGCGCAACATCCCCGCCTGCCGCGACGTGCCGCTGGCGGAGCTGATGCCGTCGGTCTTCCCCGACCTGACCTTCGTCCGCGTCGTCCGCGCCAACAAGGTGCGGCAGGCGGTCTCGCTCTGGAAGGCGGTGCAGACGGCGACCTGGCGCGAGGACCAGGCCAACGCCAAGGCGGCCACGGTCGAGGAGGACGGCTCTCCCCCCTACCGCAGCTTCATCGAGGAGCACCGGCCGCAGCTGCGCTTCCACTACCGGGCGATCGACCACCTGCTCGAAGGGCTGATGATCGAAGAGGCCTCCTGGGACGCCTTCTTCGAGCACTCCGGGATCAAGCCGGTCCTCGTGCTCTACGAGAACTTCGCCGCCGCCTACGAGACCAGCACCCTCAACCTGCTGGAGCGCCTCGACCTCTCCCCTCCCGAGGACTTCGAGTTCGAGCCGCGGATGAAGCGCCAGTCCGACCGGATCAACGACGACTGGACCAAGCGCTACAGCGAGCTGCGGCTCGGCCGCGACTTCGACCTGGTGCCGGCACCGGTGGAGGAAAGCGCATGACAGCCGAGCAAAATCTGACAGTCTGATTTCGTGAAGCAGCTCAGTGCGACCGATGCGTCTCGCCGGTTCTCGGAGGTCTTGGACGAGGTGGAGCGCGGCGGGGAGTCCTTCGTCGTCGTCCGCCACGGTCGTGCCGTGGCGACCATCGGCCCCGCCAGCGGGGGAACTGGGAAGACCCTCAAGGAGGCACTTCGCGCCAATCCGCCCGACAGCGCGTGGGCGGACGAGCTGCTGGTGCTTCGCGAGGGCCTAGAGCCTGTGACGGACCCCTGGCGCGATTGATCCTCGATACCACGGTGTTGATCGATGCCGAGCGCGGCGGTTCGCTGGGCGATGCGATCGACGACGCTGACGACGTCGCAATCGCGGCGATCACCGTGGCCGAGCTGAAGGTCGGCGTTCAGATGGCGAAAGGGCGGCGGCGGGAGAAACGCGAGCGCTTCGTCGCCGCGGTGCTCAGTGCGGTCTCGATCGAGGTCTATGACCTGGCCGTGGCCGAGGCGCACGCCGCGCTGCTGGCCCACGTTCGGCGGGAAGGGACGCCGCCTGGGACCCATGACCTCATCATCGCCGCAACCGCCCGAGCCAATGAGAGGCAGATCCTGAGCTCTGACCAGGGCGGCTTCGAAGGTCTCCCCGGCGTCGCGATTGCCGGCTAGCGCGCGACCCAGGCGTCTTTCGACGAGGTGAGCTCGCCGACGACGGTTGGCAGCTCGCCGGAGACGAGGTCGGCCAGGGTGACCCCCTCGAGCACGGTGCGGAGGCTGGCGCGGACGGCGATCCAGACCGCCTGCAGGTGCTCGGCGTTCCCGCGGTACTCGATGTCCTCGGGCGGGGTCGACTGGACGTGGGCGATGGGGCCCTCGACGGCGCGGACGATCTCGGCCACGGTCACCTCGTCGGCCGGGCGCGCCAGCCAGTAGCCGCCCTTGGCCCCGCGCCGGGCGCGGACGATGCCGTGGTGCTTGAGCTCCAGCAGGATGTGCTCGAGGAACTGGAGGGGGATGTCCTGGGCGTCGGCGAGGCGCTCGCCCTTGACCGGCGCCTCCTCTTTCTGGGCCGCCGCAAGCTCGGCAGCGGCCCGCACCGCGTAGTCGGCCTTCGCGGAAACTCGCATGTGTCTAGTTAATCAGTCGGCGGGCAGCGTCCGCGCCGGTGCCGCCGCCTGGTCTGCCTCTTGCCGGCGCTGCTGCTCGCGGCGGCGGTTGAGCCAGTGCGGCGCGTAGAGGACCGCGGCGAGGCCGATTGCGGCGATCGCAGCGGCGATCGGCCAGACCTCAGGGTCGCCCTTCTGGACGGTGACGATCCCCGAGCCGATCAGGACGACGCCGAGGGCGGTGCGCAGGAAACCCTGCGGTGCCCGGTCCGAGAGCGAGGCGCCGATCACCACGCCGGGGATGCTGCCGAGGAGGATGTTGCCGGCGAGGACGAAGTCGACGTTGCCGCCGACCCAGTGGGCGATGCCGGCTGCCCAGAGCAGAATCGCGGCGTGGAAGACGTCGGTGCCGACGACCTTTTTCGGCGCCAGCCGGTAGACGGCGATCAGCAGGATCGCGATCACCGTGCCGGAGCCGGCCGAGGTGATCCCGATCACGAAGCCGGTGGTGGCGCCGATCGCGATCGCCGCGACTTTGTGCCGGCGCTCGACCTCGAAGCGGTCCCGCTCGTCGATCAGGTTGCGCAGGATCAGCGCCCGGGCGAGAGTGATGACGCCGACCATCAGCAGGGTGCCGCCGAGGACGGCGTAGACGAGTTCCTCGAGGCGGGCTTCGCCGATCCGGGTCTGCAGCCAGGAGACGAGGACGACGCCGCCGACCGCCGAGGGCACGCTGCCCAGCGCCAGCCACTTGACCAGGTCCATGTTCACCGTCTTCATCTTCAGGTGGCGCCAGCCGCCGACGGTCTTGGTCACCGCCGCGTAGAAGATGTCGGTGCCGATCGCGGTCGTCGGAGAGATCCCGAAGATGAGGATCAGAAGCGGGGTCATCAGCGAGCCTCCGCCCATGCCGGTCATGCCGACGAGTACGCCGATGCCCAATCCGAAGAGGACGATTGCCGGGTCCATTGAATTCCTGGGGATCCGCACATACTGATTTCGACTTTCCTGACCTTCTTGGTCAGGAGTGCGGAGTGCGCCAGGATACCAGGATGAAGCCCGAAAGTCGGGGAACTCAAACCGTGGATCCGCCCGCTCCGCGCCGACCCGAACTCGCCGACGCGATCGCCCTGCGCGACGTCGACCACGCCTACGCCGAGCTGCGAACCCTCGACGGGATCGACCTCGAGGTGCCCGCCCACGGCGTCCTCGGGCTGGTCGGGCCCTCCGGCTGCGGCAAGTCGACGCTGCTGGAGCTGGTCTGCGGTCTGCGCGAGCCGACCGGGGGCACGATCGAGGTGGGAGGCGCAAGCGGAGCCGAGGAGCGGTTGGCGCGCTGCGCCTTCATGCCCCAACGCGACCTGCTGCTGCCCTGGTACTCGGCGATCGACAACGCCGCCCTCGCCCTGCGCAACCAGGGGATGGGCCGGCGGCAGGCGCGCGCCGCCGCGGCCGGGCTCTTCGAGCGCTTCGGCCTCGAGGGGTTCGAGGCGGTTCGCCCCGACCAGCTCTCGGGCGGAATGCGCCAGCGGGTCGCCTTCCTGCGCACCCTGATCGCCGGCAAGCCGGTGCTGGCCCTGGACGAGCCCTTCGCCTCGCTCGACGCGATCACCCGCGCCGAGATGCAGGAGTGGCTCGCCGCCGCGCTCCGCACCGACCCCCGCACCACCGTCCTCGTCACCCACGACGTCGAGGAGGCGCTCTACCTCTCCGACCGCGTCGCCGTGCTCTCGGCGCGCCCGGCGCGGATCGTCGCCGAGCTCGCCGCCCCCGCCCCGCGCGCCGCCGACCGCGACGCCGCGGTCACCGATCCCGCCTTCGTCGCCACCCGCGAGGAGGCGCTGCGGGCGCTGCGCGAGGGCTCGCGGTGAGGCGCTGGCTGCTGCCGCTGGGGCTGATCGCCCTGCTGCTCGGCCTCTGGCAGCTCGCCTGCTCGACGGGAGCGATCGCCGACGCGCTCGACCTCGAGAGCTTCCTCGTCCCCTCGCCCGCCGAAGTCGCCAGCTCCCTCTGGGAGAACCGCGGCCTGCTGGCCGAAAACGCCTGGGTGACGCTGCGCGAGATGCTGCTCGGGATCCTCGCCGCGCTCCTGGTCGGCGTCGGCTTCGCCGTCCTCATGCACCGCTGGCGGGTCCTGCGCGATGCCGCCTACCCGCTGATCGTCGCCTCGCAGACGATCCCGATCGTCGTCATCTCGCCGATCCTGGTGGTCTGGTTCGGCTACGGGATCGGCCCCAAGGTGATGATCGTCGCCCTGATCTGCTTCTTCCCGATCACCGTCAACGCGCTCGACGGGCTGCGCTCGGTCGACCCCGAGGCGGTGAAGATGATGCGCAGCCTCGACGCCTCCCGCTGGCAGCGGTTCCGGCGGGTGGAAGCGCCGGCGGCGCTGCCGAGCCTCTTCACCGGCGTCAAGATCGCCGTCGTCGTCGCCCCGATCGGCGCCGTCTTCGCCGAGTGGTCGGGCTCGAGCGCGGGCCTCGGCCACCTGATCCAGTCCGACACCGCCTACTACCTGGTGGCCCGCCAGTTCGCCACCGTCGCCGTCCTCGCGGCGCTGGCGCTGGCGCTGATCGGGCTGACCGCCCTCGCGGAGCGACGCGTCGTCACTTGGCGATAGAACTCATGCGATGACGCGCCACCGGATCTGGGTCCTCGCCCTCGCCGTCCTCGCCCTCACCCTGGCCCTCGCCGCCTGCGGCGAGAAGTCCGAGGAGACGACCGGCGAGCGCGAAGGCTTCAGCCTGACGCTCGACTTCTACCCCAACCCCGACCATGCCGGGATCTACATGGCGGAGAAGCTCGGCTACTTCGAGGAAGCCGGGCTGGACGTCAGCATCGCCACCCCCTCCGATCCCTCGCTGCCGATCAAGCAGGTCGCCACCGGCCGCTCCGACCTCGCGGTCTCCTACGAGCCCGAGGTGGTGCTGGCCCGCGAGCAGGGGCTCGACGTGGTCGCGATCGCCGCCCTCGTCAACCGGCCGCTGACCTCGCTGATCTGGCTCGGGAGCTCGGGCATCAAAGGCGTCGCCGACCTCAGGGGGAAGACCGTCGCGACGGCCGGGATCCCCTATCAGGACGCCTTCCTGAAGACGATCCTCGCCCGGGTCGACCTGACCCCGGAGGACGTCAAGGCGGTGAACGTCGGCTTCGGCCTCCTCTCCGCCCTCCTCGGCGGCTCGGCCCAGGCGATGCTCGGCGGTTTCAGCAACGTCGAGGGCGTCGACCTGCGCGAACGCGGCAAGGCCCCCGTCGTCACCCCGGTCGACCGGCTCGGCGTCCCCACCTACGACGAGCTGGTTCTGGTCGCCCGCCGGCAGAGCCTGGAGGAGAACCCGGAGAAGTTCCGCCTCTTCCTCGCCGCGCTGGAGCGCGGCACCGAGGCGGCGGTGCAGCAGCCCGGCGCCGCGACGAGAGCGATCGTCGAAGCCAACCCGGACCTGGAACCGAAGCTGACCGCGGCGGAGGTGAAGGCGACGCTGCCGCTGCTGGCGGCGCGGACCGAGGGGCGGCCCTACGGCTACATGGACCCCGAGGAGTGGGCGACCTTCGCCGGCTGGATGCGGGACAACGAACTGATCGAGTCGCTGCCGAGCGCCGGCGAGCTGCTCGACAACGGCTACTTGCCCTCGGGCGAGATCCCCGAATAGCCGAGGGCGCCTTCGGCGATCAACCGGCTGACCTCGCGGTCGGGCATCGCGGCGTGGAACAGGTGGCCCTGGGCGTAGTCGCACTCGAGCCGGCGCAGCTCGGCCAGCTGCACCTCGCTCTCGACACCCTCGGCGATCACCTCGAGCGACAGCGCCCGGGCCATGCCGATGATCGCCTCGACGATCGCCGTCGCCTCCTGCTCGATCCCCAGCGCGTCGACGAAGGAGCGGTCGATCTTCAGCGCGTGGAAGGGGAAGCGGTTGAGGTAGGCGAGCGAGGAGTAGCCGGTGCCGAAGTCGTCGAGGACGAGGCGGACGCCGAGCTCGTTCAGCCTTTCCAGGGTCGAGATCGCGGTCGCCGACTCATCGACGAGGACGCTCTCGGTGATCTCCAGGCGCAGGTGGACGGGGTCGAGGCCGGTGCGGGCGATGACCTCCTCGACCGTGGCGGCAAGGTCCCGGTGGGCGACCTGGCGGGCGGAGAGGTTGACGGCGACGTCGAGTGGGCGCGAGTCCGGCCGCAGGTGGTGCCACTCCAGCGCCTGGCGGCAGGCCCGCTCCTGGACCCAGCGGCCGATCGGCTCGATCAGGCCGCTGTCCTCGGCGATCGAGACGAACTCACCGGGGTCGAGCGTCCCCCGCTCGGGGTGGCGCCAGCGGACCAGCGCCTCCAGCCCGTCCATCTCACCCGAGCGCAGGTTGACGACCGGCTGGTAGAAGAGGGCCATCTCGTCGCGCTCGAGCGCGTGGCGCAGCTCGCGTTCGGTCTCCAACCGCCTCATCGCCCCCGCTCGCATCTCCGCGTCGAAGAGCACGCAGCGGGCGCGGCCGCCCTCCTTGGCCCGGTACATCGCCGCGTCGGCGTCGCGGATCAGCAGCTCGGCGTTGACGGTGCGCTCTTCGGAGGCGCGCGAGACGGCCACTCCGATGCTGGCGCTGACGAAGTGGTCGACGCCGTCGAGCGAGAAGGGCTGGGCGAAGGCGGCGGCGACGCGGTCGGCGATCGCCACCGCCTCGCCTTCGTCGGCCAGGCGGTCGATCAGGATCCCGAACTCGTCGCCGCCGAAGCGGGCGACGATGTCGCCGGGGCGCAGATGCGAGCGCAGCCGGGGGGCGATCGCCCGCAGCAGGGCGTCGCCGGCGTGGTGGCCGAGGCTGTCGTTGATCAGCTTGAAGTGGTCGAGGTCGAGGAAGAGGATCCCGACCGGGGACCCCGAGACCGCGGCTTTGTCGAGTGCCTCGCCGAGGGCGTCGACGAAGCTGAGCCGGTTCGGCAGGCCGGTCAGGGAGTCGTGGAGGACCCGGTAGCGCAGCGCCTGGTCGGCGGCGTGGCGCTCGATCGCATCGGCGAGCACGTTGGCGGCCGCCTGGACGAAGGGCACGTCCTTGGCGCCGAAGCGGTGCGGCTCGGTGGCGTGGACGTCGAGCACGCCGAAGGGCCGGTTCTTGCCGTCGATCACGACCGCGAGGCTGCTGGCGGCGCCGAAGACCCGCAGCACCGGCGGCATCGTGTGGCGCGTCTCCTGGCTCCAGTCGGGGACGATTGCGTGGGTGCCTGAGTCGAGCGCGGCGCCGGCGTGGGAGTCGCGCGAGGCCGAAACCCGGCGGCCGGCACCGACCACCGCCCCCTCCAGGCCCGCCCGCAGGTTGAGCCGGCGGCCGTCGCGCCCGAGCTCCCAGACGCAGGCGCTGTGGACGCCGTCGACTTTGCCGATCAGCTCGGTCGCCGCCTCCATCATCTCCTGGGGATCGCTGTCCTGCATCGCCCGCTCGCCGAGCCGGGCGACCACGGCCTGCTGGGAGAGGGCGCGCTGCAGCTCGCTCTCGGTCTCCTTGCGGGAGCTGACGTCGTAGAGGACGCCGTGCCAGACCGGGATCCCGTCCTCGTCGGCTTCCAGCACCGCCTCGTCGTGGATCCAGACCACCTCCCCCTCGCGGGTGTGCATCCGGTATTCGACCGGCGTGGTGTCGCGGTTGCCGAGGTGGTCGTCGGTTTCCAGCGCCAGCGCCCGCTGGCGGTCGTCGGGGTGCAGGAGGCTCGCCCAGAGGCCGGGATCGCGGATGAACTCCTCCGGCCGGTAGCCGAGGATCTCCTCGACCTGCGGGCTGACGTAGCGCCAGCGCCCCCGCTCGCCGAGCTCGGCGGTGAAGACGATCACCGGCAGCCGCTCGACCAGCCGCTGGAAATCGTGTCCGCCGGCGGCGAGCTGGTCCAGAAAGCGCCGAACCTCGTGCTCGGGCCAGTTCCTGTCGGCGGGCTCACGCATCCACTGGCTCATCGGCCGCGGCGCATGGACCCTTGAGCGTCGCGGGGCGGAGGGCTCAGGCAGCGAGGCGCATCGGCGGGCCCGCGGCCACGAGCCGGTAGAAGCCGGAGAGGGTCAGGGCCCCGACCAGGCCCCGGTAGGGCTCGTACGGGGCGTAGAACTCTTCGACCTCGGGGATCGTCGCCCGCCGTCCGCCGCCGTTGAGGCGACCGACGAGCTTGATGTAGCCGAGGTCGCCGGCGGGCAGGGAGTCCAGCTCGTTGCGCCCGAAGAGGCCGAGGCACTGGACCGTCCAGGGGCCGATCTGGGACATGGCCAGGAGCCGGCGGTCGCCGTCGGCGCTCTCGATCCGGCAGCGGCCGGCGGCGACGTCGCGGGCCAGCCGCCGCAGCGCCAGCGCCCGTTTGCCGACCAGTTCCATCTGCTCCAGCTCGGCCGGGGCGCGGCCGGCGATCGCGACCGGCCCGGGGACGTCGCGCAGCGCCTCGCGCCCCTCCCCCAGCCGCGCTCCCCAGCGGCCGGCGATGCGGCGCTCGATCAGCGCCGCCTGCCGCGCCTCGATCAGCTGCCCGACGACCGCCGCGGCCAGCGCCTCCCAGGGCCAGGGACGGCCGCCGGGGCGGAAATCGGGCCGGCGACGGATCAGCGGCCCGACCAGGCGGTCGCGGCGGAAGCGGCGGTAGAAGTCGGAGAGGTCGACGTCAACCCAGAGAGCGCGGCGCATCGCCTCCACCGCCTCCTCGAGCTGCTCGCGCCCCGCCGGCCCCGGGCAGGGCGGCACCTCGATCGGCGGCCGCGCGACGAGCGCCGGATCGACCGCCTCGGCCCGGAACCGGACCCGGTCGCGGTCCGGCTGCCAGGCCCGCACGAGGACCGGGGCGCCGCCGACGTGCAGGAGCCGGGTCGCGACCCCGCCCCGAACCCGCAAGGTGCGGTCCGAGCTTCCCCGCGGCATCCGCCAGGGGGAGGGCGGCCGCACCTCCGCTTCGAGCATCAGCGGCCGAGAAGGTGAACGTCGACGAGGAAGGAGCGGCTGGCGACGACGTTCTGGCGGTCGCGCCGGCGGCCACCGAGGCGACGCGGCGCCCGGGCCCTGGAAGCGACACCGCTGACGGCACGAACGGCGGCGACCGTGGCGGCGCCGGCGAGGACCCCGCCGGCGGCGGCGATCGCGGCGCTCTTCACCTCCGGTCGCAGCACCGGCAGCGAGGCCCCGGAGGGCTCCCCGTAGCTGGCGGGGAGGGGCCGGACCGGGTCGGTCGCGTCCCCGGAGGCGACGTCTTCTTCGGCGATGACCTCGCCGTCTACCTGCAGCTCATCCACCCCGGCGACTCTAGCGCGGCGTGGGGTCGGCCCCGGCGAGGGATCGCTCGTAAAGACGGTACTTCTTGACGATCTTGCCCCCCATGCCTTCCATCGCCCGGTTCATCGGCTTGTTCGTCTCCAGGATCCAGCCCATCTCGCCCCAGTGGATCTTGTCGGGCAGGGCCGCCATCTTGATGTGCTCGAGGTAGAGACCGGCGGCGACGCCGGTGTGGCGGTAGTCGTGCTTGACGCCGAGCGCGAACACGCGCAGGCGATCGATCTTGCGCTTGCCGGCGAGGAACTTCGCCCAGCCGAACGGCAGCAGGCGGCCGTTCATGCCCGCCAGCACCTGGTTGATGTCGGGCAGGGTGAGCGCCGCCCCCACCACCTCGCCGTCCTTCTCGGCCATGAAGGTCCACTCCTCGTCGAGCACCTGCTTCAGGTTCTTGGCCTGGAACTCGACCTCGGCGTCGGTGATCGGGACGAAGCCCCAGTTGTCGCCCCAGGCCTCGTTGTAGACCTCCATGAAGCGACGCACCTCGTTCGCCATGTCGCGCTTGCGCATGTTGCGGATCACGATCCCTTCGTCGCGCAGCGCCTTCTCGGCGGCCTCGTGGATCGAGGGGTCGAACTTCTCCCCCTCCTTCAGCTCGCCCATCCGCAGCTCCCACATCAGCACGTCGATCGCCTTGCCGAAGCCCTCGGCTTCGATCAGACGCTGGTAGTAGGGCGGGTGCCAGGGCTCGAGGATCATCGGCTGCCGCTCGAAGCCCTCGATCAGGATCCCGATCTCGTCGTTGGTGGTGAAGTCCATCGGCCCGAGCAGCCGCTCCCGGCCGCGGGCGACCGCCCACTCGCTTGCGGCGTCGAAGAGGGCCCGCACCACCTCGGGGTCCTCCTCGGCCTCGAAGAAGCCGAACATCGCGTCCCTGCCGCCCTGGTAGGCGTCCCAGCGGCTGTCGATCTGCGCGGTGATCCGGCCGACCGCCTCGCCGTCGCGCTCGGCCAGGAAGTACTCGGCCTCGCCGTGCTCGAACCACGGGTTCTTCTTGCGATCGAGGAACTGCATCCGCTCGAAGACCAGCGGCGGCACCCACTGCTCGCTCCCGCGGTGCAGCCGGAACGGGAGCTTGACGAAGCGCTTCAGCTCGCCGCGGGTGCGAACGGGCCGGATCGACACACTTGCCATGTGGGCCGCAACCTACACTTTGCGGCGATGAGCGAGACCGCCAAGGCGCCCGTCGACGTCTTCGAGAAGGCCCGCAGCCACGACCGCCTCGAGCAGCTGGAAGCCGCCAAGGAGCACGACCTCCTCCCCTACTTCCGCCTGCTCACCTCGCAGGCCGGCCCCGTGGTCGAGATGGAGGGCCGGGAGACGATCATGCTCGGCTCCAACAACTACCTCGGCCTGACCGGGGACGAGCGGGTCAAGGCGGCCGCCAGGGAGGCGCTGGAGACCTACGGGACCGGCGTCACCGGCTCGCGCCTGCTGAACGGCACCACGCCGCTCCATCTCGAGCTCGAGCAGGAGCTGGCCGAGTGGATGCGGACCGAGGACGCGATCGTCTACACCACCGGCTACCAGTCCAACGTCGGCTGCATCGGCACCATCCTCGGCCCCGGCGACACGGCGATCTGCGACTCCGGCGACCACGCCTCGATCCTCGACGGCTGCCGCCTCTCCGGTGCCAAGCTGCGCCCCTTCCGCCACAACCGCATGGACAAGCTGGAGAAGATGCTGCAGCGGGCCGCCGCGGACGGCGGCGGCGTCCTCGTCATCGTCGACGGCGTCTTCTCGATGGAGGGCGACGTCTGCGACCTGCCGCGGATCGTCGAGCTCTGCAAGGACTACGGCGCCCGCCTGATGGTCGACGAGGCTCACGGCGCCGGCGTCCTCGGCGCCCGCGGCGCCGGCGCCTGCGAGCTGTTCGGCCTCGAGGCCGAGGTCGACCTGCGGATGGGAACCTTCTCCAAGAGCCTCGCCTCCTGCGGCGGCTTCATCGCCGGGCCGGCGGACGTGATCGAGTACCTCCGCATCTCCTCGCGCTCGTTCGTCTTCAGCGCCGCCGCCGTGCCCGCCGCCGTCGGCGCGGCGCTGGGGGCGCTACGGGTGATCCGCTCCGACGGCCCGCAGCTCTTCGAGCGCCTGCTGGCCAACGCCGACTACCTCCGCGAGGGGCTGCGGCACCTTGGCCTCCGGGTCGTCGAGCCGGGGACCCTGCCCGACGGCACCGTCGCCACCACCCCGGTGGTGCCGGTGGTGGTCGGCGACGACTGGCAGGCGGTGCTGCTCTGGAAGGCGCTGTTCGACGCCGGCGTCTACACCAACGTCGCGATCCACCCCGCGGTCCCGCCCGGCGGGGCGCTGTTGCGGACGAGCCTGATGGCGACGCACGAGCGCGAGCATCTCGACGGGGCCCTGGGGACGATCGCCCGCGTGATCCAGGACTTCCCCGACCTGCCGCGCACTTAATTTTTTGGTCACAAGAATTTGACATCCCCCTCAGGGGTGAGTTTCCGGCGCGACCGGAAATCGACCGGGCGGGCGATGTGTCGAAATTGTTGCTCTTAGCGAATGGGTCGGACGTCATATTGCTGGCGGCGGGTTGACGCCCGGTGCCCGGAGGACGTAGCTTGGCTCCCTCGCCGCAACGACCCTGGTGGGGCGTTCGGGAAGAGAAGTCGGTCCGGCAGGACCAGGCCCTCGGAAGGGGCCTGCATTGCCACGGCCGGACGCGACATATCCCAGTTACCGATTCCTTGAAGGGAGGAGTCCAGTGGAAGCTGCCTCAACGGCACCACCATCGACCATCGCGGCCTCAGCAGAGGCGCCGCAGCACATGAGGGCCCTGGAGAGAGCCAACATGGTGCGCCTTGCCCGTGCGGAGCTGAAGCGCGCGATCGCGCGAGGAGACATGGATGCCGCGGAGGTGGTTCGCGACTGCCCGTGGGAGACCGAGAGCATGACCATCGCCGAGCTGCTGACCAGCCAGCGCCGCTGGGGGCGGACCCGCGCCCGCAAGTTCCTCATGCCCCTCTCCCTCAACGAGAACAAGCAGCTTGGGACCTTGACGTCCCGCCAGCGACGGATGCTCGCCAGCGAGCTCTCAGGCCGCTCGGTGAGCCGCGAAGCCCTCCCCGTCTGATCCGCCGCAGCAGCTGCGGCGGAGACGCCGCAGCTGCGCCTTACCCGCGGATCCCGCCGATTCGGTAGCTGAGGCCGCCGGAAGCGCGCTGGAATGCGCGGCGGGCGAGGTAGAAGACCAGCGCGAAGCAGATCGCGCCGACCCCGACCGCCACCGCCAGGATCTGGTCGGCGGCGTAGAGGACGAGGCCGGTGGCGAAGACGAAGGCCGACCCCGCCAGCAGGGTGGTGTGGGAGCGGTAGCCGGCGAAGTGCTCCCGGATCGCCACCTCGAGACCGCCGAGCCCCGCCAGCGCGACGCCGATCCCGATCGCGGTCGGGTGGCCGCCGATCACCCCGATCGCCAGGGCGACGATGCCGGCGAGGATGACGAGCTCGGCCAGCGGCGCATCGCCCCACGGCGCCGGCGGCCGCGCGTCAGGCGAGTCGACCCGCTTGGGCCTGGACTTCTCGGTCAACGGCCGCGAGCCGCCCGGCTAACGGACATCCGGAGGAGATCTTGACCCGCCACCAGCCCATCAGCATCCCGATCGGGCCGAGCCGCGGTCGCGAGTGCCAGTGCCCGCAGCCGTGCAGGCCGAGGTCCTCCCGCGAGACGCGGACCCACTTGAAGTCCTGCGGCGCGGCGAGCATCCGCTCGACCAGCTCGCGGTTCTCGTCCTCGACCCGCCGGCGCTCGACCAGCGCCTCTCGCGCCTCGGCGACGCGGGCGGCGAGACCGTCGCGGACCGCCTCCAGCTCGCCGAGGCCGAGCACCCGCGCCTGGGCGGTGCGCGCCCCGACCCGGTGCGGCACCTCGGTATGGCCGAAGCCCTCGGCGAAGAGACTGGCCAGCTCGGCTTCGAGGCGGGCGATCTGGGTGCGCAGCTGCAACCGGGCCCCGCGCTCGTCGACAGCGACGTGAAACCCGGAGAGCTCATCTCGGTTCAGCAGCGCAGGCATCCTGGAAAGTGTAATCACGCCGCCTCCAGAGTCGCCGCGGCCATCCACAGGGCCTCCTCGAGGGAGATCTGCGGGACGCCCTTGACCTGGACCGCGACCACGGCCAGGCGGCGGCTGGAGCGCTCCACCGCGGCGCCCTCGGCGGTCGGGCCGAAGAGGAGGCCGAGCGGGCGCGAGTCGTCGGCGATCACCAGGGATCCCTTCGCCATCTCGCCCGGCATCCCGGCGAGCGACTCCCCGGGGGCCGAGTCGCGGATGCAGAGGCGCCCCGCGATCCGCTCGGCGTCGAAGGCCCGCAGGGCGACGCCGGTCTCGACGATCGCGATGTCGAGCGCGTCCCGCGGCAGGCCCTTGCTGCGGAAGCCGCCGTCGTGGAGCCGATCGAGGGCGAGCTGCTCGACCGGGGTCCGGGTCCGGTCCGGGTCGAGGCCGATCTGGCGGAAGAAGACGCGGTAGGCCCAGGGGATCGGCCGTTCCCGCAGCCGGATCGCCTGCGAGCCGTAGGTGCGATCGGAGAGGTCGCGCAGCCGCCGCCGGACCGGCTCGGGGCTCTTCCCAGGCTTGGCGTCGACCTCGACCCAGGCGATGCCGAGGCCGGGGAACTCCCCGGCGATGTGGGGCGCGACCCAGCCCTGCTGCGGCGCCGGCACCCACCCCATCCCCTTGCTGGCAGGATCAGCGCCCATCTCAGCCCGGTTCCGCGGCGGCGGTGGCCGCCAGCAGCCGGTCCACCCGGTCGCTCAGCTCGGGAGCGGTCAGCTCGCCGATGCTGGCGCTCTGCAGGGTGCCCCCGGGGTAGACGTAGGCGAAGGTCGGGCAGAGGCCGATCCCGTAGAGGCCGGCGACGGCGCCGTCGCGGTCGTACCCCACCGGCATCGTCCATCCGCGCTGGCGGATCAGATCGCGGAGCGTGTCGCGATCGTCGCGGATGTCCAGCGAGAGGAAGCCCACCCGCCCACGGTAGCGCCGGTAGGCCTGCTCGACCAGGTCCTGCTGGCGGACGCAGTCGCTCCCTCCCCTGCTGAACCAGAACGAGATCACCAGCGGCCGGTCGAAGAAGTCGCAGACCCTGATCGCCTCCGGCAGATCCACCCGGCAGGCGGAGGTCCGACGCGCATCCTCGGGACAGGGAAGCGCGCCGGTCTCGCAGTCGTCCTGAGCGACGTTGGCATCCCCTTCGAGCCCGCCGGCGCCCGCCGGCACCGCGAACTCCGGCAGCGGCCAGCGCGGCGGCAGCTTGTCGAGGCCGAGCGTCTCCCCTCCCCCGCCGCCATCGAGCGTGTTGACCGCTGCGACGAGGATGATCGCGAGGAAGAGGAGCCCGACGGCGATCGAGTAGCGGTCCCTCATCGCCGCTCCAGCAGCAGCAGGGTGGCCGGCAGGATCAGCAGCACCCCGGCCAGGGCGGCGCTGAGGTCGACGACGGTGACCAGGCCGAAGTCGCGCAGCATCCGCACGTCGCTGGCGACGAGGACGGCGAAGCCGGCGATCGCGGTCGCGCCGGACGCGAGGACCGCGGCCCCGGTGCGCGAGTAGGCGCGGTCGAGCGCCTCCTCGACCCCGGCTCCGGACGAGCGCTCCTCGTGGAAGCGGCCGCTGAGCAGCACCCCGAACTCGGTCGCGATCGCGATCGTCAAGGCGCCGAGGGCGGCGGACATCGGGTTGAGGGGGATGCCGGTGGCCCAGAGCAGCAGCGAGGCCCATCCGGTCGCCAACACCGTGGGCACCAGCGGCACCAGCGCCCGGCGCCACGACCGGTAGATCAGGAGCAGCGCGAGCCCGACGAGGACGATCCCCGCCAGCGTCAGCCAGTACCGGCTGCTGGAGAGGTCGCCCGCCGATTCGGCCGCGATCACCGACAGCCCCGCCAGCTGCACGTCCACTCCCTCCGGCGGATCCCCGATCGCCTCCCGGACCCGGTCCACCAGCCGCTGCTGGTCCTCCAGCGACTGCGCCCTGATCCCGAACGAGATCAACGCCCGCTCGCCGACTTCGCCGGTCTCGGGAGCGATCGGCGCGACCTGTCGCAGGGCGTAGGGAGACAGCGCCGAGAGCGTCGCGTCGATCCGCCGCGCGGTCGGCCGTTCCCCTCCCTTGACCAGGAAGTCCGACAACGCCGGACCCGGGCAGACCTCGGCCTCGAGGCAGTTCGGTTCTTCCCCTCCGAAGCCACCCGCTTCGAGCGCCCGCTTCTTGAACCCCGCCATCCACTCGACGGTCGCCGGACTCGTCAGATCGTCGGCTTCGATGCTCACATCCAGCTCCCCCGAGACCCCCGTGGTCTCCTGCAGCTCGTTCAGCCCTTCGACCGCCTTCACGTTCTGCGGCGCGAGCTCCCTGATGTCGCTGACGGTTTCGACCTGGGTGCCGGCCGCCCATCCCATGACCGCAAGCCCGATCCCGACGGCCAGAACCACCTCCGGATACGTCCGCGCCACGGACAAGAGCCGCTCCGGCGGGCGGGTCCTGTCGCGGGGAGGGGATGCCTGCGCTGGATGCTCGGCATCCCCTCCCCGCGCTCCCCGCCCGAGGAGCGTGAATGCCCCCAACCCAACCGTCAGCGCGAGCATGAAGGCGACCGAGACGCCGAGCGTGAGCACCCAGCCAAAGCCCCGAACCATCGGGATCGGAGAGAGCTGGAGGGCGAGGAAGCCAGCCGCCGTGGCGAGCCACGCCGCGGCGATGGTGGGGCCGCTGCGGATCGCGCCCTCGACCACGGAGCCCGACTCGGCAGAACGCGCCTGGAACTGGATCGCGTAGTCGACCGCGAGGCCGATCAGGATCGGCAGCGCCGCGATCGAGGCCATCGTCAGCGAGCCGCCTACCAGCGCCAGCAACCCGAAGGTGATCGCCGCCGCCATCAGCGCGATCCCCAGCGGCAGCAGCGGCCAGCGCGACCTGAAGACGAGGAAGAGGACGAGCGCCATCACCGCGACGGCGACCGCGAAGAGGAGGAGCAGCGCGTCCTTCAGCGCGTCGGCGACGCCGTCGATCACGACCGGCGCGCCGGAGACGACATAGCGGCCGCCTTCGAGCTCGAAACACGGGGCCGGCTCGCCTCGCTCCTTGCACGCCCCGCGCGGCGTCGTGTCCTCGACCGCGGCTTCGATCAGCCCGATCGCCCGGCGCCGTTCGGCGTCGCTCAGGCCAGGCTTCAGCCGGATCACGATCTGCGCCGACCGCGCGTTCGGGAAGAGGTAGGAGAGCCGCGCCTTGGGCGTGCCACGGGGACGCGCGAGGTCGAAGACGACGGTGGCGACGAAGTCTTCGTTGGTGATGCTCGGCGCGGTGGTGATCCCATATTTGGTCGCCACCGCGAGCAGGTATTCGCGGAAGCGATCGGCGGGAACGTTTTCCGCCAGGCGGCGCAGCTGGTTGTCGATCTGGACCACCGACTCGTTGAGGAAGGTGGCGGGACCGGTGAGGAACTCGACCGCTTCCATCTCGGCCAGCTCCGCGCACGGGCCGGGAATGGCGTCGGCGCCCTTCGGCACCTTGCCGGAGAGGCAGCCCTCGAGCCGCAGCAGCCGGAAGAGGTCGTCGCCGAGGAGAAGTTCCGGCAGTTCTCCCTTGGCGAGGACGACGATCGGTTCTTCGCCGAAGTCCTCGCGGACGCGTTGGGTCGCCTCGGCGGTGGCCGTGCCCGAGTCGACCAGGGTGTCGACGCCGGCATCGGTCGGCAGCTGCGTCGCCCCCACCGCAGCGACGGCAGCGAGCGCCGCGCTGACCGCCAGCAGCGGCCGCGCGCGGCGCGCCGCCCACGCCGCGACGCGCCCGAACCAGGCTCCGGCGCCCAAGGCCTCTAGTCCATCGAGAGCGGCCCGCTGACGTCAGCGTTGAGGAACTGGCTGACGAACGGGTTGCTGGAGTCGAACAGCTCCTCTTTCGGCCCGGACTCGACGATCTTGCCGCTCCACAGCACGGCGATGAAGTCGGCGATCCGTCGGGCGGTGCCGAGGTCGTGGCTGATCACCAGGTAGCAGCCGCCGTTCTCGGCGTGGACCTCGCGGATCAGCTCGCAGAGCAGCGCCGTGCGCACCGGGTCGAGGCCCGAATCGGGCTCGTCGAACATCACGATCGCCGGTTCCAGGACCAGGGCCCGGGCGAAGCCGGCGCGCTTGCGCATCCCGCCGGAGAGCTCGTTGGGCATCTTGTAGGTCGCCTCGCTGAGGCCCACCTCTTTGAGCCGGCGGTTGACGATCTCGCCGATCTCCTCCTCGCCTTTGTCGGTGTGCTGCCGCAGGGGGAAGGCGACGTTGTCGTAGATGTTCATCGAGCCGAACAGCGCCCCGTCCTGGAACAGCAGGCCGAACTTTTTCCGCACGTCGAAGAGCTCGTCGTCGGTCATGTTCGGGATCGACTCCCCGTGCACGAGGACGTCGCCCGAGTCGGGATAGAGCAGGCCGACGATGTGCTTGATCAGCACGCTCTTGCCGGTGCCCGAGGGGCCGAGCACCATCGAGACCTGGTCCTCGGGCAGGCCGAGGTTGAGGCCGTTGAGGATGCGGGCGCGGCCGAACTGCTTGACGAGGTCGATGATCTCGATCGCGTCCTCGCCGCCGTGGTCGCGCTTGCGGCCGGTGTGGAATTTGTAGGGATTGTGCTCGCGCGGGTTGACCCCGGGGATGACGAAGTCGCGGCCCATCGTGGCGCCGTCCTCGCTGACGTAGGGGCCCTCGGCGGTGGCGCTTTCGGGATGGCCGGGCGTGCCGCCGTCGGTGACCACCTCGGGCGGCGCTTCGGCGCTCGACGTCGCCTCGTCCCGCAGCTCCTCTTCTTCGCGACGGTCCTCCTCGGCCTCGAAGCGGTTCTCTTCCTCGATCGACACCTCAGCCTCCTATTGGCGCACGTGGATTGGCTCCCCAGAAGACCAGGGTTCCGAGCATCCCGATGATGTGGACTAAGACGATGTTGAGGACCATCGACTTGGCGGTCGCGGTCCCCACCCCGACGGGCCCGCCGGAGGCGGTGTACCCGTAGTAACAGCCGACCAGCACGATTGCGGTCGCCATCACCATGCCCTTGATCAAGCTGAAGATCAGGTCGGGAGGGTTCTGGAACATCCAGAAGATGAGGAGGTAGCCGCCCGAGGAGACGTCGCCGATCTGCTCGACGACGGCGAGGTAGCTGGCCAGGTACATGATCCCGATCCCGACCAGGTACATGAACGGGAAGGCGATCCAGGCGGCGAGCAGCCGGGTCGCGCAGAGGAAGGTGACGGGCGGCACGCCCATCACCTCGAGCGCGTCGATCTCGTCGGAGATCCGCATCGCTCCGAGCTCGGCGACGATCCCGGTGCCGACCTTGGCCGCGAGCATGTAGCCGAAGGCGTAGGGCATGATCTCGCGCAGGTCGCACCAGGCCGAGAAGACGCCGGCGTAGGCGGGCGCGCCCTGGGCGCGGAGCAGGTAGGCGCCCTCGATCCCGCACTGGAGGCCGAGGGTGAAGACCAGGCCCCAGATGATCAGCGCCGAGCCGAGGATCAGGATCCCCGCCTGGCGCAGGCTCTCGCCGAAGAAGCGCAGGACCCGGCCGGAGTAGACGAGGCCGGCGACGCGGGAGCCGAAGCGGGCGATCTCGCCGGCAGAGTCGAGCCAGTTGCGCGGGATCGCGAGCCAGGCGTTCATCGGATCGTCTGCAGCTCCGGGGTGGTCGCGAGCAGGGTCTGGGTGAAGACGTAGTTGAAGGCGAAGACGCCCATGAACGAGATCACCACCGCCTCGTTGACGGCGCGGCCGACGCCGGCGGCGCCGCCGGAGGCGGTCATTCCTTTGTAGGAGCAGACGACGGCGATCAGCGCGCCGAACAGGGTGCACTTGATCACCGAGCCCCAGAGGTCGGTGATCGAGGCGTTGGAGAAGAGGGTCGCGAAGAAGCCGCCGAGCGGCTGGTTGTAGAGGACCTCGGTGAGGATGCCGCCGCTGATCCCGAAGACCAACGCGTAGATGTCGAGCAGGCCGGTGATCAGCATCAGCGCCAGGAAGCGCGGCACGACCAGGTTCTTGATCGGGTCGACGCCCAGCACCTGCAGGGCGTCGAGCTCCTCGCGGATCTTGCGGGCGCCGAGGTCGGCGGTGATCGCCGTGCCGGCGACGCCGGCGACGACCACCGCGGTCACGAAGGGCGCGAACTCGCGGATCGAGGCGAGGACGAAGAAGCCGCCGAGGCGGTCGAGGGCGCCGAACAGCGAGAGGAAGTTAGCCGCCTGCAGGCCCGGCGCGCCGAAGCCGAAGGCCACGGTCGAGACCAGCAGCGGGAACCAGCAGAGCTGCAGGGCGAAGAGGAACTGGCCGATGAACTCCTCGCCGTACGGATAAGGCGGCTTGACTGCGGAGACGATCGTCCGCGCGGTGAGGATCATCATCTCCCCCACCTGTTCGAACAGCGACTTGGCGGGCAAGAAAGCCCTGTTGACCGCGGATCCGACCACTTAGCTCCTCCATCCGGGCTGCGCCGCACGCGCGCGACGCCCCACCCGGTGCGCAGCAGTCTAGGGGATGCCGACACGCCTACCGTTAGCCGCGTGTTGAGATCCGGCTAACCCCTTGGCGACGGGCGGAAATCCCTGCGAAAGCCGCCAAATCCCGTGCTATGTTCGGGCCGCTTTGCGGGGGACCGGACGACATTCCCGGCGGACCCGCCTCCAGGCCATCGCGACCGGGTTTGCCGCGCTGGCGGCGGCGGCGACGCTCGCTGCCTGCGGCGGTGGCGACGACTCCGCTTCCTCCGGGGAAGCGAGCGGCAACTTCGACGTCAAGGTGACCGAAGCGAGCTTCCCCTCGCTCCAGCGGCTGGGCCAGACCGCGATCCTGCAGCTGGGGATCCGCAACACCGGCGATCGCACCGTGCCGAACCTGACGATCAGCTTCACGATCAAGGGCCAGCAGGGCGAAGACTCCTCCCTCCCCTTCGGGGTCAGCGACCCGGGGCCGGAAATCGCCCAGCCCGACCGTCCGGTCTGGGTGCTCTCGGCGACCTACCCGCGGCTGGTCGATTCCTCCGACCCCGGCGGCGCCTCGACCTCGAACCCGAAGACGTTCGCCTTCGGCCCGCTGAAGCCCGGCGAGACGACCAAGGCCGTCTGGAAGCTGAGCGCGGTTCGGGCCGGCAAGTACACCGTGCTCTACGACGTCGGCGCCGGCCTCGGCGGCGAAGCGAAGGCGAGGACCGAAGGCGGGGTCTCCCCCGGCGGGACGTTCACGGCCGAGATCAGCGACCGGCTGCCGCAGACCGAAGTCACCGACAGCGGCGAAATCGTTGAGATCAAGAAGGGCAAGTAGGGCCTCGACGGTCGCGGCCGTGCTCGCGGCGCTGCTGGCCCTGGTCCTGCCGGCCTGCGGGTCGGCGAACGACGAGGGTGGCGCAACCGACGCCGCGACGCCCAGCGCCCAGCGGGGAGTCGGGCTGAAGCGAATCGGCTCCTTCGACGCTCCCGTCTACGTCACCGGCGCCCCCGGCTTCCCCAAGCTCCTCTTCGTCGTCGAGCAGCCGGGCCGGATCGCGGTGATGAAGGGCGGGCGGCGCGCCGGCACCTTCCTCGACATCGGCGACCTCGTCGACTACGGCGGCGAGCGGGGGCTCCTCTCCGTCGCCTTCCCGCCCGACTACGGCAGCAGCAAGCGCTTCTACGTGTATTACACGGATCGCGACGGCTCGATCCAGGTCGACGAGTTCCGACGCCGGACCGCGACCCGGGCGGCAAGCGGCTCGCGCCGGCCGGTGCTCACCGTCCCCCACCCGGGAGAGAGCAACCACAACGGCGGTCAGCTGCAGTTCCTCGGCAACCTCCTCTACTTCGGGACGGGGGACGGCGGCTCCGGCGGCGACCCTCCGAACAACGCACAGAACAAGGACGTGCTGCTCGGGAAGCTGCTGCGGATCGACCCCAGGGCCTCCGGCGGCAAGCCGTACTCGGTCCCGGCCAGCAACCCGTTCGTCGCCCAGCCCGGTCGCGACGAGATCTACAGCTACGGCCTGCGCAATCCCTTCCGCTTCTCCTTCGACACGACCCACGGCCACCCGCGGATCGCGATCGGCGACGTCGGCCAGAGCCAGTTCGAGGAGCTCGACTACACGACCGTGGACCGGGCCAACGGCGCCAACTTCGGCTGGGACGCGCTCGAGGGCTTCTCGAAGTACACCGCCGAGAGCAGCGGCACCCCGGACCCCGGCGGCACCGTCAGGCCGACCTTCGCCTACCCCCACAGCCGCGGCGGCAGCTGCTCGATCATCGGCGGCTACGTCGTCGCCGATCCGCGCCTCCGCGGGCTGCGCGGGCGCTACGTCTACGCCGACCTCTGCGAGGGACAGCTGCGCTCCCTCGCTCCCCACCTGAAAAGGGCGAGCGACGACCGCAAGCTCGGCCTCCAGGTCTCCAGTCCCAGCTCCTTCGGCGAAGACCTGCGCCATCGGCTCTACGTGACCTCGCTCGAAGGTCCCGTGTTCCGGCTCGTCCCCCGCTGAGCGCGGAAGAAATTACATTCCGCGCGCATCTCGTTGCAACTTTCTGTCTACACTTGGTTTCATGGTCGTGATGACGAGAGAAGAAGACAGGGCCGAGGTGAGCCTCGAGGCACTCGAGAAGAAGATGGATGATGGGTTCGGCGATCTGCGAGTCGAGATGAACGCACTGCGGGTTGAAGTAGGCGACGTACGCGAAGGGCTGGGAGAAGTACGTTCCGAGGTGAAAGGACTCCGGGAGACCATGGATGCGAGATTCGGGTCCTTGGATGCGAGATTCGCGACCGTCGATGCGAAATTCGGGTCCATGGATGCGAGATTCGGGTCCATGGATGCGAGATTCGCGACCGTCGATGCGAAATTCGACGCCATGATCCGGACGCTCCAGATCGGCTTCGGCCTGATCGGCGCGGTGCTCACCGGCATCCTGGGGCTGATCGCCGCTCAGCTTTGACGCCGCCGCTAGAGTTTGGCTGACCAGCCAAACGGGCGAAGGGAGCTGTGGTGGAGAGCGGAACGGCGGCACGGAGCACGGAGCAGCAGTCGAACGGGGCGCCGGCGCCTGCCGCCGAGACGATCGAGGTCATGAACCCGGCAACCGGGACGCTGATCAGGGAGATCCCGGTCACCTCGCCGGAGGCTGTCGCCGCGACGGTGGCCCGGGTGCGCGCCAGCCAACCCGAGTGGGAGGCGATGGGGATCGAGGGCCGCTATCACTGGCTCGGCAAGCTGCGCGACTGGCTGCTCGACAACCAGGAGCGGGTGCTCGACACGATGCAGGCGGAGACCGGCAAGGTCCGCGCCGACGCCAGCAACGAGCCGGCCTACCTGGCCGACCTGATCAACTTCTACGGCACCCGCGCCGCCAGGTTCATCGGCGAGGAGAGCATCCGCCCCCACACCCCGCTGCTGGCGGCGAAGAAGCTCCGGGTCCAGTACCGGCCGCACCAGGTCGTCGGCATCATCAGCCCCTGGAACTTCCCGCTGATCCTCTCCCTTGGCGACGCCATCCCCGCCCTGCAGGCCGGCGCGGCGGTCGTCGTCAAGCCCTCGGAGTTCACGCCGCTCGGCCTCGCCGAGGTCGTCGCAGCCTGGAAGGACGAGATCGGCGGTCCCGACGTCTTCGACTGCGTGCAGGGGATCGGCGAGACCGGCGGCGCGCTGGTCGACGCCGTCGACTTCATCCAGTTCACCGGCTCTGACCGCACCGGCCGCAAAGTGATGGCGCGGGCGGCGGAGACGCTGACCCCCGTCAGCCACGAGCTCGGCGGCAAGGACCCGATGATCGTCCTCGCCGACGCCGACCTCGACCGCGCCGCCAACGCCGCGGCCTGGGGCGGGATGATGAACTCGGGGCAGATCTGCATGTCGGTCGAGCGGATCTACGTGGAGGAGCCGGC
>DASTBO010000125.1:0-64101 GCA_035712025.1 Solirubrobacterales bacterium
CACCAGGCGGGCGCTGCCGAGCTCCCCCTCGCGCATCTCCTCCAGCAGCCAGCGGTCGCCGGCGGCGACGAGGATCGGGACGGCCTCGGCGGCCAGGGCCTGGGCGTAGGTCTGGGTCTCGCTCAGCGAGTCGCCGCCGAGCAGCACCTCCATCCCCCATATGAAGGTGTGGGAGCAGAAGCCGCGCTCGCTCGGGGTCCTGGCGTGGTGGCCGATCATCACCACCGCGTCGAGCGGCCCACCGTGGGCCTTCGCCATCGAGGGCTCGGACTCGTTCAGCGCCAGGTCGGCGATCGGCCGCACCTCGACCCCCGCCGGCATCCGCTCGCGTTCGACGTTGGTCCCGACCATGTGCCAGTCGCCAACCGAGATCCGCTCGGCGCCGCCGGCCCGCAGCGCTTCGATCGCGACCAGGACTTCGTCGGTCATCTGGCGCCGCCCGCGCGCGTAGGCGCCCGGGTGGGAGGGAAGGCAGTCGCGGTAGTCCTCGATGCCGGAGATCCCCTCCATGTCGGCGGCGACGAGGACGTTCATGGCGGGCAGCCTATTGCGGGGAGGGATGGGCACAACTTCGGTCGCGGTCGGGGGTTCTAGAGACGCCGGCGTTTTTGGGTGCCGGCGACCAGTTCGCTCTCGTTCACCAGAGGAGGAAGAGATGAAGTTTCAAGGCAGGGGAAGGAGGCCGCTGCTCGGCCTCTTGGCAGCGGTGACGGCGCTGGCGGTGCTCGTCGCGGGCGGCACGGCGCTCGCGGGGAACAAGCCGGTGACGGCGGAAGCGGGGAACCTCAGCTTCACCTTCAACGGTGGCTTCTCGCCGACGAAGCTGCCGAAGAAGACGATGGCGCCGATCACGCTGACGGCGTCGGGGAAGATCAACGCGAAGGACGGAGGCCACCCGCCGGCGCTGAAGGAAGCGGTCGTCGAAACCGACAAGAACGGCTCCGTCTTCGTCAAGGGACTGCCGGTCTGCAAGTCCGGCCAGTTGCAGTCGCGCGACACCAACGCGGCGAAGAAGGCGTGCCCGAAGGCGGTCATCGGCAGCGGCACCACCTCGGTCGAGGTCCAGTTCCCGGAACAGAAACCGATCCCGGTGAACTCGGCTCTGACGGTCTTCAACGGTGGCCAGAGGGGCGGCACCACCACCTTCTACATCCACGCCTTCTTCTCGGCGCCGATCTCCGGCGCGATCGTCACCACGGTGAAGATCAAGAAGATCAACAACGGCCGCTACGGGCTGAAATCGGTGGCGACGATCCCGAAGATCGCCAACGGCTCCGGCTCGGTCAAGTCGTTCGACCTGAAGATCGGCAAGACGTACACCTACAAGGGCAAGAAGGTCAGCGTGCTCTCTGCGAGGTGCACCGACGGCAAGCTTCAGGCCAAAGCCAGCGCGTTCTTCGCCGACGGCACCAAAGTCTCGGCGGGAATCATCCGCACCTGCACCTCCAAGGGCTGACGGCGGGAGCCGGCAGGTTGGCGGAGACGACCCGGGACACGCATATCCCCCCGGGTCGTCTCCGCCTGTCTCCGTCTGCCTCTCGCAAGCGGTGGCGCCGGCGGGGTGGGCCGGTTTAGGATCGGCAGGTGCGCCGCCTCGATCCCGTTCTCGCCGTCCTGCTCCTGACCCTGCTGTTGCCCGCGTCCGGCGCGGCCGCGACCGGCGACCTCGAGTTCAAGGACTGCATCGCCAAGTTCGCCTCCAGCCCCTGCACGGCGGTGCCGGGCGAAGCGATGGAAGGCGGGCGCGACGTGGCGGTCAGCCCGGACGGGAAGCTGGTCTTCGTCGCCGACGGGCAGGAAACGGTCGCCGCCTTCACCCGCAGCGGCGCCGACGGCTCGGTCGCCTACGCCGGCTGCTTCGACGATCGCGCCACCTCGTCCTGCGCCCACGCGCCGCTCAACAGCGTCCTGCTGGCGCCGCGCTCGCTCGCCTTCTCGCCCGACGGCTCGTTCCTCTACGTCGCCTCGGAGACCTCGGACGCGATCGTCCGGCTGAAAGTCGGCAGCGGCGGCGCCCTCAGCTTCGACTCCTGCGTCGAAGACGACGACGCCCTTCCGGACTGGGGCTGCGCGCAGGAAGCGGGGAGCCTCGACGGGCCGCTCCGGGTCGTGGTCGCTCCCGACGGCAACGTCTACTCGGTCAGCGGCGGCGCGACCCTGAACCACTTCGCCGCCAACCTCGCGCCGCAGAGCTGCTACCGCGAGGTGACGGTCGCCGGCTGCGGGACGCAGGCCGAGCCGCTCGAAGCGCCGAGCGGGTTGGCGCTCAGCCCCGACGGCACCCACCTCTACGTGACCTCGGTCGGCCGCGACGCGATCGCCTGGTTCAAACGCGGCGTCGGCGGGACCCTGACCTTCGGCGGCTGCATCTCCGACGACGACGACGCGACGGAATTCTCCGACGCCTGCAGCGAAGAGGCGGGGGTCGACTACGACTTCCTCAACCACATCGCCGTCGCGCCGAACGGCGACTCCGCCTACGCGACCGACGAGACGGGCCTCGGGGTCGTCTACCACTTCTCCCGCAACGAGACGACCGGGGCGCTGACCCGCCAGGACTGCCTGGCGAACGACATCGACGTCGACGCCCCCGGCTGCACCGAGCTGAACGACGACACGCTCGGCTCCGGGCTGGCCTCGGTCACCGACGCCGCGGTCAGCCCCGACAGCGGCAGCCTCTACACGGTCGCCCACCAGGACGCGGCGCTCAGCACCTTCGGCCTCGCCTCGCCGAGCGGCAACCTCACCTACATCCGCTGCCTGCGGGCGAGCGGGGCCCAGGGCTGCATGGGCTTCGTCAACTCCAGCGCCCTCGGCGGTCCGCTCGGCGTTGCGATCAGCCCCGACGGCCACGACGTCTACGTCTCGAACAACAGCGGCCTGCCGGCGCTGCTCCACTTCGAGCGTGAGGCGCCGGGCGATCGCGAAGGCGGCGGGGGCGGCGAAGAAGAAGAACCGGGTCCCGACCCCGATCCCGGGACGGGCGGCGGTGGCGGCTCGGGCTCGAGCCAGCCTCCGGCCGGGATCCTGCCGGTGTCAGGGCCGGCCGGGAAGTGCAACGGCCTGAAGGCGACGATCGTCGGCACCGGCGGCAAGGACTCGCTCAAAGGCACCGGCAGACGCGACGTGATCGCGGCCGGAGCGGGTGACGACAAAGTCCGCGGCCTCGGCGGCAACGACGTCGTCTGCGGCGAGGGCGGCAAGGACGACCTCGACGGCGGAGCCGGCGGCGACACCCTCCTCGGCGGCCCCGGCAAGGACACTCTCCGGGGCGCCGGGGGAGCGGACAGGATGCAGGGCGGCCCGGGCACCGACACCCTCATCGGCGGCCCCGGCAAGGACAGCGCCAAGCAGTAGGGAACTCGGGCGATCCCTCCCCGGAGGGAGGAATCGCCCGATCTGTCGCTGACTAGAGTCCGAGCCGCCAGAGGCGGGGGAGGTCCCAGGCCGCGACCTGCTTGCCGACCTGGGCCGCGATCTCGTCCGAGAAGCGGTAGTGGACCCCCTCCCAGACGCGGCCGTCGATCGTCTCCTGGGTGATCTGCGACCAGCGCGTGTAGGTGTGGACCGAGCCGGGGGCGGTGGCGCTGGTGGCCGCGACCGGCCGCGGCGCCTTGGGCCCGGTCAGCGCGGTCAGGACCGCCTCCGCCGCGCCCGCGAAGCCGGCGTGGCCGCTCGGATACTCGGGGTGGCGCGGCGTCGCCAGCAGCGGCGTCCAGCTCGGGTCCGGATCGACGCTGCCGGTGCGGATCGCGGTCACCGGGCGCCAGTACGTGTAGAGGTACTTGGCCTCGAAGATCGCGATCTGGGTGTCGACCAGAACCACGTTGAAGGCCGCCACCGCCCGCGCGTCCCAGAGCAGGGAACGGTCGGTGTCGGCGAGGACCGCCCGCAGCGCCTGGCTGTAGAGGGCGAACGAGTCCTGGACGATGAACAGGGCCGTGTCGGTCTGGGCGGGGGTGCGGGCGCTGCCGGTGTCCCTGCCGTAGGCGCGGACCTCGGCCAGCGCCGCGAGGAACTCGGGCGAGTCGATCGCCGGCGGCGGTCCGGGGCGGAACTGGTCGTTGCTCGCCAGCAGGAAGGCGCGGCCGTCCTTCTGGCCGGCCCGGACCACGGGGCCGAAGGTCGGCGGCGTCGGCTGGTAGACGCCCGGCGCGGGTGCCGGCGGCGTCCAGGGGATGTCGAGCGAGGCGGTGTCGAGGCCGTCGCCCTCGCGCTCGGCGAGGACCTGCTCGGCCTCCGCGGCACCGGCGGCGATGCCGCGGCTCTTCTGCTTGCCGTCGGGAACCGCGTCCAGGGAGGAGTCGAGCGCCGCGTCCAGCTGCGGCTGGCGGCTCGGCACCAGGGCGAGGAGCGCGTCGTGCAGCGCGGTCGCGAAGGCCGCCTTGCGGAAGCGCCAGTCGCCGCCGTCCTCGAGGGCGCGGCTGGCGGCGATCCAGCTGACCGCCCAGGCGCGGGTCGTGGTGACGGGCTCCGCGTACCCGGCGGCGGCGACCGTCTCCTTGCTGACGTCGAACCACTGCAGGGTGAGGGCCTGGCCGGGCTTGCCGCGGTTGGCCGCGGCGTCGCTCGCGCCCAGCAGGGCGACGGCGACGAGCAGGGAGGAGAGCAGCGCCAGCAGCGGCGCGGTCCTCCGTCCTGAGACGGGCGTGGGCAGGTACTCCATCGGGGACCTCCTTTGGGAAGCGATGAGCAAGAGCGGCGGCATACTACATAAAGTCGATCAACTAACTCAACAAAGTGATGGATGTACGTCCGGGTGGGTCGCCACCATCGTTCCCATGTGGCAAGTGAAAGTCGCCTGCTCGGGCTGTCCCGAGGAGACCGAGGTCGTGGTCGCGGATCTCGACGACGTCGATCGCGAGGTCTGCCCCTGCGGCTACAGCTACGTGGTGCTCTCGGTCAGCGCCTTCGAGCCCGTCCACGCAGAGGCGGGAAAGCTGATCGAGCTGCCGCGCCGGCGCAGGCTGACCCGCGCGGCCTAGCCGCTCTCACGTTCTCGCCCTGGCCGGCGTTCCACATATATGAGCGACAGCGGCGCGCACTGGACGACCTGCGAGAGCCCGATCGGGCCGTTGACGCTCGTCGCCGGGCCGAGGGGCATCGCCAAGCTCAGCTTCCCGGGCCAGCTCCGGGTCCCGAGTGGGGCGAGGGAGAGAGCGATGCCCGAGGCGACCCGCCAGCTCGACGCCTACTTCGCCTCCGAGCTGCGCGAGTTCGACCTGCCCCTCGATCTCCAGGGGACGACGCTGGAGCTGGCGGTCTGGCGGGCGCTGTTGGAGATCCCCTACGGAGAGACCGCCAGCTACGGGGAGCAGGCGGCCCGGATCGACCCCGCGCTCTTCGACGCCGGGGTCGAGCCGTGGCAGCGCGCCCGCGTCGTCGGCGCCGCCAACGGCCGCAACCCGGTCGCGATCCTCGTTCCCTGCCACCGGGTGATCGGCGCCGACGGCTCGCTCACCGGCTACGGCGGCGGCCTGCACCGCAAGCGGGCCCTGCTCGACCTCGAGCGCACCCGCCAGCTGGCGATCCTCTGAGCGCCTGGGCCGCGAGGCGAAGGGGTGGGAAGATGCCGAAGTGGCGAAGTCGCGTGCCTATCGCCTGAAGCGAGGTGAGGCGCCCGCCGGGGGAATCCGGCGGATCGCCTCCGGGTGTGCCGAAAGAGCCGCCGAGCAGCTGAAGCGAGCCGCGGGAGAGGATTTCGCCAGCTCGATCCACGTTGCCCGGAAAGAGCTGAAGAAGCTCCGGGGGGTCCTGAATCTGGTCCGCTCCGAGCTGGGAAGCGATCTCTACCGGGCGGAGAACGAGCGCTACCGCGGGGCGGCCGCCCTGCTGGCGCAGGATCGCGACGCGGAGGTGAGGGTCGAGACGCTGGCGGCGCTCCGCGAGCGGCCCGGCGAGGCGCTTCCCGCCGACCTCGCCGCCGCCTGGCAGGACGCGCTCGCGCGCGAGCGCGACGAGATCGCCAGGCAGGCCGCCAGCGGGGCCGGCCGGGCAAGGATCGAGGCGGCGAGGACGGCGATCGGGGAGGGCCGCGCGGAGATCGCGAGCTGGCCGCTGCGAAGCGATTCGTGGGGGCTTTTCGAGGCCGACCTCCTGCTCACCTACCGGCGCGGACGCAGAGCGATGGAGCGCGCCCGCGCGGACCCGACGACCGAGAACCTCCACGAGTGGCGGAAGTGGGCGAAGCACCTCTGGTACCAGCTGCGAATCCTGCGCGCTGCCTGGAGCCCGCTGCTCGCCGAGACCGCGGACCAGGCTCACCTGCTGACCGAGCTGCTCGGCGACCACCACGACCTCGCCCTGCTGGCCGAGGACCTGGGGACTCGGGATTTGCCCGGCGATGGGGCTGCCGCCGAGCGGGCGATCGAGCGCCGTCAGGAGGAGCTGGCGGAGAGCGCCTTCGACCTCGGCGCCCGTCTCTTCGCCGAGAAGCCGAAGGCGTTCGTCCGGCGGATGGCGGCCTATTGGACCGCCTGGCGCAAATCTTGAGCCCGGTGTCGATTTTGCCCTCGCCCGTTCGTCGGGTAGGTAGAAGACACCCTTCACCAACGAGGAGGCAGCAATGCGTTTCATGGTTCTGGTCCCCGGCAGCAACGAGTCCGAGGCGGGCGAGAAGCCCAGCACCGAGCTCCTGGAAGCGATGACCCGCTACAACGAGGAGCTGGTCAAGGCCGGCGTGATGGTCGGCGGCGACGGCCTGCTCCCGACCTCCGAGGGCGCCCGGATCCGCTTCGAGGGCGAGGAGCGGACGGTCACCGACGGCCCCTTCGCCGAGTCCAAGGAGCTGGTCGCCGGCTACTGGCTCTGGCAGTGCGACTCGCGCGCCGACGCGATCGAGTGGCTGAAGAAGGCCCCCTTCGACGGCGGCACCGAGATCGAACTGCGCCAGATCGCCGAGCTCGAGGACTTCGACGAGCAGCTGACGCCGGAGCTGCGCGAGGCAAACGAGCGACTGGGCGAGCAGCTAGAACAGTAGGCATGCTGATCGACGGACCCCCGCTCGAGGCGCCCGCGCCGCCGCTCGACGATTTGCTGCGGGTCGACCTCGAGCGGGTGCCGGAGGAGCCGGCGCTGGTGGGCCCATGCTGAGCCCGATGCGTCTCCTCCGGGTCGCCGCGCTCGTGGCTGCCCTGGCGGCTCTCCCGGTGGGGGGCGCGGCCGGCGCCGGCCCGGAATCGGAGACCGTCGTGCGGGTCGAACTCGACCTGCCCGCGAGCAACGGCTTGCATGCCCACCTCGAAACCTCCGAAGACGAGGACGTGACGCTCGAGATCTGGCGCAAGCGGGATGGCGCCTTCCAGGCGGTGACCTACGAAGTTCCCGGTGAGGTGAGCGAGGCGGGGCTGAAGGTGCGGTTCGGCCGACTCGGCCTGATCGACGTCGCCTTCACGCCGACCGTGACGCTGGACGAAACCGAGGTCTCGCCCGGTTGCACGGGAGAGCCCCGGACGCTGCGGGAAGGGGTCTTCGCGGGGACGATCGCGATCGCGGGAGAGCGGGACTACGTGCGGATCGAAGCTCCCCAGGCGGAAGGCTCGATGAGCGTGATCCCGCCCTGGAAGTGCCCAGTGGAGGACGAGCAGAACCCCTTCGAACCGATCCCCGCCGCCCCGCAACTGACCGCCGAGACCGCAAAAAAGCCCCTTGAGGGGGCTTTTTTGCGGTCTCGCGGGCGGGCGGGCGATCGGGAGAGGGAAACGGCGACGCTGTTCGCCGGCAGTCGCGGCTGCTCGTGCTACTTCCTCGCCGGCGTGCACCACCGCCACAGCGGCGGCCGCAGCATCTTCTACGCGGTGAGGGTGGAAGACCGGGAAAGGATGGAGATCCTCCGTCTGACCAGCGTGCGGGGCGCGGCCTCTGCTTTCGACTACGACCACGAGGCGGGCACCGCGAGGCTCGATCCGCCGCCGCCGTTCAGGGGGCATGCCACCTTCAGGCGCCGCGACCGGGGCGGCGACCGCTGGAGGAGCACGATTCTGGTGCCGATCCTGGGATCCCCCCTGCTGAGGACGGGCGGGCGGGGCTCCGGCGCGGACCTCTACCCCGAATACCAGTTCGACTAGGGCGGCTCGGGCAGCAGGCCCGTTTCGCCGCACAGGCCGGCGAGGCCGCGGACGCGGCTGATCCTCCGCTTCAGCTGTGCGACCGAGATCCCCTGCCGGCGCGCGGTCAGGACGGGCTTGTAGATCGCCCGGTGGGCGAGCTTGCTCAGCCACTTGACTTCCGCCGTCGTTATCGTCGGCACCAGGACGTTCGCGAGCGCCTCGGGCCCGAGCAGCTCGGCGATCCGCAGCCGCAACCGCACCTCGTAGCCGTGGAGCTGGGTCTTCCTCGCGATCGCTTCGACGTCGAGACCGCTTTCCGACGGGACGGTGACGCGCTTCAGCTCGCGGAGGACGGGCATCGGGTATTCCGGCGGCGGCAGCGGCCCCGGCTGCGGCTGCGAGTGGAAGTGAATCTCCAGCAGGGCCGCTCCCATCAATTCGGGGTAGGCGAACACGGAGACGGTCCGGTCGCCGGTCCCGACGTCGACCGAGCCCGATTCGTAGGCGGCCGCGATGCCGCCGCCGCGCAGCGGGAAGACCTGGTAGGGCGGCGAGTCGATCCTCAGCGGGTTGCGAGAGCAGGCGCTCCAGTTCTGGATCTGGGCCGGAACCGAGCAGCCACCCTCACCCTCGGGGAGTTCGCAGTCGCCGTAGGCATACATCGGGTAGCGAGTTTCACCGGGCGTCGCGGTCACCCGCATCCCGGCGAAGTACGGCCCCAGCCAGTAGAAGTCGGTCGGGTTCGAAACCGCGGCGCTGGCCGATCCTGCCGCCGAGGCGGCGAGCAGGAACGCGCACAGACCGATTCGTAGGGCGGCGCGCCTTCCCCGCAGCATGCGAGCCATCGTAACCGCCGGTTAGAGTTTTCCCGTGATGCCGCCGATCGCCGGGAGCCTGCGGCGGGTCGATCCCGGGCGCCCGCGGGGATCGCTCTACAACGCCTGGGCGCGGTTCACCGCTGCCCGGCTCGGGTTCTGGCTCTCGCGGACGGTCGGGTGGCGGGTCGACCCCTTCCTGCTGCGGGTCACGGGTGGGCGGCTCGGCACCGGCCTCTTCATCCCGACCGCGCTGCTGGAGACGACCGGGGCTCGCTCCGGCGCGCCGCGGGCCAACGGGGTCATCTACTTCCACGACGGCGAGCGGCCGACGATCGTCGCCTCCAAGGCCGGCGCTCCGGAGCATCCGGCCTGGTTCTTCAACGCCCGCGCCAACCCGGAGGTGAGGCTGAACGGCCGGTCCTACCGGGCCGAGATCGTCACCGACGAGGCTGAGCGCGCTCGCCTCTGGCGCCTCGCCGACAACGTCTTCCCCCCGTTCGAGTCCTATCGCCGCAGCGCGGCGGCGGTGGGCCGGACGATCCCGATCCTGCAGCTCGTCTCCGAGTGAGGAGAGGCGCTTTGTCAACCATAGGTTTGCTAGGGCGCCTTGCGCACGGTGAAGCGGAAGAGGACCGGGGTGCGGTCGCGGTTGCCGGCGACGTCGAGTGCGTAGGCGCGGAAGGTGTGGCGGCCGCGGCCGGCGCGGTAGGCGCGGGGCGAGCGGCACTGGCGCCAGGGCTGGCGGTCGAGCTTGCAGCGGAAGCTCGACCCCGGCTCTGACGCCGCGAAGCCGAAGGCGACGCGGCGGCGGGGGCCAGAGGCGAAGAGGAGCGCCGGGGGGTGCTGCCGGAGGCGCGTCGCCGGCGGCGTCCGGTCGGGACGGGGCGGCGGCGGAGGTGGAGGCGGCGCGACTTCGGGCCGCGGCGCTTCGGTTTCCGGATCGGGCGGCGTGTCGGGCGGGCGGAAGCTGTTCGGGGCGCGTTCTTCGACCGACTCGCAGCCGACCGGCGGGCCGTCGAGGAAGGGGGCGAAGTCGATCAATGCCGTGTCGAAGCCCGCGCCGCAATCGACCAGGGGGTCGGAGTCGCCGGAGTTGACGAGCAGGTGGTCGTTGCCGGCGCCGGCGAGGTAGTTGTCCGGTCCCTCGCGGCCGAGCAGCTGGTTGTCGCCACCGTCGCCGACGAGGTTGTCGCCGCCGCCGGTGCCCTCGACGTCCTCGATCGCCTCCAGGCTCGTCAGCTGCTCGGGGGCGGCGCAGCGCGCCTCGCCCTGGGGGCCGATCAGGCCGGCCACCCCCTGTGCCATGTCGATCGTCACCGCCGCGCCGAAGTTGGCCCAGTTGGCGTTGTCGCGGTCGGGGCCGCCGACGAGGGCGTCGCCGTCGCAGACGGCGTTGGAGACGAAGAGGTCCTCGCCCGAGCCGGCGTCGAGCTGGTCGGCGCCGCCGTTGTTCGGCAGCGCGTCGTCGCGGCCGGCGGCGCTCACCGTGTCCTCGCCGGCGCCGTCGACGAGCGCGTCTTCGGTCTCGCCGCCGGTGAGGACGTCGGCGCCCTCGTTGCCGAGCTCGACGACCGCGACCGTCTCGGGCAGGCTCGGAGCCGAGAGCCGGTCGTCGCCGTCGAGGCCGGCGAGCAGGATCGAGGCGGGCGTTTCCGGCACCGGGCAGGAGACCGACCCCCCGCTCGGGGCCGAGCAGCCGCCGGCCACGGCCGCGGCGGGGTCGAACTGGCCGACGCCGCCGGCCGCCAGCGAGAAGGTCACCGCCCCGCTCGCGTAGCTCGCCGTCACCCGGTCGTTCTCGTCGCTGCCGGTCAGGTAGACCGCGGGACCGCCGGCGGCGCCGGGCGCCATCAGGCCGACGGCGATCGCGCCCGGGTCGCGCAGGTCGATTTCCTCGCCGCTCAGCTCGCAGTCCTCGACCGCGACGTCGACGCAGCCGTCGCCGTCGGCCCCGCCGTGGGCGGTGTCGCCGCCGCCGCGACCGTCGATCAGGTCCGCGCCGCCGCCGCCGAAGAAGGTCTCGGCCCCGGCGGTGCCGACGAGGTAGTCGGGGAAGGGGGTGCCGACCACCGTCTCGAAGTCGCCGAAGTCGGTCGCCGGGTCGAGCGGTCCGTCGACGCCGCCGCCGGAGGGGGCGAGGCCGTTGTTGGCGAAGCCCTCGTCGAGGTCGACGTAGACGCCGCGTCCCGCGGCGCCCGCGGGGAACCCGGCGCCGGTGAAGAAGGCGCCGGAGTTGGGGAAGCCGGGCGTCGCCCCGGTCGCGAAGCTGAGGGTGTCGCTGCCGCCGCCGGAATCGCCGAGCGCGTCGACCGTCGCGTCGCCGCGGGCGACGTCGTCGCCGCCCTCGCCGTCGAGCGAGTCGGCGCCGAAGCCGCCGAACAGCCGGTCGTTCCCCGCCCCGCCGCGGAGCCGGTCGTCGCCGACGCCGCCGTAGAGCCGGTCGGCGCCCTCGCCGCCGAACAGGCTGTCGTTGCCGCGCTGCCCGTAGAGCACGTCGTCGCCGCCTTCCCCGAGCGCCGTGGTGACGCCGCGCGGCAGCCGGATCGTGTCGGCGCAGGGGGTGCCGACGATCGTCGTCCCCACCGTTTCGGGACCTTCGGCGCAGCCAGGCGCCGCGCCGGCGGCAGCGGGCAGCGCCGCCAGCGCGGCGACGGCGAGCAGTGCGATGTACGCGAGCCGAGATGCCATGTTCGTTGCAGGTACCCACACCCTGCAACGGAGAACACGCTGCCGGACATGGAGTCGCAGTGAACCGACGAAAGGAACCGATGCGACTTCGACAGACGAGCACCCCGACCCGGGCGGCGATCGCCGTCAGCGGCCTCTGCCTTGCCGCGATCTTCCTCGGCTCGGGCGGCGGCTCGGCGGCGCTGTCAGGCCCGGCGACGGCGGCGGCGCGGGGCGACGCCCACGTCAGCCAGCCCTACACCTACCTGAAGACCCGCGGCACCTACCGGAACACGACCGTCTACGGCGGCCGCAGCTGGTCGGTCTACCAGCCGGTCGTGCTCGAGCGCTGGATCGCGGCCGACGGCTCCGGCCGCCAGCGCGAGCTCTCGCTCGTCCCGCGCTTCGTCTCCCCGGCCGACAGGGCCGAACGGGAGGCAGCTGGCAATCCCCCGTTCCTCGCCCACGGCTTCAAGACCCACCTCAGCGACGAATTCTTCCCCGCCGGCTCCTTCTACGAGCGCCAGTACGGGACGGAGATGCTCGCCTCGATGCCGAGCGATCCGGCCGAGCTCGCCGGTTGGCTGCAAAACCGGGTCCACGATCCCGAGTTCGGCGGCGCCGGCAACGGGTTCCCGGACTCCGTCAAGACGATCGAACTGGCGACGGACCTGCTCGCCAACCCGGCCGCGACCGCGGCGCAGCGCCAGGCGCTGGTGCAGGCCGAGGCCTTGGTCCCCGGGGTCGATGACCTCGGCGCGGCTCGCGACGAAGTCGGGCGGAGCGGCACCGCGCTCGGCGCCCGCTCGGCCAACTCCGGCCTGGACACCGTCTACTCGCTGATCGTCGATCCGGCGACTGCGGAGATCCTCGCCAGCGAGGCGAGGATGGTCTCTCCCCCGGCGGGGGACTCGGGCCTGATCCAGAGCACCGCCTATCTGAGGGAAGCCGAGGTGCGCTCGCGCCTGGCGCGGCCGGGCCGCGTCCAGCGCAACCGATAACCACAGGTGGAGTGGAGCCCATCGACGCCACGCGAGGCGAGCTCTCCGACCGCCTGGCGGAGGTCCGCTTTCGCGGCCTCTACGCCGACCACGGTCGCGAGATCCTCGCCTACGCGCTGCGCCGCGTCAGCGATCCCGAGGACGCGGCCGACGTCGTCGCCGAGACGTTCCTGGTGGCCTGGCGCCGGGCGGCCGAGGTGCCGCCCGGCGAGCAGGCGAGGCTCTGGCTCTACGGCGTCGCCCGCCGGGCGCTGGCCAACCAGCGCCGCGGCGAGCGGCGGCGCGAGCGCCTCGGCGAGCGCCTGCGCGCCGACCTCGCTCCGGCCCTCGCCGACCCCGCCGACCCGCCGGACCCGGAGGTGCTCCCCGCCCTCGAACGCCTCGAGCCCGAGGACCGCGAGGTCCTGCGGCTCAGCGCCTGGGAGGAGCTTTCGCCCTCGGAGGTCGCGGGGGTCCTCGGGATCTCCGCCGTCGCCGCCCGCAGTCGCCTGCACCGGGCGCGACGACGTCTGCGGCGGGCGTTGACGGAGGAGGAAGCGTGAGGCTGCGCGACGCAGAGCGAGCCCTTGCCGCGGCGAACCCCGTCGGCGAGAGGTACGCGCACGGACTGGATCTGAGCGCCGGGGAGGAGATGCTGCTCGCGGCGATCGTTGCCGAGCCGCGTCCTCCCGCGGCGCCGCGCAGGAAGCGCCGGGCGGTGACCCGCCCCGCCCTGGTCGCGGCTGTCGCCATGGTCGTCGCACTCGCCACGCTGGTCGTCGGCCTGCCCGGCGGGGGAGACGAGCGCTCCTCCCGGGGCGGTCTCGCCGTCCTCGACCGGGTGGCGGCCGCCGCCGCCGAGCAGCCGCCGCCGGATGCGGCGCTTCCGTACGGCTACCTGAAGACCCGAGGCAACTATCTGATCGGCACCCAGTGGGGAGGGGAGTCCTGGTCCGCCTACAGCTCCGAGGTTGCCGAAACCTGGGCCGCGGCGGACGGCTCCGGCCGCCGCCGCACCGTCTCGTTCGTGCCGGGTTTCGTCTCGCCTGCCGACCGGGCGGCCTGGGAACGCGCCGGCAAGCCGCCGTTCCTTGCCCACGGCTGGGGGAGGCACGTCGGCACCGAAGCATTCCCCCCCGGCACCTTCTCCGGCGTCGGGCCGCTGGGCACCGACCTCGACGACCTGCCCACCGACCCCGAGGAGCTCTCCCGATGGCTCGTCGACCGCGTCACCGAACCCGCCTCCCGCAACGGGTTCCCGCCGGAGGTGAGGGTGTTGACCCTGGCCGCCGAACTCCTGCAGAACCCCTTCTCGCCGCCGGAGCTGCGCGCCGCGCTCTACGAAGCCGTGGCCCTCGTCCCCGGGATCGAAGACCTCGGCCGTGCCCGCGATCAGCTCGGCCGCGAGGGCATCGCGGTCGGCGCTCGCTCCGCCAACTCGGGGGCGCCGACCGTCTACTCGCTGATCGTCGACCCCGAGACCTCGGCGGTGCTCGCCACCGAGCAGAAGCAGCTGCAAGCGCCGCCGGCGTTGCCCGAGCTGGACGAGCCGCTGGTCTCCTCCACCGCCTACCTGGCCTCGGAGCGGACCGCGGCGGCCCTCAGGCCGCCACCGGCATCCGCTCGAAGTGCTCGCTGAACCACGCCTGCAGCATCTGGGCGTTCCCCAGCACGTGGACTCCGGCGCGCGCCGCCCGCTTGGGCTGGGTGTAGTCGTTGACCACCAGGAGCGTGTACAGGCCGGCCGCCACGGCGGTCGTCACCCCGACCAGTGAGGACTCGACCACCACGCACTCCTCCGGGTCGTGGCCGAGCTTGTGACGGACCTCCTCGTACATCGAGGTCCCCCCGGAGCTGCCCTTCGGCGGGAAGCCGGCGGAAGGGGTGATCACCTCCTGGAAGTAGTTGCTGATCCCGGCGTGCTCGAGGGTGGCCTCGACCCGGCCCCGGGAGGCGTTTGAGCAGACCGCCATGGCGACTTCGCGATCCGCCAGCAGCTCGAGCAGCGAGCGAAAGCCGGGCTTGAGCAGGATCTGCGAGTTGACCTCCTCGAGGGTCTCGACGAACAGATCCTCCCGTTCGGCAACCAGGTTCTCCGGAGTGGTCGCCTGGATCTGGAAGACGTTGATCATCTTGCGGAAGAAGTCGGCCTCGGGACTGCCCACGTGTTCGGCGTATTCGTCGTGGGTGAGGGTCAGGTTGTCGTGCGACTGCTTCTCGATCATTTCCCGGGTCACCCGGTAGAGGAGCGACTCGGTCGCGACCAGGCCCTCGTCGAGGTCGAACATCACGCAGCGGATGTCGCCCGCGTGCCGCGGCAATGCCCGCAGCCCCCTCGAGATCGGCCGGGCGAGGAACTTGGCCATCATCGTGGTGCTGAGGGGAAGGGTCCGGGCGTCGTTCAGCCACTGGAAGTCCCTGGCCAGCGCCTCGACCAGGGGCGTGCGCACGGGATTGTCGGTGAAGGGCGATTCCAGCGCGAGGGCCAGGCCGGAGGCGAAGTTGCGCTTCGCGCTCTGCTCGAAGGTCTGCCCCGGGATCTCGCTCGGCACGCAGGCGAACTGCAGGGCAAGGGCGTTGATCGAGTCGACCACCGAGTGCAGGGCGAGGGCTATCGCGTGGACCAGCGCGGGGTGCCTGTCCGGTTCGGCCACCAGCCCGGCGTCCGCGACCGGGCCGTCGATGCGGCCGTCGTCGAGATACCAGCCCAGGCGCAGCTTCCCCATCGCCCGGTCGACCTCGTCCTTCAGCGACGGCCACTGCATGCGCTTCAGGGCCCGCTTGGCGTAGTCGATGGTGGAGAAGCCGCCGACGACGTCGGTGACCGTGTACTCGCCGGGCTCGCAGGTGGCCGTCGCCAGCGACTCGCACACCTTCGCCCAGTGCCGCTTCAGCTTCGGGTCGGTGGCGATCCGGTTGATCGTCTCCTCGCCGGCGATCGCGCCGGCCACCGACAGCAGCAGGTGCATGGTGTTGACGCAGTAGAGCTTGCGCGTGTGGATCAGCGAGAGCGCCTCGGCATCGTCGAGGTGGACGCTGCCCACGCTGGAGAACAGGTCGCGCGTCGAGGGGGTTTCCTCCATCCAGATGTCGCCGACCGAGACCGACAAGTTCAGGTTCTTGTCCGGCAGGAGCGGGACGATCGAGTCCATCACGACGATCGGCATCTCGACGATCGCGTCGAGATCGTCCGGTCGCATCATCTCGCGCAGCTCCTCCCGCACCCCGACCGCGCGGGGCTGCCCGTCGGGTCCGCGCCCGTTCTCGCAGATCAGCAGGACGAGGCCCGTGGCCTCCGCGTCGGAGCCGTGCTTGGCGATTCGCTCGCGGAGCCCGGCGACGAGGATCGGCAGCACTTCGGGCAGCCGATCCTCACCGACGGAGGTGGAGATCACCCGCGTATCCAGATCGGCGATCGAGTCGATGATCTCCCTGACGTCCGATCGGGTGACGAAGCGGTAGTCGGAGACCATCGTCTCGTGCGGCGACTTGTCCGAGGTGACCCTGTAGTTGGACTCGTCGTTGTAGCGCGCGACCTTCTCCGGCGAGGTGTTCTCACCGGCGACGACGAGGAGGCTCGACATGTCCAGCTCGTTGGCGAGCGGTGCCAGCACGCCGAGGCCGAGGCGGCCGGCGCCGAAGATCGTCCAGCGCTCCCGCCCCGCGGCGAAGTCGTTGTCCGCTCCCCGGTTCAAAAGCGGGCCGTCGCGCGCTGGGCCAGGATCGAGACGAGGTAGCCGAGCCAGATGTAGCCGAGGATCACCTCGACCAGGGTCACGAACTCACCCGAGGTCGCCTGTGGAGAGATGGTGTTCGTGCCGACCGTGGTGAACATCGAGGCCGAGTAGTAGAGAGATTTGAGCCAGGGAAGATCGGCTTCGCTCAGGTTGGACCAGTGGAGCATCCCCGGCGCCAGCCAGTACACCAGCGAGAAGGTGAGGACGATGACGACCGCGACGAGCGCCGCCCTGACGAAGGACCGGCTGTGCCGGCTGGTCAGCCCCCACACCAGGGACATGAACCGGTGCTCGGCGGTGAACGACTCGATGTAGTCGGTCTCCAGCACGTGACGGATGAAGCGCGGACTCCCCGTGCAGAGGTCGACCCTCGTCCCGAGGCACCGCATCCGCCGGTCGTACCTGACCCCGTCCACGACCGCGCCGGTCAGGTCGGCGCCGCGGAGGTCGGCGCCGCGCAGATCGACGTCGACCAACCGGGCCTTGGTCAGGCTGGCGGCGCGCAGATCGGCATCGTGGAGGTCCACCCGGGTGAGGTCGGCGCCGTCGAGGCGAGTCCTCCTCAGGTCGGCGCCGGCGGAGCTCTGCTGCGCCGTGAGGTTCGCCTCCCTCAGGTCCGGCTTGATGCCGGGAGAGCCCCGGCGCCAGTAGTTCCACCTGTCCACGCCCTCCCCGAACTTCTTGAGGTGTCCCGGATTGCTCATCGCTCGATCCCTGCATCTCCCCGCGAAGCACCAGACAGTACCTAAAGCAAGCCGACCAGGTCGGCCGATGCGATGAAGCCGGCCTGTGTAAAGTTGGGCTGAACATGCGTTCAGCCGTCGCCCCATCGTCCAAGGACCTGATCCTCAGCACCGCCTTCCGGGTTTTCGGCCGGTCCGGGATCGAGTCGACCTCGTTGCGGGAGGTCGCGCGGGAGGCCGAGGTCTCGCCGGCGCTGGTGGTCCATCACTTCGGCGGCAAGGAGGGGCTGATCGCGGCACTCGACGAGGCCGTGGTGCGCGAGTTCGCCGAGGCCTATGCGGCCGACGCCTTCGAGGGGGACCACGACATCGTCCGCCGCCGCGGCGAGCAGACGGTCCGGGTGATGGGGGCGCGGCCGGACGTCTGCGCCTACGTCGGCCGGGGGATGGTCGAGGGCACGGCCGGCAGCCTCGGGCTGTTCCGCAACATGATCAGGGGCGGCGGCGCGGAAATCGACTCGCTGGCCGAGCGCGGGGTGCTGCGCCCCGACGTCGACCGGCTCTGGGCGACGCTGCAGCACTTCTTCCTGATCTGGGCGCCACTCAGCTTCATGCCGGTGCTGAAGGAGGCCCTCGGCGGGGACCTGCTCGACCAGGAACAGCTCGACCGCTGGGTCGACGCCAACGTGGAGCTGCTCGAGGAAGGGCTCTACGCATGAGCCGCTGGGAGACGACGAGCACGCTCGAGGTCGAGGCGCCGCCGGCCGCCATCTGGGACAGCGCCTACGCGCGGGCGGACGACTGGCTGAAGTGGAACGAGGAGCTGAAGCGGGCGACCCTCGACGGGCCGCTGCGCGAGGGCGCCGAGGCGAAGATCGCCTTCCGTTCCGGCCTTCGCCTCACCTTCCGGGTGACCGAGTTCGAGGACGGGCGCCTCTTCACCGACGAGTCCCGCCTGCCCGGCGCCCGCATGGGGCACCGGCACCTGATCGAGCCGATCGCCGGCGGCGGCAGCCGCCTGACCAACACGATCTTCATCGAGGGCCCTCTGACCGGCGTCTGGCGCCGGATTCTCGGCCCAGCAGCCGCACGCACCCTCCCCGACGCCCAAAGGAGCATCGCCGACCTGTCCGGCTGCGGCGGCGGGTGAGGAATTGACGTTGCTGGTCCTCGGCGCCTCCTCCTTGACCGAAGCGCTGGAGGGGTATGGCGAGTCGTTCGAGGGGGCCGAGGTGCGGAGCTCGTTCGGCGGCTCCGACGAGCTGGCGGCGCAGATCCGGCAGGGAGCCAGGGCGGACGTCTTCGCCTCGGCCGACACCGCGTATCCGGCGGAGCTGCATCGCGACGGGCTGGTGGAGGAGCCGGTCGTCTTCGCCCGCAACAGGCTGGTCGCGGTCGCCTCCCCGGACGGCTCGGTGAAGTCGCTCGCGGACCTCGCCCGGCCGGGGACGAAGATCGTCGTCGGCGACCCGAGCGTCCCGGTCGGCGCCTACACGCGCGAGGCGGTGGGGCGGCTGCCGGCGGCGGAGGGCGAGGCGATCCTCGCCAACGTCCGCTCCGAGGAGCCGGAGGTCAGCTCGGTCCTGGCGAAGGTGGTCGGCGGCGCCGCCGACGCCGGCTTCGTCTACGCCACCGACGCGCGGACGGTCGCCGGCGAAGTCCGCGAGGTGGAGATCCCCGAGCGGCTGCAGCCCGACATCGCCTATGCGGCTGCCGTCGTCGCCGACGGCGACGAGCCGGAGCTGGCGCGGCGCTATCTCGACGGCCTCCTGCGGGGACGCGGGGCCGAGGAGCTGCGCGCGGCCGGCTTCCTGCCGCCGCGGTGAGGCCGCCTCGCTGCGATCGTGGTCGCCGTCGGCACCCCTGCGCCTCGTTCCACTCGAAGTCGAGAATCTTGATTAACTTAGACAACAATGCAGAGGATCGACGTCCATCAACACCTCCTGTCCGAGGCGCTGATCGAGCAGCTGGCCCGGCGTCGGCGTCCCCCGATGCTGATCCGGCGGGGTGGGGGCTGGACCTTCCGGGTCAGCGGCGAGCCCGACAGCGTCCTCTCCTTCGACGCGACGAACGTCGCCTTGCGGGCGGTGGAGATCCGCCGCGACGACGTCGACCGGGCGCTGGTCGCGCTCTCCACGGTGCTCGGGATCGAGACCCTTCCCGGCGAGGAGGCCGTGCCCCTGCTGGAGGCCCACCACCGGGGCGTCGAGGAGCTGCCGGCGGGCTTCGGCGGCTGGGGCGCGGTGCAGCTGGAGGCGCCCGACCCGGCTGAGGTCGACGCCGTCCGCGGCCGGGGGTGCGTCGGCGTCTCGCTGCCGGCGACCGCCCTCGCCCATCCCGACGGGCTGGCGCACGTCGGCCCGCTCCTCGCCGCGCTCGAAAGCCACGGGGCGCCGCTCTTCGTCCATCCCGGCCCGGTGGCGCCCGAGGCGGGCCCGGTGCGGCCGGTGCCGGTCTGGTGGCCGGCGCTGACCGACTACGTGGCCCAGATGCAGGCGGCGTGGTTCGCCTTCCTGCACGGCGGCCGGCGCGAGCATCCGCGCCTGCGGGTCCTGTTCGCGATGCTGGCCGGCGGCGCGCCGCTGCAGCTGGAGCGGTTCGTCGCCCGCGGCGGCACCGATCCCCTCGCGCCCGACCCGCTGGTCTACTACGACACCTCCTCCTACGGGCCGCGGATGCTCGAGGCGATGGCCAATGCGGTCGGCTTCACGCAGCTCGTCTACGGCTCCGATCGTCCCGTCGTCGACCCCTTCCCGCCCCAGCTCGGCCCCCAGCTGGGCCGGCTCCTGCACAGCACCAACCCGCACTCGCTGTTGACCCCTCGCCAGAAAGGAGACCTCGCATGGCCACAGGGATAGAGCACATCGGACGGCCGCACGGCCGCGACCTGAACGAGGAGCAGCTGCTCGCCGTCGCCAACGCCGTCGCGGCCCAGCCGGCCCTCTGGGCCGACCGCGTCGACCACGATCCGACCCGGCGGACCTACGAGCAGCTCTTGCGCGACGAGCACCTCGACCTCTGGCTGCTCTGCTGGTCGCACGACCACGACACCGGCTTCCACGACCACGACCTCTCCGCCGGCGCCGTTGCCGTCATCTCCGGCAGCGTCCGCGAGGAGCGCTTGGCCCTCGGCCGCTCCCCGAACACCCCCATCTCCCGCCTCGCCCCCGCCGGCTCCTCCTTCACCTTCGGCGCCAGCGACATCCACCGCGTCCTCCACGCCGGCACCGAGCCCGCCGTCACCATCCACGCCTACTCGCCGCCGCTGGTCCGCATGGGCAGCTACGCGATCGAGCCCGACGGCCAGCTCCGCCGCCACGCCGTCTCCTACGAGGAGGAGCTGCACGAGCTGAGCCCGACCGGCTGAAGGTGCCAGACAGGCACGATCGACTTTCTCCTCCCCTGGTCGTGTTCGGTGTTTTTCCACCGTTGGAGGTCGGCGATCGGCGCTCGCCGATCGCCCCCGGCGTCGCAACGCGGGCGTCTGAGACGCCTGTTTGAATCCGGCCGATGTTCAAGCTGCCTGACGTGCCCACGGGCCGACGCCGCCTCAGGGGCCCGGGCACCGGACTTGGGCTGACCTTCCAGGACAGCTTGCTTCGACGAGTACATGGCTGGTATCCATATGTAGAGGGCTTTTCTGCCGACTATGTCGAGGAGCAGGTCTTGGCGCGCGGAGGAGCCCAGATCGGCTCGATCTACGATCCGTTCGGGGGGTCTGGGACGGCCCAGCTCGTCGCGGCCTGCATGGGGATCCCGTCCTTCTACTCGGAGATCAACCCTCTTATGGCCTTTGTTGCCGAGACCAAGATCGCGTCTGCGGCCTGGTGTCGGCAGAACATGGACGATGTGCAGGAGGCTGTCTCGGAGTACCTCGATGGGCTTTCTCGGGACGAGTTTGCCGAGCGGGCGCATGCAGTCGACCTCTCCGACTACCACCAGGCTTTTCCTGATCGCGATTTCTTCGAGGAGCAGCACCTGCAGGAGCTTTTGGCCTGTCGCGATCTCGCCACGGAGCTGGTTGGGGATCGGCCGCATCTTCTCGCGGTACTCGTTCTCGCCTGCGTGGCGAATGCCGTCGGCGCCTCGAACATGACCCGGCGCGCCGACCTTCGCCGGCGACGGCCTGACGAGTACAAGAATCGGATAGTCGACGTAAGAGCCATGGTCGCCACCTCGATTCGAAATATGGTCGACGACATCTCCTACCTGCCCGAGGAAATGTCACCTTGCAGACTTATTTCGGAGGATTGCAGGGAACTGAGCGCTGAGACGTGGGCAGAGGCTTTTGACTTTGCGATTACGTCTCCTCCGTATCTAAATGGAACCAACTACTTTCGCAACACCAAGATCGAGCTCTGGCTGATGGGCATGATCGCGGGGGAGCAGGATCTTTCGCGGTATCGAGCCAGGGCCATCACCGCTGGCATCAACAATGTGAGCGGCGAAGTTCAACGGGAGCATGTGATCCCAGAGGCTGAGAGCGTTGCCGTTCAACTCGATCGCTGCGCAAAGGATCGCCGCATCCCGAAGATGGTGCGTCGCTACTTTTCGGATATGACAGACATGTTCACTTCGATTGTCGGGTGTCTCCGCCCGGGTGCTGAGTTCGTGTTGGACATCGGTGACTCGCGGTTCTACGGTGTGCATGTCCCAACCGATCGGATACTGGCCAGAGTCGGCGCCGAGGCCGGCTTCGAGCTGTCTTCGAGACGCGTTATCGCCGAGAGACGATCGCGCGACAAGACGCCGCTCAGCCAGGTCGAGCTGACGTTTCGAAGGCTCTAGATCGAATGGCCCCCTCACTCAAGTCTCGGATAACCGAATTTCAAGATGACCTGCCGTATCTGGAGTCGCCCTACTCAAGTCGTGCATGGGGTCATGGACTTCACTCGCTGTGCTCGTACCAGGGTAAGCTCAAGCCCTCGATAGCCCACTGGTTGATCCGTGAGTTCGTGCCAAGGAGGGGAACCGTTCTCGATCCCTTGGGCGGTGTCGGAACGCTCGGACTCGAGGGCGCGCTGCAGGGACGCCGGTCGGTGTCGAACGACAAGAGCCCTTTTGCCGCGATCGTGGCCCGGGCAAAGCTCGACCCACCGTCCATCGACACAGCTCTGGAGGCTCTGTCTCGGCTCGCCCAACGCATGGGTGAAGTAACTCTCGATGCCGAGGATGCGCAGGCGGCGGACTTCGGCCTCAACGCAACCGTGCGGGACTACTTCCATCCGGAAACGCTTGACGAACTCCTGAGGGCCCGGAAGGTGCTGGCCCTCCATCCTCCAGTCGAGGGTGGCGAATACTTCGTCTGGGCCAGCCTCCTGCACGTCCTTCATGGCAACCGGCCCTACGCGGTGTCCCGAACCTCTCATCCGATCACGCCATTCAGCCCCACCGGCCCCTTCGAGTACCGCGGGGTTATCGAGCGGACCGAGCGTAAGATACGGCTGGCGCTGTCGGCCCCCCTCCCCGAGGGGTTCGAACCCGGCCAGGCCTTCGAAGGCGATTTTCGGGCCCTCCCCGACCGCCTTGCCTCGGGGTTCGACGCGATCGTTACCTCGCCGCCCTTTCTAGGCATGCGCTTCGACAGGCCGAATTGGCTGCGGCTCTGGTTTTGTGGGTGGACGGAGGAGAGCTTCCGAACCGAGAGCAGGTCTTTCCTTGAGCGCGAACAGGTGACCTCATGGGAGTGCTATTCGGAATTCTTCGACGTCTGCCACGATCTGCTTGCATCGAGCGGAACGATGATCCTTCACCTCGGCTCGAGTGGGTCGGACCCCATGTTGGCGCAGCTGAGGGACATTGCTGCCTCACGATTCACTCTTATCGGCGAGGTGGCTGAGGCAGTGGGAGGGAAAGAGCGCCACGGCCTCCGGGACAAAGGCCGTACGACCGCTCATCACCTTCTGTTCTTCCGATCGAGAAGACGCCGCCGGGTGGATTCCAGGGATTCGCAGACTGCTTATTCCGTGAAGTCAGGTACGGGGCTCGGCCGATCATCCAAGCGAGCCCTGATCGAGGCGTAGATCTCAGGATCCTCGTCGGCCAGGTTCGCGAAGAGATCTATGCCGGGCTCGATCTCCCGAATCTTGCGTGCCGTGGCCGCGAAGTGCCGGGGATCCCACTGCCTCGCGAAGGATGGAAGATCGCCCAGGACTCGCCGCAGCTCGACAGGATTCACGGCTCGCTTCCGGAGCTCTTTCAAGGGGAGTCCGCAGATGCGCGAGAGCTTTTTGAGCTCTGACTCGGTGTAGAAGTCGACCGGGAACTTGTCGCTCTTGGCGTTGTTGTGCGCAGCGCACAGGCAGGTGGCGTGGATGTCGATCGGCCAGAGATATGCGAGCGGCCGGGTATGGTCGAGCTGAACCTCCTCTAGAAGCAGGGGGCTGTCGCAATAGAAGCACCGCTGCCCAAAGCGCTTCCATACCTGTGCCTTGAGCCCTGCACCCGTTCGCAGCTTGATCGTCTGCAGGATCTCCGGCTCCCTGAGGAAGATCCGGCGCTCTCTGGTTATCAGCGAAGACTCGTGGAGTTGATCTGGGGTGCGGACGGGATTGAACGTGTCGTTGATCCGCCACTTTTTGCACGCTCTGCACTCGTTCTGGTGTTTCGTCCGCTTCGCGTTGTGTTTGTGAAAACCGAGACTGCCGAGTCGCTCGGGATCGAGAGGCAACCACCGGCCACAATATGAGCACTTCTTCCGGGCAATGGGTGAGCCCAACTCGGTGGAAAAGAGCGAGGAATCCGGGGAGATCGACAGGTCGAGCGCAGCGTCATGCTGGAAATAGAAGGTCTCTGGAACGAGATGGGTCTGTCCCAGTTCGCGACAGGTATCGCCGGTGGCCACCCCGGGCGGTAGAAGCACCGGACCTGCCGTCAAGCCCCACACATCGAGGCATTGCTCGCTCTGCCAGCGGATTTCGAGCCGCAATTCATCCGCATCCGAGCTCGGCAGAACCATCCCGAACCGTTGCCACGCCGTGCCCACGGTGACCTCGGAGAGAGTCGCGTCTGTGTCGCCGTTGATCGAGGCCTCGATGGTCGACGGCCCTGTGCTGCGTAGATAGCCGCCCGCTGCGTAGGGGCCCGGCTCGTCGGCTAATGGCCGAGCAAGGCAGAGATCGGCGATTCCAGGGCCGCGTGGCACAAAGCGGACACTGCGTGCCTCCTCGATGTGCTGGTAGTCGCGTTGAGAAGCGTAAGCATCGTCGCGGCTCTTAGTCGCTAAGCGGCGCATCCGTAGAGGTTATCCCTGCCATTCGGCTATAAACGGCCGCATGGAGTTCTTCGAGCAGGTTTGCCGGGGGCACGCGTAGGCAAGGCTTCCACATGTGGGGAGAACAGGATCAGCGACGCGGGCGATGAGTTGACTTCCTCACTGCGCGATCTCCGCGCGCCGCGGCTTTCCCTTCCGGTCTTGGCGGTGGTGATCCTCGCGCTGCAGCTCGCCCCCCCGGCGGACGCGGCAGCGTCGAGCTCGGCCGCCGGTCCGGCAGGGTCCGTCGCGCCCCAGCTGATCCTGATCCACGGCGGCTCCTTCCTTTATGAAGACCCGACGTTCGAATCGCTGACGCGCCGGCGAGCCCTCAGGGCGGGGTTCGCCCCCCACTACCTGCGCTACCCGCTCGGCGACATGCCGGGTGCGTTCCAGGCCGCGCGGGCGGAGGCGGTCCGCCTACGGGCCAGGTTCGGGAGCGCGGTCTACGCCTACGGCACCTCGGCCGGCGGCACCCTCGCCGCTCTGCTCGCCGGTGACGGCCTGGTCTCGGCCGCTGTGGCGAAGGCGCCGGTGTCCGACCTGCTCGACTGGGAATGGCCCCTGAGCGCTTACGGCCCCGACTACTTCGAACGGGTCGGACTGCCCGCCCCGGCGGCGAGGCGCAGACTGTCCCCCCTGCGGCGCCGCGCCCGGCGCCCACTCCTGATCTTGCAGGGTCGCCGCGACCGAGTTGTGCCTGTGGCCATGAACCGGGAGTACGCCTCGAAGTTCAAGCGCGTGTACCTGCGGGTAGCCCAAGGTGGGCACCACACCGAGCGCATCAGGCCCGAGCTTCTGAGCCGTGCCTTCGATTGGCTCGCCCGCTTCGCCACCGCCCACCGACACTGAAGGACTTCCTATCTCCGCCAAGAGCGGCTTTCGGCCGGACATCGAGGGCCTGCGGGCCGTCGCGATCGTCGGGGTGCTGCTCTGCCACGCGGGGCTCCCCTTCCTCGCCGGCGGCTACGTCGGCGTCGACGTCTTCTTCGTCATCTCCGGCTTCCTCATCACCCGGCTGCTGCTCGGCGAGCTCGACAGGACCGGCGGCATATCCCTGCGCCGCTTCTACGCGCGCCGCGCCAAGCGCCTGCTGCCGCTGAGCGCCGTGCTGCTCGCCGCGGTCGGCGTCCTTTCGCTGCTGCTCCTGTCCCCCGTGCGGGCGGTCGAAGTGTCCGGCGACATCGTCAGCTCGGCCCTCTACACGGCCAACTGGATCGAACCGAGCCCGGTGCTGCACCTCTGGTCGCTGGCGATAGAGGAGCAGTTCTACCTCGTCTGGCCGACCCTCCTGCTCGCGGTCACCTGGTTCCAGCGAAACCGCGGGGGCTCTCTCCGCCCGGCGATCTGGGTGACGCTCGCGGTCACTCTGGCGGGCTCGCTCCTGCTCGGCATCCACCTCACCGAGGAGCAACCCGCCGCGGCCTACTTCTCGACCTTCGGCCGCGCCTGGGAGCTGGCGCTGGGAGCCGGGTTGGCGGTCCTGGGGGCGGTGCGCATACCGCGCGCTCTCGCGGCCGGGATCGGCTGGAGCGGCCTGGCGGCGACCGTCTACGCGGCCGTCGCCTTCGACGCGAGCACCCCGTTTCCGGGAACCGCCGCTCTCCTGCCCACCCTCGGCGCCGCCTGCCTGATCCTCGCCGGCTCCTCCGTCCACGCCCAGGCGAAGGGTGCGCCCGCCTGGCTGCTCTCGCTTCCTCCCGTCCGCTATGTCGGGCGGATCTCCTACTCGTGGTACCTCTGGCACTGGCCGGCGCTGATCTTCGCCGCCGTCATCTGGGGACCGCTGTCCGTCCTCGCCTCCCTCGCAGTGGTAGCCGCCTCCTGGCTCCCCACTGCCGCGACCCACCACCTGATCGAGGATCCGCTGCGCCTGTCCAGGGCCCTCGCCCGCCGGCCGAACCGGGCTCTCGCGATCGGCCTCGGCTGCATGCTGATCGGCGTCTGCGGCGGCGTGGGCCTGGCCCACTTCCAGCCGACCCTCAACACGGCACCGCTCTCCGATGTCAGAGGTGCCGCCGCGCTGCCCGATCAGCCCCGCCCGCAGCAGCGCGCCGACGCCATCCGGCCGAACCCGCTGCGAGCGGCGGCCGACCGCTCCCGCGCCTACTACGACGGCTGCCTGGTCGGGATCAGCGGGACGAATTCAAACAAGTGCCTCTACGGCGACCCGAACGGCCAGCGCACCCTGATCCTCTTCGGGGACTCCCACGCGATGCAGTACTTCCCGGCGCTCGAGGAGCTGGTGGAAACGCATCATTGGCGCCTGATCGCGCTGGTCAAGGCGGAATGCACGCCCGGCGAAGTGGAGATTCGCAGCATGATCGCCGACCGCGAGTACTCGCAGTGCGAGGCCTGGCGGCAGGAGTCGTTGCGGCGGATCGAAATGGGCGATGGGTCCGCGCTCGTGGTGATGAGCGGCGACACCGCATATGTCCCCTACGGCGACGACGGCGAAGAACTCGACGGAGAAGCGGCTGCCGCCGCGATGGAGTCGGGCTACCTTGCAACCCTCACGCGAATCCACCGTGCCGGGCTGCGGACGGTGGTCATCCAGGACACCCCCGCCTCGGCCGCCGACGTCCCCGGCTGCGTCTCCGAAGACCTCCAGCACCTCGCGTCATGCGCCTTTCCGCGAGTTCGCGACAAGGACAAGGAATTCGACGTTCGCGCCGCACGCGCCGCGCCCGGCAGCCATCTGATCGACGTCAACCGCGAGATCTGCCCCGACGACCTCTGCCGCGCAGTGATCGGCAACGCCCTGGTCTACCGGGACAAAAGCCACCTCACCGCGACCTTCGCCCGCACCCTGGCCCCCGGGATAGAACGTGGCCTGAAGAGGGCCGGATTGTTCTGATCCTCCGGCCGGTCCTCCCGAACTCAAAATTCAAGCAGTCATCGGTCGGATCGTTGCGATCTCCCGATTCCGTCGGGGCCCCGCCGATGCGAAGCCCATACGGACGGTCTAGCTCTGGTCGCGGCCAAAGCGAGCGGAATCAAGGACCATCGCGGGCAATCGCGCATATATGGCCCGACCAGGGGCGCATTTCTGGGTCAAGGTCTAAACGATTTCCGAAAACCAATATTGCGACGTGCAGGGGTTCTGCTGATGGAGTTAGGCGGATTCCAACCGCCGACCTCCTGGGTGCGATTTAGGCTGCTTGTCGCCGAGAAGGTCTTTCAGGAATAGATCGCCAGGCGAACAATCGGCTTTGTGATGCGGAATTCTCAACCTTGCCATCGCGACGGAAACCTGGTCGGGCCACTAGGTCGGAATCCGATTCCCCGCGGATATGCGGCGATTGTCGGCGATTCAGGCACAAATCCGTTTTTGTGCCTGAATTCGCAGATCGCGGTTATTTGTTCTCTGGCGTTCGACGGATGCAGCTATGCGGATCTGGCCGCTGCTGCTTGACCGCGCTACGTTAATGACGAAAATCGGTTCGGGCTTCTGCCGGCATCTCAGCTCCCGCCCTCTGGATCATCTTTATTGGTTGCAGCTAGTTGAGTCCCACGCTCGCCCCAAACGTAAGGAGACGAACTTGATCTACATATACGAAGTGCACATGAGCGGCGGCGAGGGTCACGAGCACATCGAGTCGGTGCGGTGGCGCAACCCCAACACCGGCGACAGCGGAGACTCCCTCCGCTCGCAGATGGTGAGGTGGATAAACGAAGGCGGCAAGGCCTACGTCACCGACGGCACGAACACTGTGCGGGTTGGTGTGGTCGATGCGGACCCGCCCTACATCCGCACCTACGCGGACGATGTCTGGACCGACAACCTGCTCAGCCTGCCGCGGTACTAGGCGGCCGGTGGATCAGCCGTCGCCCGCCTCGTAGCGGCGACCGCCCGCCTCGTAGCGGCGACCGGATCCCTCGATGGCCTTCGCCAGCGTCTCGTACTCCTCGTCGGTGATCTTCCAGTGGGAGCCGTTGCGGAAGCGCTTCGCGTACTTATCGGCGATCTCCGCGGCCACATCCCGGAGCAGCGGAGCGCTCGAGAGCGGCGAGCAGAAGAAGTGCGTCTTCACCTTGACAGCGTGCGGCCAGCGGTCGTCCCTCGACCCCGCCGCCCCGCGCCGCGGGCGGATGCTCGGCGGGCCGTCGACGGTCTGGGTGGCGATCAGCGCGGTACTTCCGACGGCGTAGAGGACGAAGCGGTCGGGCGAGCAAACTTCGGTCGGAGGTTTGTTCCAGGGGAAGCGGATCTCGGTGAAGTTGCGCGCTTCCACCTCGGCCCAGTTCTCGTCGACCGGATCCCCCGTCGCACCCACCAGCTTGAACCAGTTCATCGGGCGATCAGCTTAGAAGGTTGGCGTGTTGGTGCCCTGGAATCCCATCGAGGCGATACCAAGCGTTCATCAGCCAGGCACTGACCGAGCGGATCTCGTCGAGCCCCAAGTCGGAGATCCCGAGGTCGGCGGTGAGCCGCTCCGGGTAGCGGCCGAGCAGCTGAGTGGCTAGGCGAGTTCCAACACGACCCCTTGGGCGCGCGTTCGATGCTTCTGCCGGGGGAGTTCTCCCCCGCGGGGGCTTTGGGATGCTCGTGCCTGTGACCGCCTGCGACAGCAGTTCTAGTCGCTAGGAGAAGTTTGTAGGAAGGCGCAGAGCAGCAAGAGAGCCGGGTTCGAGCTTGAAACTTCCGCCGTGGTAGCGCCTACTGATTCGCCGCAACTCAACCTGGCCATTGTCAGAGCGAAGCCAATGAGCAAGCCGAGCAGGGCTCCCTCCGTTGTGCATGCTGATGCCAAACAAGTTGTTTGATGGGACTGCCTCAATCTCGTTCAGCACGACTCTGAACCTAGACTTCGAAAGCGGTGCGATGAGTATCTGCGGTCGTGCAAAGTCCGTTATCGAGTACCAAAGTCTCCGCTTCGAAGGGAGATGCCGGTCCTTGACCTCCGGTTCATATTCTCGAATGCGGACTGCCAAGGCTCCTGAAAGGGGATAGTCCTGGGGAACGGATAGAAGCCACCGACGCGCGCTCTCTCCGCCCATGTTTTTGTGGGCTGCCTTGTCAAGCGTCTCGCCGCTGAACCCACGAAGACTTGGCACGGCAGCGACGATCACGTCTTTCGGCATCTCGCTGGCCTCTGCGTCGGTGAGAAAAAAGAGCTCATTCGCCCCGGTCGCGATTCCTCGTCGAACCACCGCGACGTCCGACAGATAAAGGACATCATCCTCTCTCGTATGGTGTTGCGATCCGGGTATCCAGAACCAGTTGGTCGGTTCTTTGCCGGATCGAGACTGCTTCCACTCCTCGACGGTGTTAAGCGAGCCGGCGGAGATTTCCACGCGAGCAATGTGCATTGGAGACCTCTTTTTCCGCTCAGCCCCAACCAGAAGCACTGCAGCTTGCACAGAGCGCCCAGCAAAAGCCCGCGTAGTCGCTCGGGTCCGTGACACAGAAACCGCGCGACGGGAGTTCCAGAGATTGTGTCTAAGTCCCTGGCTTGCATGCGTATAGGCCAGAGAACCCGGTAAAACCATGCAGGAGATGTCGTCCTTACGCATGCAGGTCAAGGTGGCAGCTTGGAAGATGACCGCAAGATTCGCGTGGCCGCTTTTAAGAATGTCCCCCGACAGTTCCATGGCTTTTTTTCGCATGCCGTCAGGTAGCTCCTGGACTCGCGTGTACGGAGGATTGCCGAGCGCCAAAACTGGGCCCGGGGCACCTTCATCGAAGAAAGCGGGCAACGCGTCGAGATAGTCCTGATGCACTAGATCAATCTGGGCAACGTCCTCCGAGCAGTCTGGATGATCAGCCTCGAAGGCCAGTCGGGCCGCGAGAAGGCCAAGCGTGACAACGTTGACGTCGACTGCGACGACTCGAGCTCTCGGCCAGCGTCGAGCGGCAGCTAGCGTGAATGCTCCAACACCTGCGCCGGGATCAATCACGCAGGCTGGTGGGCTTTTTAGCTCTTTGGCAGCCTGCTCGACCATGTAATCGACCAGCAACTTGGGCGTAAAGACGGTGCCCAGCCGCCTCCTGTTTGCTGCTGAGATGCTCGCTTCGTAGAGCGCCGACAAGGGATCTTGTTCCGAACCGATCGCTTGGCGTATCGCTTCCACCAGCTCTTCCGGTGGAGTAGGTGCGACTTCAGCCCACTTGCGGACGTCCGAGGGCCAATCGGCAACTCGCTCGTCCGCGATCGCTCTGGCAATTCCTCCAAGCGCCCCGAGAGTCGAGGTCTCTGAGGCGCTGGCGCCAGCAACCTCGGGCGGGTGCGGAACGCGAGCGCCGACTGCCCATCGCCGGAACGTTCGGACCAAACCGGTCATCGAGGCCAAAGTCGACATTAAGACCCGCTCCTCCTCAAGTGCGCTCTGGGAAGAAGCGATTCATGGTCGAACGGATGCATGTGCCGTCGCAAGCTACCGGCGTCGCTGTAACCGCGCCTTGGCTGGATGGGGTACCACTGCTCCCCTCGCGATTGCTGTCGCCGGCGAGACGCCCGCCCAAGCGCCCTTATAGACCTATATGAGACCGATACGCCTTGAAATAGAAGTTTCGCTGTGCCATTATGCCCCGTCTTGTCAGCAGAGATCCTCAGCCCCGTTTCGCAGCAGAACCTCGCCGGCCAGGCCCGGCGCCTCCTTAAGACTTGGCAGGAGGTTGATCTTGTCCGGCGCATGGACACGATCATCATCAATTCGCGGGGCGCTTATGCTGACCGCTCTGAGTTTCTTGCTGAGGCCCTTCGCGATCGGATAGAGGCCGAGGAGCAACGCCTTGCGGACGAGGTCGGCAAGGAGGAGGACTCCCCAAGGACCCCCGCAGCATCGACGCCAATAGCCGCATCCGGCGCCCACACTCCCCATGCTGGCTCGGAATCCACTATGTCCCCTTTGCCTCCTGACATCGACTTTTGCGACTGGCTTGAGGGCGAAACGCCCACGCTGCCGCTCGCGCCTGGTCCAGCGACGAACTTCGGCCTTCACAACCGCGACTGGCCAACGCTGCTTGCCGCCGATTGGCTTGGACGCCTTACGAGTAACAGCGGCAAGCCACTGGAGTGGTCACACTTCACTAGGGCTGTGACCGACTGGGCCTGGGAGTACGCCGCGAAACTTCAACGGGAGGATCTTGACCGCCCGCGCGGCGCCAAGGTTGCCGCCGGGTTTCCGACTAACCGCAAGAAGCCCGAAGCGACCGAGATGCGCTTTCGCGAACACTTCCTGGGAATGTCAAACAAAAGAGGGAACCACGGGCCGCTCTTCGTTTTCAGGCTCATCGGCGTAGATGATCGGAGTGTGGCACTGAGTGAGCCGGGGATTGCTTTGCTCGATGCCCTTCATGCCGCTGGCGCCGCCACTGGACCGCCATTCTCGGTCACTGCCTGGCGAGCCTTCGCCCGACACCTACGTGAGCATTCCCCCCAGGAGCTTGATAACTGGCTGCGCGTCCTCGCCATCGTGGCCGAAGGCCCTGATCGCGAGACCTTGGTGAACCGGTGCAATTGGTGGAAAGGTGGGGCGGCCGACACCAACTCTATGAGTCTTATAGCGCGGGGACGCGAGTGGGGTCTCGTCGAACTGGCCCTCGATGAGGGCCGCTACCAACTTACGAATGCGGGTACGAATGCACTTCAGGCCGAGTGGGAGCAAGGAGCTGTTCCGGTATGACGGACCTAATCGCCGAGGGCCTCAGCGCTCGCACCGTTAGAGATGTTGATGCGTTGGAGAAGGCTTTAGAGCGCGCGTTTGGCGGTGCCAAAGACAGGTATCTCGGAGATCGGGCAACCAACTGGTCAGCACTCTCGAGCGGGGTCGACCCACAGAGCGTGCTTTTCGAGCGTGTGACGAATATGTGGGACGCCCTCTTGGAGAATGCGGCAGGCGAGGTTGATAAAGAGAAGCGCACCTGGGCGAGTCCAACCGAAGCTGCCCATAGCCTCCTTGGCGTGCCTCTCGCTGGTCCGGTAGCGATGGAGGCCGTTCAACGCGATCTGCTGGCTCCTTGCTCGCTTGTGCAGATTCTTGACTCCGATGATTCGGTGCGCCGGCCAAGCATTGCTTTCCGTGACAAGGGCATCGGTCTGACCGCCGCCGAGATGCCGCAGACGATCCTTGCGATCGAGGGCTCGAACAAGCTCTATAAGCCCTACCTGCATGGTGTCTTTGGAAAGGGCGGATCAGTCCTCTGCATGTTTTGCGAGGCCACGATCGTGATCACCCGGAAGCAGCCGACCTTACTCGCCGAGGGGGAGCTAGACCGTGTATCAATGGCCATCGTGCGACAGGGTGATGCTCCAGACGTGCGCCTTCCCTATTTCCGGTATTGGGTGAATCCGGAGGACGACCTGCCCTATTCTGTGCCCGCCGATAAGGTTGATTTTGAGCCGGGAACCTACGTCGTTCATATTGGTTACCAAGGCGACAGGCTTACTCAGCAGACCTGGGAGAAGGAGGAGTCGATCTACGCCTTCGCAGAGACCGTTCTTTTCCGGCCCACCTTGCCCTACCAACTCCACGACGCCCGCAGCGGCAAAGCCAATACTCGCCCAAAAGATCGGCAAAAGCCGAGCACCCTACAGGGTCTCGGTCAGCGCCTCGAATCTACGACGAAGGCGGATGGTCTCCTCGATTCAAGCGGCGTCTCGCGCGTGCCGGTACCGGGCGTGGGCGAGGTGGGACTGCGCTGGTGGTTGTTTGAGAACACCGATCGCCGTCGCCGTCGTGCTGCGAAGGGATTCGTTGGTCTGTTTGTTACCGGGGGTCAGGTTCATCACACCTGGAGTACTAGTCGCTTTACCCAGTTAGTGGATGCGCGGCGGCGTGTAGCACAGCGCATCATTGTTGAGGTAGACACCGAGGGCCTCGCTCAGCAGGACAAGGTTCGGATCTTCTCCTCCTTCCGCGACGTTCTCCTCAAGAGTCCACAGGCCACGGCGCTGGAGCGTGCCGTTGCTGATTGGTTATCGCGCGATGCCGACCTGGACGATGCCGAGACTCAATTGACGATCGAGGCGCTTGGTGGAAGCGACCAAAGTGAGGTTTCAGCGGCCTTTCGCGAGCGCCTAAACCGCGCAGTGCGCGCGGCCGTGCCCGGCCTAGCCGGTGTCGGAGCGGGTGCCGATTCGGGCTCGAGCACCAAACCGCCAAAACCGCGCCCGCAGGAGGACCTCTACGACGAGCCAACTGCATTTACCGGTCCTGAGTCAATCGAGCTCCTGCCAGGACAGCGCAAGAGTTTCCATATGGAGTGCAATGCGATTGACGGCTTCGTCCCTGACCGGGGTCACGTGAACGTGATCGCTGGTGTCGGCAGTCCGCCGGTCCAATTCGGTCGCGGCGATCTACGTCGCGGACGTCTCCAGGTCAGCTTGCTGGTGGCGGGAGAGGCATCATTAGGTAGTTCAGAGTTGGAGATCGCTCTGGTTTGGAAGTCGAAGAGCGGCGAGCGTGTGGAGCTGCGTTGGCCACTCAGGGTGCAGGTCGTTGCGGAACCGACCTTGTCAAAGCCTCCGCGCGAAGGGAAAAGCAAGAAAAAGCGCCGCCGTGGCGACATTGCGTTTATTTGGACCGATTCGGACAAGAAGAAAGAGTGGGATAGCGCGATTGTGGGAGACCTGGAGATGATTAAGGGCAGCGCGCTCGCCGAGCTTCAGCCGAAAACCTACGGCCACCTCAAGAAGGTCGAAGATCTGGTACCGACGGTTGTGCTTAACCGCAGCTTTCGTGACCTTGACACCTATCTTAAGGGGATCGCAAAGCGCACTGGTGACCAGGCACTTGATCTACGTCGAGATAAGTACGGCCTTGCGCTCGGAGTGACCATCGCGAATATGTGCGCACGCGAGAGCAAGCTCACGGAGGAGCACAAGCGGTGGGAGGAGGCCGGCAAGCAAGGCCCAGAGCCTGATCGGCCGATGACCGATGCCCAGAGGCAAAGGGCGCTATCCGAGGACGCCCGTGGCGTACTTGCGCTGCTCCCCGACTTTGATGCTTTGCTTGACGACCTGCGTGAGCCCGACGAGGAGTCGGATGCGAAGGAGCAGCAGCCGGCATAGGGGACGTAGCGCCTGGCCTCTAATGGAATGAGCGCAGCAGGTTCGGTTCGCCTGCCGAAGGCTCTTGCTCCTGCGCGTCGTTGCTCCACGGGATGCCGGGCACGCTCGCGGCAGCGGGGGCCGGAGCTGGCCTCGGCCAGTAGCTCCTCGATCCGCGCGGATCGCCTTGTCGTTGGCGAGCCTCACGGAGACGCCGCGTTCGAAAGCGTTTCCGCCTTCCGGTCCGGGCTCGGGGTGGTCGGCTTCCGATCTCCGCCTCTGGGCCGTTTCCGAGCTCATGGGCATCTACTCACTTCGCCGGGGCGGGAGCTCTCGTCCCGGCGTTTTTGCTCTGGAGGAGCTAGCTCGGCGAGCACTCGAAAGCGAGGCGGGAATCGAGCCGTAATCGGCGTATATCGGCGGTAATCCGCGAAACCCAGGCACAAGTGCCTGAGTTTGGAGAGAAATTCGGGGCCGGTTAATTGTGATCTGGCCCATCACACATTCCCGTGTGCAGGGACATCTAGCGATGGAGCTAGGCGGATTCGAACCGCCGACCTCCTGGGTGCGATCCAGGCGCTCTGCCAGCTGAGCTATAGCCCCGGGGTGTTTGCGGTGCGGAGCGGGTGACTCCGACTGCGTTCCGCCTCAAGGATAGCCGTAAGGCCTTAGGATCGCCGCCGCTGAAGCAGGCCGGGGTCGCGGGGCCCAACGCGAAGTCCTTCAGCGCGAAGTCGGTCCGCAGGAAGGGCCTGAATCCCGGGACCTATCGGATCGGCGTGGTCGCGACCGACGCCGCGGGCGACGCCTCTACCCAGGGCACTCGCGAAGTTCCGCGTCGTCCAGCCTCGCTAGGCGGAGACGAGCCGGCTCCGGCTGCCAGATGGCGATCGGGGCCGGCACCGCCTGGGAAGTTGCTCGCAGGTGCTCGCACGAAGAGGGGCAACCGCATAGTCTTTGGCAGCCTCCTCGGCGGAGATGGCGAGCATGAGCATTCTCGACGACGCAATCCGAGAGCACCTGGAACTTAAGCGCGCCCACGGCGCGGACGAGGCCGAGGTCAAACGACTCGAGGACGAGGCGTTCGGGCTTCCCGAGCGGCCGGAGGAGCCCGACTCGATGGCCGAGGCGCCGACCGAGCTGTTCGTGGACCCCGATGCAGGGGAGACGGAGGCGCCGGATGCCGGCGGCCGCCGGATCAACATCGCCGACTTGCAGGAGGCGCCGTCGGAGCCCGGGCCCGGGGAGCCGGTCGTGCCCGCCGAGGATCCTGCGCAAGCCGCCGAGCCGGCCGAGGAGGAGCTGCCCGCCGCCGAGGACGAGATCTTCATCGACGAGCCCGAGGCCGGCCACTCCACCGAGGAGCGGCACGCGATCGCCGACCAGCCGACCGAGCTATTCGACGTCGCGGCTGAGATGGGCACCGAGGACGGGCCGGCCACCGAGGCGCCCAGTCCCTCCGACGAGGAGATTGCCGAGGTCGAGGCGGCGGAGCCGCGGCTGACGCCGCTGGAACCGCCGACCGAGATCCACGCCTCGCGCGCCGAGGAGCCCGCCGCCGATCTCTCCGAGGAGGAGGAAGAGGACGAGGACTTCTGGAGCGAGCAGCGCCTGTCCGACGAGCTCGACCAGGCACTCGAGGCGCCCCTCGACGAGAAGGACGAGCAGCCCGCCTCGGCCGCCGAACCGGAGGCACAGCACTCCGAGTCCGAGTCCGAGCAGCAGGCCAACTACGACCCGGACACCGGGCACGAGGACGTCCTCGAGGACACCCCCGACTTCCTCGAGGACGCCCCCGAGGACGACGATCTGTGGTTCGAGCAGCGTCCCCCGAAGGACTTCGACTTCGACGACTGAGGAGCACGAAGTTGGCGCGTTCCGCGCGCCACCATGGAGCCAGCCGGATTCGAACCGGCGGCCTCCTCCGTGCAAGGGAGGCGCTCTGCCAACTGAGCTATGGCCCCGTCAGCGCAGATTGTAGGCGCGCGGGCCAGCCCGCGAGGGCGATCGTCAGCCCGCCGCCCGCCTCTACTTTTTCTTCTTCTTCGCGATCGAGAAGGTGACGACCTTGGTCGCCACGTTGCCGGCCGCGTCGGTGGCGGTCATCGTCAGCCGGTAGAAGCCCGGCTTCAGCTTCTTCCCGTTGGGCAGATCCACCTTGTTCTGGCCGGCCGCACCGGGACCGGCGAACGCGGCGCCGACGTTCTTGAACCGCGGGCACCGCTTGCGGTCCTTGTTCTGCGGCGTCTGCTTCACGCACTTGCGGCCGACCTTGCGCCCCGGCAGCTTCTTCGCCAGCTGGAGCTGGACCGTCGCCGCCTCGGCGAGGTTGTAGGAGACCTTGCCGCCGGCCACCTTGAGGCCGCTGACGCCGGGCGCGGTCAGGTCGCACGGGCCCTGCGTCGTCGCCTGGCTCGCGCACTGGTCCTGGGTCTCGTCGCCGAACCCGTCGCGGTCGGCGTCGGGCTCGATCGTCGCCTGGACCAGCAGCTCGCCCGTCGCTTCGAGCGAGCCGCGGGCGCCGCTGCCCTCGACCAGCGGCGGCGAGAAGACGTAGCTGAACTTGTCGCCGCTGTCGTTGACCGTCGCCTGCACGTATTTGCCGGCGTCGATCGCGAGGTGCTGCCCTTTCTTCACCGGCAGCCGCCCGGCGAACTCCTGGATCGGCGCTTCCAGCGCGTCTTCGTTCACCGCCAGCGTCACCGTCGGGCCGCTGCCGGCCGCGGTCGCGAGCGCCGTCTCGTCGTCGCCGGGGTTGGGACGCGAGATGTCGGCGACCCGGAAGGTCACCTGCTGCGCCTCGGTGATGACGTAGGCGCGGATGCGGAACTTCGTGATCACCCCGTCGACCGGGGCGCCGCCCGCGTAGGGGTCGCCGTTCGGGTCGCTGGGGTGGATGAAGGAGACGAGCGTGCAGGTCCCGAGCGGCTCGCACTCCCCGGAGTTGGCGGGGTCGTGGTTGAGCCGGCTGCCGAAGGTCGTCGCGGCCTGCGCGAGCGCCGGCACGAGCAGCATCGCCGCGCTGGCGGCGAGGACGAGGATGGTGAGGCGCCTCTTCAGGTGTGACATCGGGTCCTTTCGGTCTCGGGTGCTGCTCAGTCGCTGAGGATGGTGAAGCTCGGCCCGTTCTTCGCGGCCGCGTTGCCGGCGGCGTCCCGGGCCCGGACGACGACCCGGTAGGTGCCCGGCGCCAGGCTCTTGCGGCGGCTCAACGAGCCCTGGAACTTGACGCGGTTGGCCCCCGGGTTGGCGGCGAAGGCCGGCAGCTCGCCGGCGGAGACGTAGCGGACGCAAGCCTTGCGGTCGCGGTTCGCCGCGGTCGGCTTCGCGCACTTGCGGCCGACCCGCCGGCCGGGCTGGGCCCGCTGGAAGGCGACGGTGGCGCGGGCCGCCTCGTCGAGCCCGAAGGAGATCGTGGTGCCGCTCGGCAGGCGCGAGGCGCTCGCCAGCCTGCTGCCGAGCAGCCAGCGCTTGGCCGAGACCCTGACGTTGGTGATCTTCGGCGGGGTCGTGTCGACCGCGGGCTGCTGTTCCTGCCCGACCTGGATCGTCACCTTGGCCGGGTTCGCGTCGGAGACCGAGTCGCTGCCGGTGTAGGTGAAGCTGTCGGTGCCCTTGAAGTCCTTGTTCGGCGTGTAGATGACCCGGCGGTCGCTGAGCCCGCTCAGCGTGCCGTGCGCCGGCTGCGAGACCACTTCGAGGAAGGGATCGCCGATGTCCTCGGCGTGCGGCGCTTCTTTGCCGGCGCCGCTGTCCGGGTCGGTGCAGTCGAGCTCGATCGCGGTGAAGCCGTTGACCGGGATCGCCGCGCTCTTGCTCTCGCAGGTCGGGCGGAAGTTGGTCGCCCAGTCGGCGTTGCCCTCGAAGTGTTTGGCGACGTTCATGCCGCTGAGCAGGCTGGGGGAGGTGCCGTTGACGTTGCGGGTGATCAGGTCGCCGGCGGCGAAGGCCCCGAGCGTGTAGAGGATCTTCGTCCCGTCGGGCGACCAGACGCAGTTGAGGTCGCCGAGCCCGCCGGTCGTCGAGAACGGTTGCGCGGTGCCGCCGTCGACGCCGATCGTGTAGAGGTCGGCCGCGTCGCTCTGGGCCCCGCGCAGGAAGCAGAGCGTGTCGCCGTCGGGGGAGAGCGCCGGCTGCCAGTCGTCCGTCGCCCCGATTTCGATCGGGATCTGGCTCGAGCCGGGGCTGACCGGGCTGAGCTTGTAGAGATCGCGGTCGCCGGCCGCCCCGCGGTTGTAGTAGAGCGTGTTGCCGTCAGGGCTCCAGACCGGCCGTTCCTCGGTGACCCCCGCCGTTTCGGTGAGGTTGACCGCGGTCGAGCCCGGCGCCACGCCCTTGACCCAGAGGTCGCCGAGCGAGCCGTAGGCGATCGTCTCGCCGTCGGGCGACCACGAGGGGCGGTCCTGTTTTTCGGCCGCCGGCACGAACTGTTCCTGCGAGCCGTCCCGCAGGTCGACTATCCAGAGCGCGTAGGTGCCGCTGAAGGCGACGCCGGCCGCGTAGACGATCCGGGTGTGGTCGGGCGACCAGTTCGGGTGGCGGTGCTGCGTGTTCGCCGGCAGGGTCGTCACCTGGACCGGGGTGCCGAACGGGTAGTCGGAGACCCAGATTTTCGCTTTGCTGTCGTCGCCGTCGGCCGGGCTCGGCACTTCGCTGTTCCCCCGCCCGCTGGCAAAGGTGAGCTTCCCGTTCGGGCCGGGGATGAAGGTGGCGGAGGCGGCAGCCGGCAACGCACCCAGGAGGACGAAGACGAGGCTGCCGATCGTCAGCGATCGGCGCAGCACGGCATCAACCTACAGGCCCGGCCAGGAAAGGCAAGGTTTCCTGTGGGCCCCTGGACAGGGGTTCCAGGCCCTAATACAAGAACTTTCTTGACTTAAAGGTCTCCTCCCGGTACGACGGAGTTTCACAAAGCCCGGGCCTTCGGGCCCCGGGAGCACAAGGGAGGCTCGAGATGAAGTATCTGAAGATGCTCGGTCTCGCCGCGCTGGCGGCGACGGCCCTTGCCGCGTGGTTGGGACCCGCCACCGCGTCGGCGACGACAGTCGAGGTCGGAGGCGTGGCACAGAACAAAGCGGTGGCGTTCACCATCAGCCTTAAGTCCGGGACCTCGACGGCTTTCAAAGACACAACCAACAACGTGGTCGACACATGCACCAGCTCGGAAATCAACGGCAACACGGTAGCGCCGTTCACCAACGTCAATGCGGTCAACGCAAGCGTGATCGAATTCTATTTCGCCAACTGCACGAGCGGAAAAACCCAGGTCCTCAAAGGCGGGAAACTGTCGTTTGAATGGACCGTGAACACAAACGGCACAGCCCGGTCCTCAGAAGCGGAAATCACAGTCTGGGACAACATCTTCGGGGCCAGCGCCGTGTGCAAAACCGGCACCACGATCATCGGCACCGTCACAGGGGTGGCAGCGGGTCAGGCGACCCTCCACGTCAACACGGTGCTCGCCTGCGGTCTCCTCGGAACCGTGAAATGGGAAGGGACCTACGCCTTCACAAGCCCGGCCGGGTTCGGCCTGAGGCAGTAACTCGATCCTGAGGGCGGCAGACGAGTGGAGCCGCTCCGGCAGCGGGGCGGCTCCCGCTTCACACCGGCTCTAGTTCCCGACCAGCAGGCTCTCGGCGCGCTTGCCCTCGGGGAGGTTCTGGTCGGCGTGGTAGCTGGAGCGGACCAGGGGGCCGGCGGCGACCGACTCGAAGCCGAGGTCGTAGGCAGCCTGCTCGAGGGCGGCGAACTCGTCGGGATGCCAGTAGCGCACCACCGGCAGGTGGTTCTCGGTCGGCCGCAGGTACTGGCCGACGGTGAGGACCTGCACCTGGTGCTCGCGCAGGAGGCCGAAGGTCTCGACCATCTCCTCGAAGGTCTCGCCGAGCCCGACCATCAGGCCGGACTTGGTCACGACCTCGTCCCCGCCCATCTCCTTCGCCATCCGCAGCACCCGCGCCGAGCGCAGGAACTCGGAGCCGCGCCGCGCCAGCGGGTAGAGCCGCGGCACCGTCTCGACGTTGTGGTTGAAGACGTCGGGGCGCTCGTGGATCACCTTCGCCAGCGGCATCTCCTGGCCGCGGAAGTCGGGGGTGAGGATCTCGACCTTGCAGCCCGGCGCCAGCATCCGGATCGAGCGGACGACGCCGACGAAGGCGCTCGCGCCGTAGTCCGGCAGGTCGTCGCGGTCGACCGAGGTGACGACCGCGTGGCGCAGCCCCATCGCCTTCACCTGGTTGGCGACGCGCAGCGGCTCCAGCGGGTCGTTCCAGCTCGGCTTCCCCGTCTGCACGTTGCAGAAGCCGCACCGCCTGGTGCAGACGTCGCCGAGGATCATGAAGGTCGCCGTGCCGCGCTCCCAGCACTCGCCGACGTTCGGGCAGTTCGCCTCCTCGCAGACGGTGTGGAGGTTGTCGGAGCCGATCTTCTCCTTCAGCCGCCGGTAGTTGGGCCCGCCCGGCGCCGGGACCTTCAGCCACGGCGGCTTGCGGGCGCGGCGGAAGGGGACGGTCCCCTCGGCGTCGGCGGCGGTCCCGCCCGGCTTGGCGCGGGAGCGGGTGACGTGGATGCGTTCGGCGCTGGACACCGACGCCAACGTTAGCTGAGCGGCTTCACCCGCCAGCCGAAGCGTGCCGGGGTCGGATCGACGTTGCCGAAGCGGTCGATCGCCCGCACCTTGAAGACGTGCTTCCCCGGCTTGACGCTGCGCTTGAAGGGGTTGCGGCAGCCGCGCCACCTCTTCTTGTCGAGCCTGCACTCGAACCGCGACTGCGCCTCGGTGGAGGCGAAGCGGAACTTCGCCTCGCGCTTGTAGGTGTTGCGCGGGGGCCCGCTGACGATCCGCGTGTTGGGCGCCGTCCTGTCGGCCGCGGTCTCGGTGACCCGCACCGGCTCGACCCCCCGCGCGGCCGGCGCCTGCAGCTCGAAGGCGCCGATGTCGGAGCCGTCGCCGCCTTCTTTGTCGCTGATCGCCGGGAAGTCGCTGGGGCGGGGGAGACCGCGCTGGTCGACGCTGAGCCCGAAGGAGCTGCCGCGGTCGATCGCGATGCTGCCCTCGAGGAGCGAGAGGGTCGGGGTCGGCCCGCCGTTGTTCCTCAGCACCGGATCGAGCCCGGCGACGACGCCGACGAGGTCGCTGGACTCGCCCAGCTCGCAGCTGCCGTCTTCGTCGAGGTTGTAGCCGCCGGAGGAGAACTCTTCGCTTCCGGGGGCCAGGCCACCGCTGCAGCTGTCCGCTCCCCCGAGCGGGGTGGCGAGCAGCGTGCCGCGAACCGTGGTGCTGACGAGGGAGTGGATGTTGGCGCCCAGGGCGAGGCCGGCGGAGCTCGACGAGTTGCCGGCGACCGTGGAGGCGGTGATCGTCGCTAGGTAGGTCTGGATCCCGCCGCCCTGAGCCCGGAGCTGAGCGGCGGCTCCCGATGCGTCGACCGCGTTGCCGCTGATCGTGCTGCGGCTGATGCTCGCTTCGGTCTCCGCCAGCAGCCCCCCGCCCTGAGCCGTCGTCGCCGAGCCGTCGCCGTCGGCTTCGGCGACGTTGCCGCTGATCGTGCTCGCCTCGATCGTCAGCGGCGCGGTCGCCAGGACGCCTCCCCCCAGGGCTTTGGTCAGCCCGCCGGGATTGCCGCTGGCGCGGGCGGCGTTCGCGGTCACCACCGTTTCCCGCAGGGTCAACGGCCCTTCGCTGTAGATGCCGCCGCCTTCGGCCCCGGATTCGTCCACCGCTTCGTTGTCCCTGACCACGACTCCGGTCAGGGTGAGGCTCGCTTCGATGTTCCTGATGCCCGCTCCGAAGGCCCACCGGCCGTTGCTGACGGTCAGCCCGGTCAGGGAGGAGGGGCTGGCGTCGGTCGTGAACCCGAAGACCGCGAAGTCGTTGGACGCCGCGCGACGGACCTCCAGCTCATCGGCGCCCGGCCCGACGATCGCGACGGGGTCGAAGAGGACCTGCAGCGCGCTGCCGAGCTCGATCGTGCCGCTGGCTTCGATCGGGATCGTGTCCGGCCCGGTGTGGGCGTTGGCTTCTTCGATCGACGTCCGCAGCGTGCCTTTGGCGCCGCCGTCGCCGGTGCTCGTCACCGGATAGGAGAGCGCCAGCGCCGAGCCCGCCGGGACCAGGGCGGCGAGGGCCACGGCGGCGACGATCAGGAGAGGGCGGAGGAGGCGCATGGTCGCGGCAGCCTACGCCGCGACGTTGTCGCCGGCAACCGGCTCGCGCTCGAAGACGTCCGCGTAGGCGGCGACCAGCGCGTCGGCGAAGGCGTCGAGGTCCTGCTCGGCCCCGAGCTCGCGCGACAGCGAGGTCATCGAGACCCCCTCGATCCCGCACGGCACGACCCACTCGAACGGCTGCAGGTCGTTGTTGACGTTCACCGCCAGCCCATGAGTGGTCACCCCGCGACTCACGTGGAGCCCGATCGAGCCGATCTTCCGTGGCCCCCCCGCCGACGGGACGATTTCCGCTGACGTGGAGCGGTTTTCGGCCCGTCGGCCCTGGACCCAGATGCCGGTCAGGCCCTCGATCGCGCTGGCGCGGACGCCGGCCTCGGCGAGCGCCGCGATCGTCACCCGCTCCAGCCCCCGCACGTACTCGTGGACGTCGCCGCCGTAGCCGCGCAGGTCGACGATCGGGTAGGCGACCAGCTGGCCGGGCCCGTGGTAGGTGACGAGGCCGCCGCGGTCCGTCTCCCGGACCTCGATCCCCTGGGCTTCGTACCACTCCGCCCCCATCGGCAGCTCCTCCGGCTGCGAGCGGCGGCCGCGGGTGTAGACGGGGGGGTGCTCGAGCAGCAGCAGGACGTCGCCGATCTCCCCGCGCTGGCGCCGCTCCGCCAGCCGGCGCTGCAGCTCGCGCGCCTCCTCGTAGGGGACGAGCCCGCGGCGTGTGACGAGGATCTCACGGCTCATTCACGAATCGTTGCAGGAGGCGCCCCTATCCTTAAGTCGCCGACCCATGGTCCAGTCCAAGCCGCTTCGACCCGATTGGCTTCCGGCGGTGGCGCTCTCCTCGGCGCTGGCGCTGTTGATGCTGCTGTGGAGCCCGCCCGTCGGGGATCTTGCCGCGCAGGTCTTCCGCACCGAGCTGTTCGAGAGCGCCGGCCTCGCGATCTGGAACGGCAGCTGGTACGGCGGCCACTACACCCTCACCTACAGCGTCCTCTTCCCGCCGCTGGCGGCGCTGCTGGGGCCGAAGGTCGTCGGCATGCTCGCCGTCGTCGCCTCCTCCTACCTCTTCGACCGCCTCGTCCGCGACCGCTGGGGGGAGGAGGCGCGCTGGGCGACGCTCTGGTTCGGCGCCGGCGTCGTCACCCTGCTCGCCGACGGGCAGCTGACCTTCGCCCTCGGCGTCGCCCTCGGCCTGGCCGCGCTCCGCTGCCTGCAGCTCGGCAAGGGTTCGCTGGCGCTCGCCGCCGCCGCCGCCTGCCCGCTGGCGAGCCCGGTCGCCGGCGCCTTCCTCGCCGGCGTCGTCCTCGCGGGCGCGATCGAACCCGGGCGCCGCCTCAGCCGCCTCGCCGTCGCCGTCGCCGCGATCGCCCTCGGGCTGGTGCTGGCGCCGAACCTCGCCTTCCCCGAGGCCGGCCACTTCCCCTTCGTCTTCTCCTCCTACGTCGCGATCCCGCTCTGGTGCGCCGGCGCCCTCGTCCTCACCCAGGGGGTGCGCGACGAGGAGCGGCAGCTGCGGCGGGTGCTGGTCGCCTACCTCCTCGTCTCGACCCTGATCTGGCTGATGCCGAACGCGATGGGCGGCAACGCGGTGCGGCTCGGGGCCCTCTTCGGCGGCCCGGTCCTCGCCGCCGTCCTCCTCTCCCGCCGGCCGCGCCCGACCGTCCCGGCCTGGGTCTTCGCCCCGCTCCTGGTGCTGGCGATCGCCGGCAGCCTCTACTGGCAGCTGACCGCCAGCGTCGCCCAGATCGCCCGCTCGGTCGGCGACCCCTCGACCGCCTCGGCCTACTTCCACCCGGTCGTCGACTGGCTGCGCGACCACGAAGCCGAGGGCAAGCGGATCGAGGTGCCGCCGACCGCGAACCACTGGGAGGCCGCCTACCTGGCGCCGAAGTTCGAGCTCGCCCGCGGCTGGCTGCGGCAGCTCGACACCACGCGGGAGGACATCTTCTACGACGACAAGGCCCTGACCGCGGCGACCTACGGCACCTGGCTGCGCGCCAACGCGATCTCCTACGTGGCCCTGCCCGACGCCCCGCTCGACTACTCCTCCCAGGCCGAGCGCCGGCTGATCCTCAGCGACCCCTCCTACCTGAAGCTTCGCTTTGCCAGCGAGCACTGGCGGATCTACCAGGTGCGGGACCCCAAGCCTCTCGTCGCCCCGCTCGGCGGCGCCGTGGCCAAGACGCTCTGGTTCGGTCGCCAGGGCTTCGCCCTCGACGTCGAGCGTCCCGGCGAGTTCCTCGTCCGCGTCAGCTTCACCCCCTACTGGTCGATCGCCCGCGGTGCCGGCTGCATCCTCCACCGCGGCGACTGGACGGTCGCCCGCGCCAGTCGCCCCGGCGTCTTCCGCGTCGCCGCCGACTTCAGCGTCAGCCGCGCCTGGAAGGCGGCGACCGGCGCCAAGAAGACCTGCTGAGTCCGCAAACCGGCGCGTTCTTGACCCTCGGCGCCCGACGGCGCATGGTTGGTCGAGTTTTCTCAACCAATAGGAGGATGCAATGAGCAAGCAGATCAAGGCAGCCTGCCTGGCGCTGGTCGTCGTCGCGCTGTTCCCGGCGGCCGCCCTCGCCTCGCCGCACCTGACAGACGAAAAAAAAGCGATCGCGGTCGGCGCCTCGCTGAAGTTCACAAACGAGGAAGCGATCGAATTCCTCTCCGAATTCGGCAACTTCATCTGCGCGACATCGACGATGCAGGGGAAAGTCGTCGCCAACACCGGCAAATCGATCCAGGTCGAAATCGAAAGCTTCAGCGCCACCGGCCATGAAGCCGAAGGCCAGTGCTCGGGATTGCTGGGCAAATTCAAACTCACAGCGAAAAACCTCCCCTGGTGCCTGCGGATGGGCGGCGAACTGGCAGCCGACACGCTCGAAATCACCGGCGGCAAATGCTCGGGAGAACCGCTCTCGGTGACAGTGATCGCCGACGCCGAAGGGGGCGAATGCAAGTACTCGAAAGCGTCGTTGGCCGGAACGTTCAACACAGGCTCGGTCCCGGCGACACTCAAAGTCGCCAATCAGACGATGACCAGGGAGGAAGGGTCCGGGATCTTCTGCCCCCCCTCGGTCAAGCTGACCGCCAGGTACCTGACCGAGACAGGGACGAGCCCGTTCAACTCGGTCCTGATCGACTAGGGGGCTAGCGAGACCCCTCCAGCGTCGCCAGCGCCGCCTTGACCACATGCTCCTCGTGCGGAATCGCCGCCTGCTCGAGGCGCTTGGAGTACGGCATGTGGACGTCGGCGCCGGTGACGCGCTGGACGGGGGCGTCGAGGTGGTCGAAGGCCTGCTCGGTGATCAGGGTCGAGAGGTTGGCGCCGACCCCGCCGTGCGGCCAGCCCTCCTCGACGATCACCGCCCGGTTGGTCTTGCGGACCGAGGCGAGGATCGTGTCGAGGTCGAGCGGGCGCAGGGTGCGCGGGTCGATCACCTCGGCCTCGACCCCGTGCTCGTGGGACAGCTGGGCCGCCGCGCCCTCGGCGACGTGGGCCATCTTCAGCACCCCGACGATCGTCACGTCGGAGCCCTCGCGCCGCACCGCCGCTTCGCCGAAGCGCAGCGGCTCGCCCCCGTTCTCCCCCTCGGGCACCTCGCCGCGGACGCCGTAGAGGCTCTCGTGCTCGATGAAGACGACCGGGTTGTCGTCGCGGATCGCCGCCTTCAGCAGCGCCTTGCCGTCGGCCGGAGTCGAGGGGCAGGCGACCAGCAGCCCCGGCACCTGCAAGTAGAGCGCCTCGAAGCTGTGGGAGTGGGTGGGCCCGAGCTGGTGGCCGCCGCCGCCCGGCATCCGGATCGTCATCGGCACCTTCGCCTGGCCGTTGAACATGTAGGGGATCGCGGCGGCGTGGTTGACGATCTGGTCCAGCGCCAGGAGGCTGAAGTTGACCGTCATCAGCTCGACGATCGGCCGCAGCCCGTTCATCGCCGCGCCGACGCCGGTGCCGACGATCGTGTTCTCGGAGATCGGCGTGTCGCGGACCCGCCGCTCGCCGAACTCCTCCAGCAGCCCCTCGGTCACCTTGAAGGCGCCCTGGAAGACGCCGACGTCCTCGCCCATCACGAAGACCGCCTCGTCGGCGCGCATCTCCTCGGCCATCGCGTCGCGCAGCGCCTCTCGCATCCGCAGCGTCGCCATCAGCCCTCGTCCTCCGCGTCGGACCCGTTCGCTCCCGCATCCTCGGGCTCGTCGCCGACCTCGCGCTCGGCCGAGACCCGCGGCTCGACCCCCTCCTGCGCGTCGCCGTGCGTCGCCGGGTTCGGCCGCGGCCCCTCCTGCTGGCCGGCGTAGGCGGCACCGGCCTCGGCCAGCTCGCGGGCGGCGTCGGGCATGTGCTCCTCGTCCTCGCCGCGGTGCGGCTCCGGGCTGCGCTCGTCGACCGCGTACCAGCCGCCCGGCTCGGTCTGCGCGTAGAGGCCTTCGTACATCGTGTCGAGCGCCGGTTCGGGCGAGGCTTCGGCGAACTCGACCGCCGCCACGACAGCCTCGTCGGCCGCCTCACGCGCCTGCTCCACCTCGCGCTCGCCCAGCACCCCCGCCTCGACGCAGCGCCGCGCGAAGCTCTCGATCGGGTCCTTCTCCTGCCACTCCTCGACCTCCTCGCGCTCGCGGTAGACCTCGGGGTCGGCGGCGGAGTGGCCTTTGTAGCGGTAGGTGAAGGCCTCCAGCAGGGTCGGCCGCTGCTCCTCGCGCGCCTGCCGGATCCCCTCGGCAACCCCCTCGCGAACCTCGACCACGTCCATCCCGTCGATCCGCTCGCCCGGGATCCCGTACCCCTCGGCCTTCTTCGAGAGGTCGGTCTGGGCCGAGTGGCGCTCGACCGAGGTCCCCATCCCGTAGAGGTTGTTCTCGACCATGAAGAGGACCGGCAGCTTCCAGAGTGCCGCCAGGTTCATCGTCTCGCCGAAGTTGCCGGTGTTGGAGGCGCCGTCGCCGAACATGCAGACGGTGACCGCGTCTTCGCCCTTGTACTGGGAGGCGAGGGCGATGCCGGCGGCGATCGGCAGGTTGCCGCCGACGATCCCGTAGCCGCCCATGAAGCGCTTCTCGGCGTCGAAGATGTGCATCGAGCCGCCGCGGCCGCCGCTGGTCCCGTCGACCCGGCCGAACAGCTCCGCCATCACCCGCTTGGGCTCGGTGCCGCGGGCGATCGCGTGGCCGTGGGTGCGATAGGTCCCGATCAGGAAGTCTTCGGGGCGCATCACCGAGGCGGTGCCGACGATCGTCGCCTCCTCGCCGATCCCCAGGTGCAGGAAGCCGCCGGCCCGCGCCCGCTGGTACTGGCGCCCCGCCTCCTCCTCGAAGCGGCGGATCAGCGCCATCCGCGCGAGCAGCTCGTAACAGGCGGCGGCGTCGGGCAGCTCAGCCATCGAGTCCACCTTAGAGAACTACCCGCGCCCCGCCGTGTCGACTTGCTCTCGCTATGCGAGAGGAAATCGACACGCCCTAGGCGCGGCCCGCAGCCTCGACCGCTTCCTCGAGGCGATCGTCGCCCCAGAAGACCTCGCCGTCGACGACGACGCTGGGGACGCCTTCGACGCCGAGGTCGCCGGCGCGGTCGGTCGCCTCCCGGAGCCCTCCCTTGACGACGTCGGTTTCGACCGCTTTCAGCAGCGCCCGCGGGTGCAGCTCGCAGGCGGCGCCGGCGATCGCGACGTTGTCGACGTCGGTCAGGTCGCGGCCGGCGGCGAAGGCCTGGCGGAAGCCGGCGAGGGAGAAGGAGACCGCGCGCCCCGTCTGCTTGGCGAAGGTCGCGGCCCGCATCGCCACCAGCGTGTTCCCCGGCCACGGCTTGGGCCAGGCGAGCGGCGGCAGCCCGTAGGCGGCGGCGCGGCGCTCGATCTCCGCCATCCCCTCGGCCCGGGCCGGCGTCGCCGACCAGGAGCCGCGATCGAAGCGCGCGAACAGGCCCCCGAGCAGGATCGGCTGCCACTCCGGCTGCTCCAGCTCGGCCTCGGCGAAGAGACCGCTGATCCGCTCGGCCGAGAGGTAGGCGTAGGGCGATCCGAGGTCGTAGTAGAAGGTGGCGCGGTTCACGCGCTCAGGCGTGGATTGCCCAGCCGTCGACGGCTCGGGCGGCGTCGAGAACCGCCTCGGAGGCGGTCGGGTGTGGGTGCACGATCCGCGACAGCTCCTGGTAGCCGCCCTCGAGCGCCATCGTCGCGACCAGCTCGGCGATCATGTCGCAGGCGCGGTTGCCGACCACGTGGGCGCCGAGCACCTCGCCGTACTTGGCGTCGATCACGAGCTTGACCAGGCCGTCCTTGTCGTCGTAGACGACGCCCGCGCCCTCGCCGGCGATTTTCTGCTTGCCGACCTTGACCTCGTGGCCGGCCTCCTTGGCCTGGGCCTCGGTGAGGCCGACGCTGGCGACCTGCGGCTGGCAGAAGGTGGCGCCGACCATCAGCTCCTGGTCGATCGAGTGGGTCTCGACCCCGGCCGCGGTCTCGACCGCGACGACGCCCTCCTCGGAGGCCTTGTGGGCGAGCGCCTTGCGGTTGACGAGGTCGCCGATCGCGAAGACCTTGGGGTTGGTCGTCCGCTGGTAGCCGTCGACCTTGATCTTGCGGCCGCCCTCCTCCAGCTCGACCCCGGCCTCCTCCAGACCCAGCCCCTCGGTGTCGGGGGCGCGGCCGCCGGCGATGCAGAGGTAGTCGACCTCGGCGCTCTGGTCGCCATAGGTGAACTTGACCGAGGAGTCGCTCGCCTCGACGTTCTCCACCGGCGCCCCGGTCGAGATCTCGATCCCCTGCTTCTTGAAGACGCGTTCGACGACCTTGGCCATGTCCCTGTCCTCGGCCGGGAGGATCTGGTCGAGCATCTCGATCAGCAGCACCTCGGTCCCGAAGCGCGAGTAGGCCGAGGCAAGCTCGGCGCCCGAGGCGCCGGCGCCGACGACGGCGATCCGGTTCGGGCGCTCGGACAGCGACCAGGCGCCCCAGGTTTCGACCACGCGGCCGCCGAACTCGACGCCGGGGATCGGCAGCGCCACCGAGCCGGTCGCCAGGGTCACCGCCTTGGCCTCGTAGACCTCCTCGCCGACCTTGACGTTGCCCTCGGCGGTCAGCGAGGCGTCGCCGTGGATGAACTCGATCTTGTTCTTCTTCCAGAGCCCTTCGACGCCGCCGGTCAGCTGGGCGGAGACGTCGGCGCGGCGCTTCTGCAGCGCCTCCCAGTCGAGCTGGACGTCGTTGCCGACGACGCCGAGCTCGGCGCTCGCCCGGGCCTCGTGGAAGATCTCCGCCGTGCGCAGCACGGTCTTGGCCGGGATGCAGGCGTAGTTGAGGCAGCGGCCGCCGGCTTTGTCGCGCTCGACGACGGCGGTCTTCTGGCCCAGCTGCGCGGCGCGGATGGCGGCGACGTACCCGCCCGGGCCCCCGCCGATGACGATCTGGTCGAAGGAATCGGCCATGCGTGCTGAGCCTATAGAAGGCGGGGTGCCGGCACGCCGCGCTTCTACCCCTTCTTCTGGCCTGGGACCCGGCCCGCCAGGCGCCCCAGCGGGCCGACCGCGCCCTGCAGCGTCTCGACGCTGGCGTTGAGCCCGTCGATGCCGGTGAGGATCCGCTCCATCAGCTCGCTGAGCCGGTCGATCCCCTGGTCGAGCCGGTCGATGCCGCCTTCCAGCCGGTCGAGGATCTCCGGCAGCTCGCCGACCCTCTGGATGTCCGCGCGCATCGCCGGCAGCGCCGCGGTGTCGGCGGCCACCCGGTCGAGGGCGTCGGCGACCCGCTCGAGCGCCGCGGTGTGCTCTTTCATCACCCGCGTGTTCTCGGCGATGTCGGGCAGCTTGCGGAGCGCCGCCACCGCGTCGGTGGGAAGCGAGGTGAAGCCGCCGAGGGAGGGGAGATTCGCCACCGTCTACTCCCGCGGCGCCCGGGTCGGCATCTGGATCCTGGCCATCGCCTTGACCATGAAGAAGAAGAGGGTGCCGGCGACGGCGAGCAGCAGCAGGGTGCCGAGGATCTGACCGACGCTGGAGGCGCCGACGGCGAGGCCGAGGAAGGCGCTGAAGAGGACGACGACGAGGATCAGCTGGAAGCCGAGGACCGCCCAGTAGCGGGCGTGCCACATCCCCCAGGCCATCATCCCCATGATCACCGCCGGGGCCACGACCTGCGCGAGCCGCGGCTGCTCGCCGTTGACCTCGGTCCCGGCGGCGTAGCCGACCACGATCGAGAGGGCGATCAGGGCCGCGACGATCGCGCCGAGGGTGACGACCGTCGGCCGCTCGCCCGCGGCCAGCGGCTCCAGCGATTCGCGCGCTTCCTGGTTGCGCTGCTCGGCCTTCGCGTACCCGGCGGCCATCCGCTCGCGGCCGCGCTGCTTGCGCTTGACGGGCTCATCAGCCACCCGGCGCCACGCCCCTCTCGCCGGCGGCGAACGCCGCCCGCAGCGCGGACGCCGTGGCGGCGGGATCGGCGGCGTCGCGGATCGCCCGCACCGCGCAGAGGCGCTCGGCCCCGGCTGCGACCACCTGCTCGGCGTTGCCGGTGTCGATGCCGCCGATCGCGAAGAACGGGTGCGGCGCGCTGGCGGCGGCGTGCTCGACCAGCTCGAGGCCGACCCCGGGCCGGCCCGCTTTCGTCGGCGTCTCCCAGATCGGGCCGACGCTGATGTAGTCGACGGGGCGCGCGGCGCTGGCGGCGATCTGCTCCTCGGAGTGGGTCGAGAGGCCGACGATCGCGTCGGGTCCCAGCAGCTCCCGCGCCTGCTCGGCGCTGACGTCGTCCTGGCCGACGTGGACTCCGTCGGCGTCGCAGACGCGGGCCAGCTCGGGATCGTCGTTGAGGACGAAGAGGGCGCTGAAGGTGTCGGCGATGCGGCGGAAGGTCGCCGCCGCCCGCTCGATCTCGGCCCGGCCCAGCTCCTTCTCGCGCAGCTGGACGATGTCGGCGCCGCCGGTCAGCGCCGCGCGCAGCAGCGCTTCCAGGTCGCTCTCCGGGCGGGCGTTGCAGACGAAGTAGAGGCGGGCGGTGCGCAGGCGCTCGCGGCGCAGCGGGCCATCGCCCTCCGGAAGAGACAAGCTCATGCCCGGATTATGGCCGGCCGCCCCGGCCGGGGCCGGGGGAGGGGTAGCATCGGGGATGCACGGGAGCCCGCGAGGGCTGAGAGGGTGGCATCGAGGCCACCGACCGTATGGACCTGATCCGGGTAATGCCGGCGGAGGCAAGGGCGTGAGCGAGAAGCGCGGTTTCGATGTGGTTGTGGTCGGCGGCGGGGCGATCGGCCTCAGCTGCGCCTGGCGCCTGGCCCAGAGCGGGGCGGAGGTGGCGGTGCTGGAGCGCGACCGGCCGGGCTGCGGCGCGACGCGGGTCGCGGCCGGGATGCTGGCGCCGGTCGGCGAGCTGAGCTTCGGCGAGCCCGAGCTGCTGGAGCTGACCCTGGCCGCGGCGCGGCTCTACCCGCAGTTCGTCGCCGAGCTCGAGGCGGCGACGGGGAAGGCGACGGGGTACGAGCGGCTCGGCGCCCTGCACGTCGCCCTCGATCGCGACGAGGCGGCGCAGCTGCGGCGCGTCCACGACCTGCAGCGCTCGCTGCGGCTCGAGGCCGAGTGGCTGCCGCCCCGCCGCTGCCGCGACCTGGAGCCGGGGTTGACGCCCTCGTTCCACGGCGGCGTCCTCGCCGCGGGCGAGGCGGCGGTCGACCCGCGGGCGCTGACGCGGGCGCTGGTGGCGGCGATCGAGGCCGCGGGCGGAGAGGTCCGCACCGGGACCGAGGTGGTGGACGGGATCTTCGCGGGCGAGCGGTTGGCGGGCGTGGCGGCGCGAAGGGGCGACCGGGATGAGGAGGAGCTCCGCGCCGACGCCGTCGTCCTCGCCAACGGCGCCTGGGCCGGCGCCACCGAGTGGCTGCCGCGGGAGGCGCGACCGCCGGTGCGGCCGGTCAAGGGCCAGGTGCTGGAGCTGCGGGCGCGGGAGTCGGCGGGAACCGACGCCGCCGAGCCGGTCGCGCGCCACATCCTCGCCTCCGAGCGCGTCTACCTGGTGCCGCGCCCCGACGGCCGCCTCGTCGTCGGCGCCACCGTCGAAGAGATGGGCTTCGACACCGCCGTCACCGCCGGCGGCGTCCACGAGCTGCTGCGCGAGGCCTACCGCCTGCTCCCCGACGTCGCCGAGATGGAGCTGCTGGGCGCGACCGCCGGCCTCCGCCCGGGCACCCCGAGCAACCTCCCCCTCGTCGGCCCCGGCGCGATCGAAGGCCTCGTCCTCGCCACCGGCCACTACCGCAACGGCATCCTCCTGGCGCCGCTGGCGGCCCAGACCGTCGCGGACCTCCTGGCGGGGAATCGGCGTTCGTCCTTTACCCCAACATTCCGTGGAAAGGACGAACGCCGACCCCAGGCGGAGGCGGCGCGATGAGGATCGAGCTGAACGGCGCCCCGCACGAGCTGCCGGACGACGCCGCGCTCGACGCCGCGGTCCGCGCTTCGGGCGCCGGGGAGGGGGGACGCGGGGTCGCGGTCGCGCTCGACGGCGAGGTGATCCCCCGCGGCGAGTGGGCGACGACGCCGCTGCGCGAGGGGCAGGCGGTCGAGGTGCTGGCCGCGATCCAGGGCGGCGCCGAGAGCTGGCAGCTGGGCGGCCGCGAGTGGGGCTCGCGGCTGATCGCCGGCACCGGCGGCTTCCGCTCGCTCGAGCAGATGGAGGCGGCGCTCGCCGCCTCGGGGACCGAGATCGTCACCGTCGCCCTGCGCCGCCTCGACCCCGCCGCCGAGGGCTCGGTCCTCGACGTGATCGACCGCCTCGGCCTCTTCGTCCTCCCCAACACCGCGGGCTGCTACACCGCCCGCGACGCGGTCCGCACCGCCAAGCTCGCCCGCGAGGCCTTCCAGACCGAGTGGATCAAGCTCGAGGTGATCGGCGACGACCGCACCCTCTATCCCGACGCGGTCGAGCTGGTCGACGCGGCCGAAGAGCTCGTCGCCGACGGCTTCACCGTCCTTCCCTACACCAACGACGACCCGATCCTCGCCCGCCGCCTCGAGGAGGCCGGCTGCGCCGCGGTGATGCCGCTCGGCTCGCCGATCGGCTCCGGCGCCGGGATCCGCAACCCGTACAACGTCGCGATCATCGCCGAGCGCGCCGCGGTCCCCGTGATCCTCGACGCCGGCATCGGCACCGCCTCCGACGCCGCCCAGGCGCTGGAGCTCGGCTGCGACGCGGTCCTCGCCGCCAGCGCGATCTTCGGCGCCGAGGACCCGGTGGCGATGGCGACCGCGCTGCGCCGCGGCGTCGAAGCCGGCGACCTCGCCCGCCGCGCCGGCCGCATCCCCCGCCGCACCCACGCCGAGGCCTCGACCGCCTACGAAGGCCTCCCCGACCTCTCCTGAGGGGATGCAATAGATTCGAGTACTCGGTCGTCCCTAAACAAGGAGTGAGCCTTGATCGCGCGAATCGCGAAGTCCCTGACCTTCTCCAACGTGATCGCCTGCCTGGCGCTTTTCGTCGCCCTGGGAGGCTCCGTCTACGCGGCCAACAAGATCAGCGGCAAGCAGATCAAGCAAAGCTCCCTGCCGGGCAACCGGATCAAGCCGAAGACGGTCCCGGCCAACCGGATCAAGCCGAACTCCCTCACGGGCAAGCAGATCAACGAGAAGACCCTGACCGGGGTCAGCGCGGCGGCCCTGGCCGACGTGCGTTACGAAACGGTGCAGGCGGAGCTGCCGACCGAAGGCAGGATCGGCACTCTGACCGCCAACTGTCCCCCCGGCGCCTACGCGATCGGTGGCGGCGCGACCCTGAGCGACGACGAAAGGGGCGTAATCAACAGCAACGGGCCGAGCCCCCTGCGTACCGGCTGGACGGCCACCGGCTACTCCTGGTCCTGGTCATCTCGCCCGACGATGACCGTCACCGCCGTCTGTGTGCTTATCGAAAAGCCGGGCGGCTCGGTCAACTACGGCACCGCGAGCGCTCCCCCTCCGGTCCCGCAATACCAACCCGGCGGCTGATCCTTCATCCGACGCCGATTTGGGCCGAGGCTCTACCCTGATGGCTTACGCCCCTGTAGCTCAGCTGGTTAGAGCGGCGGCCTTTTAAGCCGCGCGGCGCGGGTTCGAGTCCCGCCGGGGGCATCGGCGAGGCCCGGGCCGAGCAGTCAGCTCTCCGGCATCTCGAAGAAGTAGTACGCAAGGCGGGCTTCGAGTGGAGCCTCGCCGCTTCGCAGCAGTCTCTCGACGCTGCGGTCCCGCGCTTTCAGAACGGAACTCAAGAGTTTCTAGGGTGGATCAGCCAACCGGTCCCGTCTCCAACCCGGGGCCCGGGGCGTTCATCTCGGCGGGTGCGCCACCTTGAAGCGCAGGGTCGCGACCGGTCCGCGCAGCCCGGTCCGCCCGACTGCGCGCACCCGTAGGGCGTGGCGGCCGATCGGGGCCCAGTAGCGCAGGGGTGAGTGGCAGCGGCGCCAGGGACCGCGGTCGCGCTTGCAGAGGAAGGCGCGGGCGCCGTCTCGCGAGTAGAAGCGGAAGCGGGCCTTGACGCGCTGGCGGCGGGTCATGCTGAACTTCCAGAAGTGCTCCGCGAAGACGATGATCGTCCGCGGCCGCAGGCGACCCCGCTTGCCCGACGCACGGGTGGGGGACGCCGGCGCCGCGAACGGGTCGGTGGTGGTGAAGATCCGGCTCTTGGCGCCGACCGCGGCGCAGAGCGAGGTCGAGGCGCAGGAGGCCGCGAAGAGCGCGTTGTCGACGAAGGGGCTGGCTCCGGTGCCGTCGGCTTCGAAGGGAACCAGGTTCTCGAAGGTCCAGGCGCTCGAGCCTCCCGTCGGATCGGTCGAGGTGAGGACGTCGGCGTTGTTGGTCACCGCCAGGCAGCGCGTCGCCGCCGGGCAGGCGAGGCCGGTGATCTGGACCGAGCCGTCCGCGTTGACCGCGGCGAAGCCGGCTCCCGCGATCGGGTCGGTCGCGGTGAGGATGTTGCCGCCCGCGTCGCCGGCGGCGCAGAGGGCCGCGACGCAGGAGACCGCGAACAGGTCGCGCGGGGTGGGGGAGCTGGCCGGGCGCCAGGCGGAGGCGCCGCCGGTGGGATCGCTGGAGACGAAGATCCGGCCTTCCTTGGCGACGGCGACGCAGAGCGTGGGGGTGGCGCAGGAGACGCCGCGCAGGTCGGGGAAGCCGGCGAGCTGGGCCATCTGCCATCCGCCCGCGGCGGGATCGGTCGATGCGAAGACCCGGCCCGCGGACCCGCCGTACCCGCCGGAGACCGCGACGCAGAGCGACACCGACGGACACGAGACCGCGGTCAGGTGGGCGGCGCCGGGCCCTTCGTTGACGTCGCTCACCCGCCAGGCGCCCGCCCCACCGGTCGGATCGGTCGAGGTGAAGACCGAGCCTTCGTAGCCGACCGCGACGCAGAGCCCCGCGGTCGGGCAGGACACGGCCCGGAGCGACCCGCGGGGTCGATCGCAGAATCCCGCCGGCTGATCTTCTTCCAGGCAGCTCTGCTTCGGCTCGTCATATGAGGGGTGGACGACGTGCCAGCGGTCGGCTGCCCCGGTCGGCGCCTGCGAGAAGGCGACCGTGTCGAAGGCGCCGACGGCGACGCAGAGAGAGTCGCTTGGACAGGAGATCCCGTCGAGGACGGTTTGGTAGGAGAGGCCGTCGTCGAGCGGTTGCGGCGGCAGCTGCCGCAGGGTCCACTTCGCGGACGCCGCTGCGCCCGCGGGTGCGGTGTCAGCCGCGACGAGCGCGAGCGCGAAACAGAGGATGAGTGGGATGAAACGCCGCAGGATCGAGGTTGACCTTTCGCCAGCGAGTTGTAGTAGGTCGGGCAGCTTGACGATGTCCTTACTTGGCGGCCGCTTCGGCCCTGAGGACGTCGTTCATGCCTTCGAGACTTCTGCCGGTGGGCACTTTGACCGGGTCGCACGGTTCGACCGGCCCTTCGGCGATCGCGAGCTGGGCTTCGAAGCCGCCTTCGGGATCGCCTTGGTAGGGACCTCGCGACCCATGGATGACCACGGTCTGGTCGGAGTCAAGCGCCGCGGGGTCGAGGCTGACATTCCCAGTCGACGCGTAGTAGTCGTCGTCGGTGATCTCGCCGCTGGCGTGCTTGCTCCAGAGCTCGTCCCACTGCTCGGGGCTCATGACGCCGATCGTCATCGCTTGGCCGGGCCCCGCGAGGGTCATCCTCCCGCCGATCGCGCCGCCGCCGGAGGTCTTCGTGCTCGACGGCGTGAAGCGCGGTTCGCGGCAGGTCATCCCGGCGGGCAGCCAGGTCACCTGAGAGCGAATCCCGGCTGCCGCCAGCGCACCTTCGAGACCGGGGGCGTCTTCGGCGCTGTAGACGCTGATCGTCACCCCGCCTCCGTCCTGCTGCTCCACCGCGAAGGCCTTGGAGGTGTTGTCGTTTCCGGAGTTGAAGGCAAGGACCGCCGCTGCGGCAGCGCAGACGGCAGCGGCGCCGAAGGCGAGACGCGGGGCGCGGCGCAAGCCGGGTGCAGGCGTCCTGGCCTGAGCGGAAAGCTCCACTTCGGCAGCGCGCTGGGCGACGACGGTCTTCAGCTCGGCGAGCAGCCTCTCCTCGAAGCGGCTGTCGCGGTCTCGGTTCTCATTCACGATGGTTCTCCCTTGTCGAGGATTGCTTCGGTCGCTGCGTTGTCGAGCTCAGCCCGCAGCTTGTGCCGGGCCCGGTGGAGGCGAACCCGTGCGGTCACGGGGCGCACGCCCGCGGCCGCAGCGGTCTCGGCGAGGCTCAGTTCGTCGAGGGCCACGAGCTCGAGCACGGCTCGCTCTGTCTCGGAAAGCCGCTCCATCGCCTCGTAGAGGTGTCGCTGCCTGGCGGCGGCGTCGATGCGGGCATCGATCTCAGCCGCGTCGCCCTCGTCCAGCAGAGTGCTGCCGCGAAGCCGCTCGTCTCGAGCCTGCTCGCGACCCTCCCGCCGCCGGTCGATGGCGACGACGTTCTGGGCGATGCCATACAGCCACGCCTTCGGGCTGCCTCGCCCCGGCCGGTACCGATGTGCCGCGCCGATCGCCGCCAGGAAGATCTCGGCGGTCAGGTCCGCCGCCCGCTCCCGGTCGCCGACCCGACGGACCACGAACCCTTGAATCGCCTCGACATGCTGGCGATAGAAGGCCTCGAAGATCTCCGGATCGGTGGCGATCGACCGCACCTGCCCTGGACCCACCCCCTCGTCCCGCACCTTGATCAAGGTCAATCGGCGGCCGAGGGAGCTCGGTGGTTGATGTACAGACAATTCGGTCTCCATACCCCTTATTTGCCGCCGGGCGCGGAAGCGTTACCGAGGGCGGGCTCCCTTTGCGGTCCGGCCTCGGCGAGGATGGGTCGGATGCCCCCCGTGCTGATCCTCACCGGCCCGCCCGGAGTCGGGAAGACCACCGTCGCCCGGCTCCTGGCGGAGCGCGAGCGGCGCGCCGTCCATCTCGAAGCCGACCGCTTCTTCTTCTTCATCCGCAGCGGCTTCGTCGAGCCGTGGGATCCGGTGTCGGACGCGCAGAACCAGCTGGTGATGAAGACGGCCGCTGCCGCTGCCGCGAGCTACGCGGGCGCGGGCTACTGGACGGTCCTCGAGGGCATCGTGATCCCCCGCTGGACTCTGACCGTGATCCGCGAAACCCTGGCCGCGGCGGGTTTCCCGGTGGCCTACGCGGTCCTGCGGGCGCCCCATGCGGAGTGCGCCGGCCGCGTCCACGAGCGCGAAGGGGGCCCAGACTTGTTCGAGCCGAGCGTCCTCGCCGCGATCAACTCCGAATTCGACGACCTGGGGGAGTTCGAGCGCAACGCGATCGACGTCTCCGGGGTGGACGCGGAGCGGGCCGCCGCCGCGGTGTCGGCCCGGCTCGCCGACGGCAGCCTCGGTCTCTGAGCTTCGCGGTCTGTTCTACTTCGACCATGGCGGGACAGGTGAGCGGCGGCAACGGAGGGCGGCACGACCGCAACCTGCTGCGCGTCCCGGTCGACAAGGCGAGCGACGACGAGCGCCGCCTCGACCGGATCCACAAGGAGGTCGAGGGCGCCTTCCACGCTCTCCGCGACATCGACGAAGGCGTCTCGATCTTCGGCTCGGCGCGGGTCGGGGAGGACCATCGCTGGTACGAGCTGGCGCGGGAGACCGCGGCCTGCCTCGCCCACCACGGCTACACCGTGATCACCGGCGGCGGCCCGGGGCTGATGGAGGCTGCCAACCGCGGCGCCGCCGAGGCCGGCGGCCTCTCCGTCGGCCTCAACATCGAGCTGCCGCAGGAGCAGGAGGTCAACCGCTACGTCAACCGCCAGTACGAATTCCACTACTTCTTCGCCCGCAAGCTGATGTTCGTCCGCTTCGCCCGCGCCTTCGTGATCCTCCCCGGCGGCTTCGGCACCCTCGACGAGATGTTCGAGTCCCTGACCCTGATCCAGACCCACCGCATCAACGCCTTCCCGACGATCCTCGTCGACGCCGAGTTCTGGGACCCGCTGCTGGAATGGATCGACACCGGCCTCGAGGACAACGGCCTGATCTCCCCCGGCGACAAAGAGCTCCTCGTCGTCGCCGACGACCCGCATGACGTCTGCAAGCACGTGATGCGGGCCAGCGAAGTGCAGCGCTCCTTGGCCTGAAGGCTTACTGAATCGGCAGTGACCGCCATACCGGTGGCGGACATCTTTCAGTCGACGCTAGTGCCGGAAGTGCCGGTGCTTGGTGAAGACCATCGCCACGCCGGCCTGCTCGCAGGCCTCGATCACCTCGGCGTCGCGTTTGGAGCCGCCCGGCTGGATGACGCTGGCGGTGCCGGCCTGGATCGCCAGCTCGGGGCCGTCGGCGAAGGGGAAGAAGGCGTCGGAGGCGAGGGCCGAGCCGGCGAGAAGGGACTCGGCGTCGGCGCCGCGGGCCTCGCGGCACTTCTCGACCGCGAGGCGAACGGAGTCGACGCGGCTCATCTGGCCGGCGCCGATGCCCAGGGTGGCGCCGCCCTTGGCGATCACGATCGCGTTGGAGCGGACCCGGCGGCTGACCGTCCAGGCGAAGAGCATGTCCTGCCACTGCTCCTCGCTCGGCTCGTTGGCGGTGACCGCCTCCATGATCTCCCGCGGCTCGGGGTCGCCGTCGCGGTCCTGGATCAGGAGCCCGCCCATCACCCGCTTGACGTCGCGCTCGGAGGGGTCGGGCTGGCGGCGCTCCTCCTCGCAGAGGATCCGGATCGCCTCCTTCTGGGTGAGGACGTCGAGCGCCCCGTCCTCGTAGCCGGGCGCGCTCAGCACCTCGACGAAGTTCCTGTGAAGCTCCTCGGCCAGGTCCTTGCCGATCGGGCGGTTGATCGCGATCACGCCGCCGTAGGCCGAGAGCGGGTCGCAGGCCAGCGCCTTGAGGTAGGCCTCCAGCGCGTCGGCGCCGATCGCCACCCCGCAGGGGTTGTTGTGCTTGACGATCACGCAGGCCGGCTGGTCGAAGTCGCCGACCAGGCTGCGCGCCGAGTCGAGGTCGAGGACGTTGTTGAAGGAGAGGGCCCGCCCGTGCAGCTTCGAGCAGCGCGAGAGGACGTGGCTGCGCAGCCCCTGCTCGGCGTAGAGCGCCGCCCGCTGGTGCGGGTTCTCGCCGTAGGAGAGGTCGAGCACCTTCTCGTAAGCGACGGCCAGGTGTTCGGGGAAGTCCTCGTACTCCATCGAGAACCAGCGGCTGATCGCGGCGTCGTAGCGGGCGGTCTGGGCGAAGGCCTCGTTCGCGAGCCAGTGGCGGGTGGCGGCGGAGATCTCGCCGCCGCTCTCTTCCAGCTCGGCGCAGACCGCGTCGTAGGACTCGGGCTTGACGATCACCGCGACGCCCTCGTGGTTCTTGGCGGCGGCGCGGATCATCGTCGGCCCGCCGATGTCGATGTTCTCGATCGCCACCTCGTGGGCGACGTCGTGGCCGGCGATCGTCTGCTCGAAGGGGTAGAGGTTGACGCAGACTACGTCGATCGGCTCGATCCCCTCGCGCGCCAGCGTCGCCATGTGCTCGGGGTCGGCGCGCCGCGCCAGGAGCGCCGCGTGGAGCCGCGGGTGCAGCGTCTTCACCCGGCCGCCGAGGATCTCCTCCTGGCCGGTGAACTCGGAGACGTCGGTCACCTCGAGGCCGGCCTCGCGCAGCGCCGTGGCGGTGCCGCCGGTGGAGAGGATCTCGACCCCGAGCGCCGCCAGGCCCTTGGCGAAGTCGGCGACCCCGGTCTTGTCGGAGACCGAGATCAGCGCCCGGCGCACCCGCACCTGGCCGTCGTCGAGGCTCGCGGGAGGGGTTTCGGTGGCGGGGTCAGTCATCGATCGCGACCTTGCGCGGGTCGCTGGGGTCGATCCTAACCCTGCCCTCCGCGATCATGCGGATCGCCTCCGGGTAGAGCTCGTGCTCGACGTTGTGGACGGCGGCCTCGAGCACCCCGCGTTCGCGCCCGACCGGCACCGGCACCCGCCGCTGCAGGATCACCGGGCCGGTGTCGATTCCCTCGTCGACGAAGTGAACGGTCACCCCGGTCTCCTGGACCCCGGCCGCCAGGGCCTGGCCGATCGCGTCGAGGCCGGGGAACTCGGGCAGCAGGGCGGGGTGGACGTTGACGATCCGCCCCGCGAAGCGGGCGACGAACGGTTCGGTCAGCAGCTGCATGTAGCCGGCGAGGACGACGAGGCCGGGACGGTGCGCTTCGACCCAGTCGCCCATCGCCGCATCGCGTCCCATCCGGTCGGCGTAGGCGTCGGCGGGGAAGACGGCGGTGTCGATGCCCGCGCCCGCGGCCCGCTCCAGCGCCCCCGCGCCCGCTTTGTCCGACCCGACCCCCACCACCTCGACCAGTCCCTGGCCGTGCAGCTTGTCGATGATCGCCTGCAGGTTGGTGCCGCTGCCCGAGGCGAGGACGACGATCCGGAAGGCGCTCACGCGCGCATCTTCGCGCACCTCGTACGGAGTTGTCCCCGCTGTGGCGAGGACAACTCCGTAGCGTGCCCCGCATTGAGCGGCTTCTGGCAAGCGGTCCTCTACCTGCACCTGTGGCGATGGCCTTCTTCGTCGGCGGCCAGCTCGTGTTCGGATCGCGGTGGTCCCGATTCTGCGCGGCGATCCCGACCCGCAGCGCACCCGCAAGCGCGCCGTCGCCCGGCACTTCTGGTCGGAGCCGGTGATCGGCTTGACGATCGTCCGTTTGAAGCGACCGAAGCTTCACATGCTGCAAGTAGCGATCCTCACCCTCTCGCTGCTGGTGGTGGGGCTCGGGTTGGAGCTGGTCGTCGGCTAGGGACCTCTCGGGGCACGCCGGCCGTACAAGTGGCATGAACCCAAGATCGCCGTTTCTCGCCAGTCTCGCCGCCGCCTTCGTCCTCGCCGCCCCGTCCTCCGCCGCAGCCGACGTCGGCGTGGAAGAGGTGAGCCGCTTCGGTGGGGCACCGGGTCAGGAGGTCAGGGTGATCGTGGGCTGCGGGGCCTGTACCCACCCCGAACGTACGCCTCCTTCCTTCCCGATCTCGTTGGTTCCGGTGGACCAGGTCCCGTTGCCCTATCGGTGCGGGCCGAACGCTCTGTGCTCTCCCCGGGTGAGGGCGGCGCCGCGCCGAGCACCCTTCACCTACCTGGGAAAGGCGAACCTCTCAGAGGAGGACCCCCGCCACGCTGGCCGCAGCTACCTCCTCGAGTTCGCGATTCCGCGGTTGCCGGCGGGGAAGTACACGTACGCGATCTACTGCGACTCCTGTCTCGACGGCAAGGGCGGGACCCTGATCGCCAACCCGACCGCGCGACCTCCCTGGCGCCTCCGCATTCGGCGGCTCGTAGGAGCCGCTCAGTCGAGCGCGCGGCAGACCGCCCGCGCCTGAGCCTGGGTGATCTCCTTCGCGATCAGCTGCGAGCCCTGGCCGGGGACGATCTGGGCGTTGGCGACGAAGACGACCGAGCGCCTGCCGTTGGGGCTGGCGGCGACCAGGATCCGGTAGCCGGGGAAGGAACCGGTGTGCCCGTAGACCGTGCCGCAACCGGTTTGGTAGCGGAAGATCCCCAGCCCGGCGAAGTTCTTGCCGGGCCCGGGCGGCGATGAGGAGCCGCGGTAGAAGGGCCCTTCGACGGTCGAGGTGGCGAGCACGGTCGGCACGTAGCGCCGCACGAAGCGGGCCATGTCGAGCGGCGTCGAGACGATCCCGCCCGAGGCCCAGGCGCCGGCCGGGTTGATCAGTTCGCTGACGTCCTCGGGCCGCTTTTCCGGCTCGACGTCGTACCCGTGCAGGAAGGGCCGCGGCATCTTGATCGTGCTCGGCAGGCTGCTGTTCCGCATCTTCAGCGGCCCGAAGACCCGCCGCTGCAGCAGCTGCTCGTAGGAGAGACCGCTCGCCTTCTCCTCGATCAGGCCGGCGGCGATGTTGTCGGTGTCGGAGTAGTGGTACCGGGACCCGGGCGCGAACTCGAGCGGCTCGTCGCGGACGAACCCGGTCAGCTGCAGGGGGGAGAAGTAGCGGGCCGGGTCGGCGAGGAGCTGTTCGACGAAGGTGGGAGCGCGGATGTAGTCGGCGAGGCCGCTGGTGTGCTGGAGCAGCTGGCGCAGCGTCACCGCTTCGCCGGCCGGCAGGATCCCCGGGAGCTGTTCCCGCAGCGTCCTGTCGAGCGAGAGGGCTCCGTCGCCGGCGAGCTTCGCCGCCAGGTAGGCGTTGAACCCCTTGCTGACGCTGGCGATGCGGAAGGCTTCGAACGGGGTCGGCGGACGGTACCTGCCGGCGTCGGCGGTGCCGGCCTGCAGGAACTCGGTGTGCCTGCCGCGGTCGATCAGGACCGAGATCCCGGGCGGGCCCACGTTGGAGGCGACGATGTGGTTCAGCGCTTTCTGCAGCTTCGAGTTCGGCGCGCCGCGGAACTTCGCCGGCGCCGCCGGGGCAAGCAGAAGGCACGCCAGCACGGCCGCCGTCGCGGCGATCGCGATCGCCCTGAAGCGCCCTCCGGCCACGCTCCTACCCGCCCGCCGGCGCCGCGGCAATGGTCTCGAGGGCGAATTTGCCGTCCGCCTCGTCGGGATCGCCGAGCGGATAGTTGCCGGTGAAGCAGGCGTCGCAGTGTTCGAGCGGATCGCCGCCGATCGCCTCGTAGACGCCCTCCATCGAGAGGTAGGCGAGGCTGTCGGCTTCGAGCTCGGCGGCGATCTCTCCGATCGAGCGCTTGTGGGCGATCATCTCCTCGCGGGTCGACATGTCGACGCCGTAGTGGCAGGGGTTGCGGATCGGCGGCGCCGAGATCCGCAGGTGGATCTCCCGGGCGCCGGCGTCGCGCAGCATGCCGACGATCTGGCGGGTGGTGTTGCCGCGGACGATCGAGTCGTCGACGACGACCAGGCGCTGGCCGGCGACGATCTCGGGGAGCGGGTTGAACTTCAGCCGCAGGCCGTGCTTGCGTAGCTCCTGGCCGGGCTGGATGAAGGTCCGCGCCACGTAGCGGTTCTTGATCAGGCCGTCGTCGCGGGGCAGCCCGGAGGCGCGGGCGAAGCCGGCGGCGGCCGGGTTGCCGGAGTCGGGCACCGAGATCACCAGGTCGGCCTCGACCGGCGCCTCGCGCCAGAGGATCTCGCCCATCCGCCCTCGCGACTGCTGCAGAACCTTCCCCTCCAGCCGGCTGTCGGGGCGGGAGAAGTAGATGTGCTCGAAGACGCAGCTGGCGCGGCGCTCGGCCTTGACCACCTGGCGCGTCTCCAGCCCGCGCTCGGTCAGGCTGACCATCTCGCCCGGGTGCACCTCGCGCATCAGTTCAGCGCCGATGATGTCGAAGGCGCAGCTCTCCGAGGCGACGACGAAGCGGTCGTCGAGCCGGCCGAGACTGAGCGGCCG
>DASTBO010000126.1:0-96477 GCA_035712025.1 Solirubrobacterales bacterium
GTCGTCGTTGCTGACCGCAACTACGTTGAAGACTGAATTGCTGGCGAGGCCACTTAGACCGCCCGAGCCGATATCGCCCTGGTAGCTATATGAGAGCCCGGGCGTGGCGGCGTTGGCCGCGGGCGCACCGATCCCTAGGAAAGCCGCCGCGCAGACCAGCATCGCCGCGAGGACGCCGAGCGAGAACGTGGCGTTCTCACGATGGGTCGATGGCGCGGACGCTGCCTTCGCGTGGCTTCTCACTGATTGCTCTCCTTGCTCGTGGGCCCCTGGTGCCCGGTCCCGAGACGGCGCGAGGGCGGGTGGCTTCCCTGCCTGTCGTACCGAATCCCTGTGTCGCCTCCCTGGCGAACTTGGCGAATATAAACGTATTCACTCCTCGAAGTCAAGGGCAGTTTTTATGCAGAAGAGTTGCGGTCTTCAGCGGTCGCTTCCCGATTCCCGGCCGATGAAGAAGGTCGCGATCAGCTCCATCAGCTCCCCTGTCGCGGCGAGCAGCTGCTGGGACTCGCCGCGATCGAGGCTGCCGGCGATCACGCCCTCGACGGCGCCGACGATGAAGCTCGGAGCGCGGGGGACCGCCAGGTCGTCGGCCGGCGCTTCGCATTCCTCGGCCATCGCCGCCGAGAGGCGCTCGAGCACCTCCTCGTGCTTGGCCAGCGCCGCGCCGCCGACGACGTGGACCTCGCGGACGAGGGCCTTGGCGACTCCCGGGCGGGCCGCGGCGAAGCGCAGGACTACCGCGAGGGCGGCTTCGGTACCCGGGCGCCATTCCCCCGCGCGTTTCGCCTCTACGAGCATCGCCGTGGCGAGGGAGTCGGCTTCCGCCTCGTAGGCCGCCGTGAAGCAGTCCTCGAGGCCGGTGAAGTGCGTCTCGAACTCCTCGGCGCTGACGCCGCCGCGAGCGAGCAGCAGCTCGAGGGTGACGGCGCGGTAGCCGAGCTCGCCGCTCAACTCCAGCATCGCCGTCTCCATTCGCTGGCGCACGAGCCCCTCGCCCGTTCCTTTGCCGGCATCCGGCCCCTGATCGTCCATATCTGAGCGTCGCCCCGCCGCGGTTACCTGGTCCCGCTCCCGGAGGGTCCGACTGGAGTTAAAAACTATATCTCTCCCCATGTAAACGTTGCCCCTACTCAAATTGGCGGTTATCTTGCCTGCATGAAGAGGGCTTGGGACGAGGTGCCGGTCGTGCCGCTGGGAAGGCACGGGCTGGCGCCCGACGTCGTCGCCGCGCACCAGCGCGAGCGGCTGTTCGAGGCGACCGTCGAGCTGGTCGCCAAGCGCGGCTACCGGAGCACCTCGATCGACCAGATCGTCAAGGCGGCCCGGGTCGGCTACGTCGCCTTCTACGACCTCTTCGACGGGAAGGAAGACTGCTTTCTCGCCGCCTTCGACCGGATCGCCGAAGAGACGGCGGAGGCCCTGGCGGAGGCGGTCTCCGGCGAGCAGGATTGGCCGCGGCAGATGGCAGCCGCGCTGGGCTGCGTGCTCGACCTGGTCGTCGCCGAACCGCGGCGGGCGAGGATCGCCCTGGTCGAGGTGCAGGCGGCGGGGCCCACGGCGTACGCGCGCTACGAGGAGACGATCGACCGCGCCGTGCCGAAGCTGCGCGAGGGGCGTGCTCTCAGCAAGGACGCGGCAGAGCTCTCCGACACGTTGGAGGAGGCGATCCTCGGTGGCGTCGTTTGGGTGATCCACCAGCGCCTCGTGAGAGGGGAGATGGGGGAGGCGGAGTCGCTGCTGGAGCAGGCGATTCAAATCGCCCTCTCCCCGTTCCTCGGCGACGCCGAGGCCAAGCGTCTGGCGAAGGCCACCCTGCGGGAGCGCCGGCGTCGCCCATGAGCAACCGGCTGACCGCCAGCCGCGCCGACTACATGGAAGCGATGGTCGACCTCGTCTTCGAGCGCGGCTACGAGGCGGTGACCGTCGAGACCATCGCTGCCCGCGCCGGCGCCAGCAGGAAGAGCTTCGAGGCGACCTTCGGCTCGAAGCAGGAGTGCGCGATCGCGGCGCTGGAAGAGATGATCGAAAGCAACCGGGATGCGGTCCAGGCCGCATTCGAGCGCGAGTCGCACTGGCCGGACTCGCTTCGCGCCGCGGCATACGCTCAGGCGCGCTGGGTGGTGGACAATCCACGGAAGACCCGCTTCGGGATGCTCGAGACGCTCTGGGTGAGCGAGCTGACGAGCGCCCTGCGGGACCAGCTCTTCGCGGAATTCGTCGCGATGATCGACGCCGGTCGCGAGGTGGCGGCGGACCCTGAGTCGATCCCACCCCTCACCGCCGAGAGCGTGGTCGGCTCGATCGCCCAGATGGTGGCCCGTCACAGCGAGGACCGCGGGGGGCGCGACCCCATCGCCGGGGTGCCGGAGATGATGTACCTGGCCGTGAGACCCTATCTGGGTGAGGAGGCCGCGCGCAGGGAGTTGACGATCCCGCCGCCAGCAGACTGAATGACGACGAAGCGAAAGACCAGGTCGGAGACGCTGCCGCGAGGGCGGCACGGGCTGCCGCGCGAGCTGGTGGTCGAGAACCAGCGGGCGCGGCTGGTCAGCGGCATGATCGAGGCGGTCGCCGACTGCGGCTACGGCGACGCGACGATCGCCGAGGTGATCGACCGGGCGAAGATCTCGAGGCGGACCTTCTACGAGACCTTCGGCAACAAAGAGGACTGCTACCGAGCGGCCTACGAGACCACCTTCGAGTACCTGCAAGACCTGGTCCTGACCGCGGCCTCCGGCGAGGATTGGCCGGGCTCCGTGCGCGCGGGCCTCGACGCCCTCCTGGAGGACCTCGCCGCCCATCCAAAGCTCGCCTCCTTCTTCCTCGTCTCGCCGGCCAGCGTCGGCGACGAGATCGCGACCCGGCACCACCTGGCGCTGCGGGAGCTGGTCGAAGCCCTCGTCTCCAAAGCCCCCGCCCGGAAGGCGAGCACGGTCGCAGCGGAGACGCGGTTCGAGGCGCTCGCCGGCGGTTTCGCGCGCCTGACCGCGATGAAGGTCAACGCCGGCAAGGGCGACGAGCTGCCGGCCCTGTTGCCGGACCTGGTCGAGCTGTTCCTGCGGCCGTTCGTCGGCAGCGAGGAAGCGATCCGCGTCGCCTGGGGCGACGAACGGCTCGACCGCCGCTGAGCGGATACCTCTCGTAGTCGAGTTCCTCACTTTTCCCCTCTTCCCTGAATCCCCGTGCGCCGGATGAAAACGTGACGCACTGTCCAAGATAGAGAGGATGACATTTCCATGTCAAGCCTAGAATGGTCGAATATCGGCAACTAATCTGGGAGTGGCCGGATGTAATCTTTTTCTTCTTATGGTCGTTACCCCGTGGGGGAATTCGGAGGCGCTGCGGGAGGGAATGCTGACCCCTGGGCCCTCGAACTCGTCGGAGGAGGTGGCGGAGAACCAGCGGCAGCGGCTCTTCGGCGCGGTCGTCGCGAGCGTCGCCGAGCGCGGCTACGCCAACACCAGGATCGCCGACCTGGTCGAGCTCTCCGGCGTCTCGCTGCGCAGCTTCTACGACCTGTTTCCCGACAAGCAGGCCTGCTTCGTCGGCGCGATCGACGCCCTGGTGCGCTCGACGATCGGACCCGTCCTCGAATCCTCGGGCCCGGAGGAATGGGAGGTCGACTCCAAACGCCGGCTCGGGATCGCGGCGACGCTCGCCGCCAGCCAACCCGCCGCCGCGAAGATGAGCCTGGTCGAGACCTACGTCGCGGGGCCGGCGGTTGCCGGCGTGGTGGACGAGGCCACGGTGCGGATGGAGGCCCTGGTCCGCGACCGCCTCGCCGGCTCGACCCGGTGGGCGGACCTGCCATCGGAGATCGGCACCTTCGCGATCGGCGCCATCTTCGAGACCTTCAGGGCGAGGCTGATCGACAACCGCGAGAGCCAGCTGCCGGCTGTCGCCGAGCAGCTCGCGACCCTCCTGCTCCGCTACGAAGCACCGGTGCGAGCGCTGCGCTCGGCCGCGCGGCCGCCCGAGATCCGCCCGGAGCAGCTGGAAGCCAGCGACCACGCCGAGCGGGCGCTGCGCGCCTTCGAAGCGCTGCTGACCGAGCAGACCTATGCGGAGACGACGATGGAGCAGGTCGCGAAGCGGGCGGGCATGTCGGCGCGGACGCTCTACGCGAACTTCGCCGGGAGGGACGAGTTGATCCTGGCCGCGATCGACAGCGCCGGCGCCCAGGCGGTGGCGGCGGCCCTGCCCGCCTACCGGCGGCAGCCGAGCCCACCCGAGGGGCTGCGGGCCGCGTTCGCGGCGGTTCTCGGTCTGCTCGCCTCACGTCCGAACCTCGCCCACCTGCTCCTGCTCGCAACCTACGAAGGCGGGGCTCCCGCCCTGCGGCGACGCGCGGAGGCGCTGCGGCCGCTCCAGACTATGCTGGCACGGACGGCGCCGGCCAGCGTCCCGATTCCGCGACCGGTCCTCGCGGAGGCGCTCCTCGGCGGCGTCCTCTGGCTGGCGCGGCGGCGGCTGACCGAAGCCGGAGCGGGCGCCCTGCCCGGCCTCGTGCCGATCTGCTCCTACATCGTCCTGGCGCCGATGCTGGGCCCGGAGCGGGCGACCGCGGCGGCGGAGGGCAAGAGCTACCGCCGCCAGCCTCCGGAGCGGACCGGGAGCCTGCGAGCCGTCGTCGTCGAGTCGACGTATGAGCGCTTGTCGGCCGCGCTCAGCCAGGGGCCCCTCGGGGTCGACGAGCTGGCGAAGAGGGTCCTGCTGCCCCGGGAGGAGGTCGAATCGCAGCTCACGCGCCTCGTGGAGGCAGGCGTGGTCGAATCGACTTCCGACGGCGACGGGGTCGCCTACCGGTCCAGCTGGCCGGTCTGGGAGACCGAGGAGTGGGAGCGGGTCGAGCAGGCAGAGCGGGAAGCGGCCTCGGCGGAGATCACCTGGGCGATGAAGGAGGACGTCGAAGACGCGGTCGCGGCCGGCACCTTCGACGCCCACCCCGAGCGTTTCCTCGTCAGGCTGCCGCTCTGGGTCGACGAGGAGGGCTGGCGGGAACTCCACGATGCCCTGGCGGTCAGCTTGGACGAGTGCTTCGCCGTCCAGCAGCGCGTCAACCAGCGCTTGGAGGCGAAGGGGGACTCGACGGAGGGCTTTCCGGTGCGCCTCCATCTCCTCTCCTTCGAGCCGGGTCCCCCGGAGCAGAGCCACGAGTTCTGAGAAGCTTCCTGGTCGATGAACGACCAGGACGCCTTGCTGCAAAGGAGGATCTTCGACTGGTCGCAGGGGCTGCCCGCCTGGCAGCGGGGGCTGATGCGGAAGCTCTGCGACGGCCCGCTCGACGAGGCCGGGCGGGCGGAGGTGCTGGCCGTGCTCTGCGACGAGGCGGGCGCGCGGGAGCTGCCGCCGCTGGAGCTGGCGAACCTGCCGGCCGACGAGGCCGAGCACGGGACGGTGGAACTGCGGGCGATCCGCAACCTGCGGAACGTGAACCGGCTGGCCGGCGACCAGGAGCTGCGCTTCGGCCCCGGGCTGAACGTCGTCTTCGGCGAGAACGGCGCCGGGAAGAGCGGCTACGGCCGCCTCTGCCGTCGGGTCTGCCGCGCGGCCGAAGTCGGCGAGGTGCTGCACGACGTCTTCGACCCCGGCAAGGCCGAGGCGCCGCAGACGGCCGAGTTCGTCCTCGCCGTCGACGGGGAGGAGCGGGAGCTGGAGGTCGACCTGGGCCGGGAGGCGCCGCGCATCCTCTCGGCGATGACCGCCTTCGACGCCAGCTGCGCCGAGGTCCACGTCTCCAAGTCGAACGCGATCGAGCACACGCCGCGGCCGCTGCGCCTGCTGAAGGAACTGGCGACGGCGCAGGACGAGCTGGCGGAGGAGCTGGCCGAGCGGATCGCGAAGCTGCGCGAGACGATGCCGCCGCTGCCGGGCGAGCTGAGCGAGGGCGAAGCGCGGGGGTTCGCGCGGCTCGACGAGGCGGAGCTGGAGGAGCTGGCCGACCTGGAGCGGGCCGAGGCGACGATCGCCGCCGACCGCAGCGAGGAGCTGGAGCGCGCCGCCCGCCGGCGCGCCGGCGCCGTGCGGAGGCTCACGGTCGAGCTGCAGGACGCCTGGGACCGGCTCGACGACGAGGCGCTGGCCGAGATCGCCGAGCTGCGCGAGCGGCTCGCCCGCGCCACCGCCGCCGTCGACCAGCTCGCCGCCGAGGCCTTCGCCGACCAGTCGCAGCCGGGGACGGGCGGCGAGGCGTGGCGGGAGATGTGGGAGGCGGCACGGCGCTTCGTCGAAGCCGGCGGCGGCTCCTTCCCCGACGAGGACGGCGACGCGATCTGCCCCGTCTGCCAGCAGCGGCTCGGCTCCGAGGCGCACGAGCGGATGCACCGCTTCGAGGCGTTCGTCGCCGGCGACCTGCGCGACCAGGTGCGGCTGGTCGACCGGGTGCTGACCGAGCGGCTCGCGGGGCTGCCCGACCTGGGGCGGATCCTCCACGTCGCCGAGCTGGCGGTCGCCGCCGGCGGCGAGCAGCTGCAGGAGACAGCCGACGCCGCCCTCGAGGCGCTGGCCGACCGCCTCGGGATCGCGACCGGGAAGAGCGAGCCGCACCCGGGCCGGACCCTGGAGCTGGGCCCGCTGCGCGACTGCGTCGCAGTCCTGGTCGCCGAAGCCGAAGGGTTCGCCGTGCTGCGCGACCGCGAGGAGCGCCACCGGATCGAGCGGCGGCTGGACGAGCTGCGCGCTCGGCGCGAGGTCGAAGCGAAGCTCGACGAGCTGATCGAGCACCTGCGGGCGCTGGAGGAGATCTCCGCCCTGGAAGACGCGCGGGCCCAGCTCTCGACCCGGCGGATCTCACAGCGGATCGGCGAGCTGAGCCGGCTGGCGATCACCGGCCGCCTGCAGCAGGCCCTTGCCGAGGAGGTCGAGGAGCTCGACCCGATCGCCGAGCGGGTCGAGTTGGCGGCCTCGGCCAGCAAGGGCAGGCCCGCGGTCCGCTTCAAGCTCCGCAGCGAGGGCCGCGAGCGGGTCGCGAAGGTGCTCAGCACCGGCGAGCAGACGGCGCTCGCGACCGCCTTCTTCCTCGCCGAGCTGCGGGTCAGCGACGAGCGCAGCGCGATCGTCCTCGACGACCCGATCTCCTCGCTCGACCACCAGCGCCGCGACCACCTCGCCGCCCGCCTGGTCGAGGAAGCCCGGCGGCGCCAGGTCGTCGTCCTCACCCACGACCTCGTCTTCGTCGCCTACCTGGTGGAGAAGGCCGAGGAGCTGGGGCTGGAGCTGCACTCGCAGGCGCTGACCCGGGTCGACGGCGAGGTCGGGGTGGTCAGCGACCACCTGCCCTGGGAGGCGCGCTCGCCGATGCAGCGCCTGCGCGCCCTGCGGCACGAGCTGGGCAGCGAGCTGCGGCCGCTCTACAAGGGCCGCGACTCACGCTACGAGCGGCGGGCGCAGCAGTGGCTGCTGGATCTGCGCAAGGGCTACGAGCGGCTGATCGAGGTCTACCTGCTGAACAGCGTGGTCGAGCGCCAGTCGCTGCCGATTCGGGTGCAGAAACTGCACGGCATCCGCTGGACGCCGGAGCTGGCCGAGGAGATCGACGTCGCGATGCGCGAGATCGCCGGCGCCGCTCACCAGGAACCGCTCGGGCGCGAGGGCCCGTCGCTGACCCGCCTGGAAGCCCTGCTCGACAAGTACGCCGACCTCTGCGAGCGGACCAAGCACGAAGGCGGAGGCGCCGGCCGGGCCGCCCTTCAGGAGCCGGCGCCCTTGCGCTCCCGGTAGCGCCGCGTCTTCTCGCGGTTGCCGCAGACGTCCATCGAGCACCAGGTGCGCGAGTGGTTGCGGGTGGCGTCGAAGAAGGCCCACTGGCACTCCTCGTCGGTGCAGGCCTTGAGGCGCGGCCAGGCGGCGAGGGACTGGAGGCGCTCGACCGCGAGGAGGAGGCGGGCTTCGAAGCCGCTGAGGCCGGAACGGGCCGGGGCGAGGTCGAGCCTCCCGTCGGCGGAGAACGAGGTCCGCAGGCGCGTCCGCTCGGCGGCCTCGCGGAGCGGCACCAGATCGCCGCGGTCGACCTCCTCGCCGTTGTTGGCCCGCAGCAGCTTCCGCAGCGACTCGCGCAGGTTCAGGACCCGGTCGGCGTCGGCGCGATCGAGCTCGCCGGCGTGCTCCCCCGTCTTCTCGGCGATCCAGGCCGCCAGCAGGTCGGGATCGGCGATCGAATCGGTCTCCTCCTCGACGTCGCGCGTGTTGACGAAGGCGACGAGGAGCTCGGCCTCGGCCTCGATCGCGGCTTTGTTAAGCGAGGTTGACACCTTCTAACCAGTTTAGCTAGTGTTGAAGACACTGGCAAACAACTTTAGCCAGTGTTGCACCGTCCCCAAAGGAGGTAACCATGCGATTCCTCGCCAGCTTCACCATCGCCAACGCCGCCGAGTCCCACCGCCGGATGCGGGAGATCGCGGACCGCGACCGCCAGGTTCGCCAGCACCCCCACCGCTGACGATGCTGGGAGAGGAGCTGCGGCCCGGCCTCTGGCGCTGGACCGCCCACCACCAGGAGTGGAAGAAGGAGGTCGCGTCGGTCGCCGTGACCGCCGCGGACGAGCTGGTCCTCGTCGACCCGCTGCTGGTCGGCGAGGACTGGGAGCGGCTCGAGCGCGGCCTCGGCGAGCGCCAGCTGCACGTGCTGCTGACCATCCACTGGCATGCCCGATCGGCCGCCGAGGTCGCCGATCGCTTTCCCTCGGCCCGTCTCTGGGCGCACTCGCGGAACCGGGCCGCCGTCGAACGACGGGCGCCGGTGACCGACGTCTTCCGCCTCGGCGACGAGCTCCCCGCCGGCCTCGTCCCGCTCGCCGCGCGACCCCGCAGCGAGGTGCTCCTCTGGGAGCCGCGCTCGCGCGCCCTGATCGTCGGCGACGCCCTGCTCGGCGACGGCGAACGGGGAGCGGGCCTCGACACCTGCCCGGCTTCCTGGCTGCCGCAGTCGACGGATCTCGAAGATCTGCGCGCCGCGCTCGGGCCCGCCCTCGACCTGCCGGTGGAGATGGTGCTTCCGTCCCACGGCGCGCCCGTCCTCAGCGGGGGCAGGACCGCCCTCGCCCAGGCGGCGACGCCAGCGGCGCCTGTACCGTCTGGTGGCGAGTGGGAGAGTCCCGGGAATCACAGAACGTCGCCCTAGGCCGAGCGATCCAGAAGCTGCGCGAAGAAGCTGGCCTGACGCAGGAGGAGCTTGCCGAGCGGGCGCAGATGCCGCTGTCCGAGCTGCGCCTGGTCGAGGCGGGCGAGGTCGATGCCGACTGGGGGACGCTGCGGCACCTCGCCTACGGACTGGAGAGGAGCCTGGCCGACGTCTTCCGGCTAGCCGAGTTCGATCACGCCGAGGAGCAGCAGCAGGATCAGGGTGACCGCGGCCGAGACCAGTAGGGACCCGCCGCAGCCGAGGTTGTTGGAGAAGAAAAGGAACACGAGGTCCCTCTCTACCCCCTGAGTCGCTCCTTCAGCCACTGCAGCGCGATCACCGTGGTCGCGTCGCGGATGTCGGGCAGCGCCCGGTCGATCTCGGCCAGGTCGAGGCGGACGATCTCGATCTCCTCGTCGTCGTCCCGCTCGCCGCTGGCCGGCGAGAGACCGGTCGCCGCGAAGATCGTCACCTTCTCGGTGAGGAAGCCGGGGCTGGGGTAGACGACGTGGACCAGCTCCCAATCCTCGCCCCGCAGCTCCGCCTCCTCGGCCAGCTCCCGCTGCGCGCACTCGAGCTCGCTCTCGCTCTCGACGTCGAGCGTCCCCGCCGGGATCTCCAGCAGCTCGTCGTCCTCGACCGCCTCGCGCGGCTGCGCCACCAGATAGGCGAACTCCTCGTCGTAGGCGAGCACGGCCACCGATCCGGGGTGCTCGACCACCTCCCGCTCCACCTCGCTGCCGTCGGCGCGCCGGTAGCGCTTGGCGACGAAATCGACGTGCTTGCCCTCGTGCAGCGGGTTCGAGCCGAGGAATTCCATCGCCACATCTAATCAATGGAACCCGCTTCCGATCCTTGATTTGGAAGTCGAACCGGACATCCGTTTGCAGGGCTCAGTCGAAGCGAAGGGCCGGCCGACAAAACATCGGTGAGTACCGAGATCGAGCCGAGGCGTGTCGCGGGGCAGCACGTGCGGGCCGAGGCGAACCGGCGCGGCTGGCTGCGCTTCCTCGGCGGTAGGTTCAAGCGCGAGCATGCCGCCTGGTCCCAGGGCGCCGAAGGCGAGGAAGTCGTCGGCGCGGTCCTCGAGGGCCTGGTCGCCGACGGTTGGCAGGCGATCCACGACGTCAGCTTCGGCAGGGGGAACATCGACCACGTCGTCGTCGGTCCCGGTGGCCTCTTCACGGTCGAGACGAAGAGTCGCCGCGGCCGCATCCTGCTCGACAACCTCGACCCGAAGATGCTGGCCCAGAGCTACGGCGAGATGAAGACGCTGGAGCGGATCACCGGCATGGAGGTCGAGGCGCTGCTCGTCTTCAGCCACGCCTACGTGGTCGACAGGGTGCCCGCCAAGCGGCGCGGCGTGACCATCCTCCCCGCCCGGATGCTGGCCGGGTACTTCGCCCGCCGCCGGCCGGCGATGTCGGTCGAGAAGGCCGACGAGATCTTCGACCGCCTCTGCCTCGCGGTCGGCCAGCCTCCCTCGCCCTGAGTCAGCTGGAGGTGGGGAAGCTCATGCCGCCGAAGTCGGCGGCGGCGTCGGTCTCCGGCCAGCGGGCGGTGATCGCCTTGCCGCGGGTGTAGAAGCGGACGCCCTCGGGGCCGTGGATGTGGTGGTCGCCGAAGAGCGAGTCCTTCCAGCCGCCGAAGGAGTAGAAGGCCATCGGCACCGGGATCGGGACGTTGACGCCGATCATCCCGACTTCGACCTCGCGCTGGAAGCGGCGCGCCTCGTGGCCGGAGCCGGTGAAGATCGCGGCGCCGTTGGCGTAGGAGCTGGCGTTGATCAGCTCGATCGCCTCGTCGAGGCCGCCGCTGCGCACGACCGAGAGCACCGGGCCGAAGATCTCGTCGGTGTAGACCGACATCTCCGGCGCGACCCGGTCGATCAGCGTCGGCCCGACCCAGAAGCCGCCGCCGTCCACCTCCAGCTCGCGGCCGTCGACGGTCAGCCGGGCGCCGGCCTCGGCGCCCTGGCCGATGTAGTCGACGATCCGGTCGCGCGCCTGCGGCGTCACCACCGGGCCCATTTCCGAGCCCGGGTCGAGGCCGGGTCCGACCTCGATCTCCCGCGCCCGCCGCGCGACCTCCTCGACCAACGCGTCGCCGGACTCGCCGACGGCGACGGCGACCGAGATCGCCATGCAGCGCTGGCCGGCCGAGCCGAAGCCGGCGGCGGCGAGCTGGTCGGCGGCGTAGCCGAGGTCGGCGCCGGGCATCACCACGGCGTGGTTCTTGGCCCCGCCGAGCGCCTGCACGCGCTTGCGCTTCTCGGTCGCCCGGGCGTGGACGTAGGAGGCGATCGGGGTCGAGCCGACGAAGGAGATGGCGGCCACGTCGGGGTGGTCGAGCAGCGCGTCGACCGCGACCTTGTCGCCGTGGACGACGTTGAAGACCCCCTCGGGCAGCCCCGCCTCGGCGTAGAGATCGGCGACCAGGTTCGAGGCCGAGGGGTCGCGCTCGGAGGGCTTGAGGACGAAGCTGTTGCCGCAGGCGATCGCAACCGGATGCATCCACATCGGCACCATCGCCGGGAAGTTGAAGGGGGTGATCCCGGCGCAGACGCCGAGCGGCTGGCGGAAGGAGAACGCGTCGACCGTGGTCGAGACCTGATCGGAGTACTCGCCCTTCAGCAGCTGGGGGATGCCGCAGGCGAACTCGACCACCTCGAGGCCCCGAAGCACCTCTCCCTTCGCGTCCTCCAGCACCTTGCCGTGCTCGGAGGAGACGATCCGCGCCAGCTCCTCGACGTTGGCGTTCAGCAGCTGGCGGAAGGCGAACATGACCTTGGCGCGGCGGCTGAGCGAGGCCTCCGACCACTCGCCGAAGGCGGCCCGCGCCGCGGCGACCGCGGCGTCGACGTCGGCTGGCTCGGCGAGCGGGACCTCCGCCTGCTGCTCGCCGGTGGCGGGTTCCCAGACGGGGGCGGTGCGGGACGAGGAGCCGCTCGTCTCCTCGCCGCCGATCCGGTGGCGGATCGTTCGAGGCTCGGTGGCGGTGCCCTCCATAAGGGGATTGTGACCACGTGCGCCGGTCATTTGTTCCGCATAGCGGTGGAAAAGACCGGCACACCCCCGCCAGAATGGACTACGGCGCGGAGACCGGGGTCAGCGGACCCTGGCCGCCGACTACCGAGATCGCGTTGCGGGCGGCCAGCTCGGCCATCGCCGCGCGGGTCTCGACCGTGGCCGAGCCGAGGTGCGGGCTGAGGACGACGTTGTCGAGGGCGAGCAGGCGCGGCTCGACCCGAGGCTCGCGCTCGTAGACGTCGAGCCCGGCCGCGGCGATCTGCCCTTCCGCCAGCGCCTCTGCGAGCGCCGCCTCGTCGACGACAGGGCCGCGGGCGGCGTTGACGAGGACCGCGCTCGGCTTCATCGCCGCCAGCTCGGCGGCGCCGATCAGGTGATGCGTCTCCGCCGTCAGCGGGCAGTGCAGGCTGAGCACGTCCGCCTCGGCCAGCAGCCGCTCGAGCGGCATCCGCTCTGCTCCCAGCTCGGCCTCGACCGCGGCCGGCGCGGGGCGGCGGGAGTGGTAGGCGATCCGCATCCCGAAGGCCCGCGCCCGCTGCGCCACCCGCCGGCCGATCCCGCCGAGGCCGACGATGCCGAGCAGCCGGCCCTGCAGCGAGCTGCCGAGCATGAAGTTCATCCCCCAGCTCCACTCGCGCCCCGAGCGGACCAGCCGATCGCCCTCGGCGAGCCGCCGGGTCGTGGCGAGGACCAGGGCGATCGTCAGGTCGGCGGTCGCGTCGTCGAGGACCCCAGGCGTGTTGGTCACCACCACGCCGCGCCGCGACGCCGCGGCGACGTCGACGTTGTCGTAGCCGACGGCGACGTTGGCGACGCAGCGCAGCTGCGGGCCGGCGGCGTCGAGGAACTCCTCGTCCACCCGGTCGCCGAGCAGGGTGAGGACGGCCTCGGCGCCGGCGACGAGCGCGAGCAGGTCGGCGCGCGGGATCGCCGTCTCCCGCTCGTCGGCCCGCACCTCCCCCGCCTCCCGCAGCAGCGCCAGCGCCGACGCCGGGAGGCGGTTGGTGACGGCGAAGATCACGGCTTCGGCTTCAGGACGAGCAGGCAGAGGTCGTCCCGGATCGGGCGATCGGCCCAGCCGAGGATCGAGCGTTCGGCCTCGGCGGCGATCACCCGGGCGGCGAGGCCGTTGAGCGGCGCCAGCACCCGGGCGAGGCCGCCGAGGCCGAGCATCTCCCCCTCGCGACGGACGTCGGTGGCACCGTCGGTGTAGACGACGAGGCCGTTGCCGCCGGCCAGCGAGCACTCGGCGTTCCGCAGCTCCAGCGCCTTCCGGGCGCCGAGCAGGAAGGTCGTCCCGGCGACCGGGAGCTCGGTCAGGTCCGGCATCCGCAGCGGCGCGGGGTGACCGGCCCGGGCCCAGGACAGAGTCTCCTCCCGCGGCCGCATCCGCACGCAGACCGCGCTGACCAGCTCCTGCCGGCGGCCGGGCCGGTCGAGCAGCGCCGCGTTGGCCATGGTCAGCAGCTCCGCCGGGTCGCTGGTGTTGGCGGCGAAGGCGGCGAAGCGGGCGCGGATGAAGGTCGCGAGGCGCGCTGCCTCGGGCCCGTGGCCGACGACGTCGCCGACGATCGCCACCGCCGAGCCGTCTGGGCCGTTGGTCAGCAGGTAGAAGTCGCCGGAGACGCCGAGCTCGGAGGGGACGAAGGAGGCGGCGGCGTCGAGCCCGGCGAGGTCCGGCACCTCGGTCGGGGCGAGGGCCGCGCGGATCGCCTCGAGTTCCTCGGCCGAGTGCTCGAGGACGCGGAGCCGCTCCGCCAGCCAGGAGACGACGAGCGCGACGCCGGCGAAGAAGACGGCCCGGAACAGCAGCGCCAGCCCGAAGTGCGGGATCGGCCGGAAGAGGTGCCCCACGGCGAAGAGGGCGGCCCCGGCGAGGGCGACGAGCAGCGCGGTCCGCAGCCCGAACCACCAGGCAGACAGCCCGACCGCGATCGAGTAGAAGAACGCGATCCCGGCGGTGGCGCTGCCGGCCAGCATCCAGACGGCGAAGACAGCCGCGAGCGCGAAGACGATCCAGGCGATGCGCGCGGTTCGCGATAGGCCCCCCGACAAGGTCAGGCGACCTTACCGCAGGCGATCGGCATCCCGACGCACCTGCCCCCGGGGCGCGGGGACAAGTGCGGTCGGTCCCTGACTACCCGAGGTTCAGAGGCGCGTCAGTACCACTTTCCGCGGGCGAAGCCGCCGAAGGCGATCAGCCCGATCAGCGCGATGATCAATCCGATCCAGAAGCTCCAGACGATCATCAGCACGATCCCGATGATCACGAGGATGCCGCCGAGCGAGATTCCCCCGATGCCGGCTCCTCTGTCTGCTCTGGTGTTCATCTGCTCCTCCGTTCGCTGGGTTCCATTGGACGACTGGTGCCTTCCAATTGCTACCCCGGAGGGGCCGATCTCACTCCGGTTCGGGAGCCTCCTCGCCGGGCCAGGAGCCGGTCAGCTTGGCGAAGGAGGTGCGGGTCCCGTGGTCGACGAGGCCTTTGACGAGGCGGAAGATCGCCCCCTCGACCAGCAGCGCGCCGATCAGCTTCGGCCAGGAGAATTCGCGGTGCTCGGGCTTCGGCGGCTCCTCTTCGTCGATCAGTCCCCAGACCTGTTCGAAGACCTTCTTGCCGAGGATCCCGGCGATCAGGCCGAGGACGATGCTGATCGGGGCAAAGATGAACTTCATCGCGTCGCTGCCTCCATGGGTCAGGTGGTCTTCTGGTCCTTCGGCTCGTCGCGCGGCTCGAGCTGGATCTCCTTCTCGGCCCGCGGTCGGCCTTCCTCGATCTCGGTGCTGCGCTCGCGCTCGGCGTTCATCTGGTGGCCGAAGAGGATCGCCAGGTTGGTGATCCAGAACCAGAGCAGCAGGACGACGAGGCCGGCGAGGGTACCGTAGGTCTTGTCGTAGGAGCCGAAGTTGGAGACGTAGAGGGCGAAGAGGGCCGAGGCGATCGCCCAGACGACGATCGCGACCAGGGCCCCGGGGGTGACCCATTTGAAGCCGCGGATCTTCACGTTCGGCGTCGTGTAGTAGAGGACGTCGACCATGAGGATGAAGATCGCCGCCATCACCGGCCACTTGGCCACGTTCCAGACGTCGACCGCGGTGCCGCTGAGGCCGATCGGGTCGGCGACCGCTTCGACCACCGGGCCGGTGAGGACCAGGCCGATGGCGAGCAGCGCCATCATCACGATCATCGCCAGGGTGACCGCGATCTGCAGCGGCCGCAGCTTCCAGAACGGGCGGCCCTCGGGGGTCTCGTAGACGATGTTCGAAGCGCGGGTGAAAGCGCCGACGTAGCCTGACGCCGACCACAACGCCGCGGCGAGGCCGAGGACGAAAGCGAAGCCCGCCGCGCTCTGGTTTTCGGTGATCGACTTGATCGGGCCTTCGAAGGTCTCGGCGCCGGATTCGGGGCCGATTTCGGTGATGATTTCCGTCAGCTTCGAGGTGGTCGTCTGCGGGTCGCCGAAGATCCCGATCAGCGAGACCATCGCGATCAGCGCCGGGAAGAGCGAGAGCAGGCCGTAGTACGTGAGCGCCGCCGCCCAGTCGGTGAGGTTGTCCTCCCGGAACTCGGTCAGCGTCCGCTTCAGGGTCGGCAGCAGCCCCGTCTTCGCCGCCTCCCCCTCGGGCCGGTAGTCGCGCCTGACCGTGCTCCTCTCCATACCGCCTACCTGCCCGTTCTCGCCCCCTCCTAATCGACGTCGTTTCCACCCTTTTGGTTCCTCCGACAACCAAAAGGGTGGAAACGAGATCCGCAGGACTCAGATTGCCGGGAGCTGCTGCTCTTCGCTGAGGAGGGGGGCGAAGAGGTCGCCTTTGGCGGCGACGCGGTCGAGGACGGCGGCGTGGTCGAAGACGAGCGCCTCCGCCTCGCCGCCGGCGAGCGCGGCCTCGACCTCTTCCCACTCCAGCGGCGTCGAGACCGTCGGCCGCTCCTTCGCCCGCAGCGAGTAGACGCAGACGGTCGTCTTGTGGCGGTCGTTCTGGCTCCAGTCGATCAGCACCTTGCCGGGGCGCTTCGCCTTCGACATCTGCGAGACGACCCGGTCGCCGAACTTCCGCTCCAGGGTCTCGGCGACCGCCTTGGCGAAAGGCTTGGTCTGCTCGTAGGTGACGTCGGAGTTGAGCGGCACGTAGAGCTGCATCCCCTTCGAGCCCGAGGTCTTCGGGTAGCAGCTGAGCCCGAGCTGCTCGAACATGCCGCGCAGCCAGAGGGCGACCTGGGCGCAGTCGAGGACGTCGGCGGGCGCGCCGGGGTCGAGGTCGAAGACCAGCGAGGTCGGCCGCTCCATGTCCTCGCAGCGCGAGAGCGAGGTGTGCATCTCGATGTCGGCGAGGTTGGCGAGCCAGACCAGGGTCGGCAGGTCCTCGACCACGCAGTAGTCGATCTCGCCCTCGTGGCCGTCGCTCCAGATCGACGCCGTCGTCACCCACTCGGGCCGGTGGCCGGGGCAGCGCTTCTCGTAGAAGTGCTCGCCCTCGACCCCGTTCGGATACCGCTTCAGGGTCAGCGGCCGGCCGCTCAGGTGCGGCAGCAGCACCTCGCCGATCCGCGCGTACCAGTCGATCAGCTGGCCCTTGGTGAAGCCGGTCTGGGGATAGAGGACCTTGTCGAGGTTCGAAAGTTCCAGCTCGCGGTCCTCGACCGTGACCGCGGCTTTGCCCCGCGGGCGCTTCACCGCGGTGGCGGTCAGCGGCTCCCCCTGGGGATCGGTCGCCCGCTCCAGCTCGACCTCGGCCGCGGGCTTGTCCTCGCGCAGGCCCTTGAAGGCGCCGTGGCGGACCATCCCCTCCCTGGTCATCTCGCGGAACTCGATCTCGGCGACCAGCCGCGGCTCGACGAAGGTGGCGTTCCTCGGCACGCCCGAGCCGGCGCCGAAGGGGCTGGTCTCCCGCTCGAGCGGGGCGAGGCGCGCGGTCAGCGCCGCCAGGTCCTCGTCGCTGAACCCGGTCCCGACCTTGCCGCCGTAGCGCAGCACCGGCTCGGCCCCGTTTTCGAAGTAGCCGACCAGGAGCGCGCCGAGCTGGTCGCGGCGGCGGCCCTCGCCCGGCGTCCAGCCGCCGACGACCATCTCCTGGCGCCTGACGTTCTTCACCTTCAGCCAGGCGCCGGTGCGCTTGCCCGGCGCGTAGACCGAGTCGAGGCGCTTCAGCATCACCCCCTCCAGCCCCTGCTCCCGGCTCGCCGCCAACAGCTCCTTGGCGTGGCCGACCGAGTGCCCCGGCGTCTGCCAGCTCTCGCCGCTCAGCCCGAGACCCTCGAGCAGCTCGCGACGGCGGCCGTAGGGCTCGCAGGTCAGGTCCTCGCCGTCGAGGTAGAGGAGGTCGAAGACGACGTAGACGACCGGGTGGGACTCCATCCGGCGGCGGACGACGTTCGGGTCGGTGTTGTGGATCCGCTGCTGCAGCCGCTCGAAGCTGGGCTTGCCGTCCGCGTCGAAGGCGACGAGCTCGCCGTCGAGCACCGCATCGTGGGAGCCGAGCGCCCGGGTCAGCCGTCTCACCTCCGGGTACTGGGCGCTGACGTCGTTGAGGTTGCGGGTCTGCAGGTGGACCCGGCCGGGCTGGCAGTAGGCGATCGCCCGCACCCCGTCCCACTTCACCTCGACCGCCCAGCCGCTGTCGTCGCGCGGCAGGGTCGAGAGCCGGGCCAGCATCGGCACCACGTTCTCGGGGAAGGGATCGCGCTCGCGGGCCGGCGGCGAGATCCGGTGGATCATCCAGTCCTTCTCCTCCTTGCCGGCGCGGAACAGCGCGTAGCGGCCCTCGAGCCGCTCGCCGTGGAGCTCGACCATCACTTTCCCCGGCTCCCACTTCTCCAGCTCGTAGGTGCCGCGGTCCCAGATCTTCATCGTCCCGGCGCCGTACTCGCCCTGCGGGATCTCGCCCTCCCAGTCGAGGTACTCGAGCGGGTGGTCCTCGGTGTGGACCGCCTTGCGGTTCTCGGCCGGGTCCTCGGGGATGCCGTTGGGGATCGCCCAGGAGGCGGCGACGCCGTCGTGCTCGAGCCGCAGGTCCCAGTGCAGGCGGCGGGCGCTGTGTTCCTGGACGACGAAGCGCGGCGCGCCCTTCTTTCCCCGGCGGCGCTTCGGCGCCGGCTCGGCGGTCTTGCCGAAGTCCCGCTTGCGCTCGTACTCGCCGAGCTTCGGCTTGCTCGATTTTCCTTTCGCCTTCGCCATAAGATCGATTCTTGCGCTCTACCCGCCAGATCCCCTTCCTCCTCGCCTGCCTGGCGCTGCTCGCCGCGGCGCCGGCGAGCGCGAAGCCCGCGCGGGCCCTGCCGCCGGCGAAGGTGGCGGTCGGCCACCCCGTGGTCGGCACCGCCGCCGACGGCCTCGCCTCGATCCTGGTGCCGGTCCGCTACCCGATCGAGCTGAAGGGCCGGGTGGCGGAGCTGCGGGTCGCGCTGATCGGCGCGCGCGGGGGGACGATCCGCTCCTGGGTCCTGCACGAACGGCTGAACGGCGGCGAGGAGCGCCTCCCCGACCGGCGGCGGCGCTTCGGCTTCGTCCACCGCGTCGGGCTCGACGGCGATCTCAGCCGGCAGCTGCGACAGGGCGCGTCGGTGCGCGTCGTCGCCAGCGGCAGGCTCGACGTCGAGGGGGACGGGACGGCGGAGCTGCGCTCGCGCGACGTCGCCGCCGGCCGGCCGCTGGCGGGGCCCCGGCGCAAGCCCGTCTGCAGCAGCGTCCCGCACCTGCGGGTGAAGCCCGGGGCGCGGATCTCGGTGCCGCTGCCGGTCTGCGACGCGGAGCGCCGGTGGACCGCCCGCGGGCGCAGCCGCGGCCAGGCGCGGGTGCGGGCCGGACGGCTGGTCTACAGAGCGCCGCAGGGGTTCAGGGGAACCGACGAAGTCGAGCTCGTCTCCCGCAGCGTGCGGCAGCTGGCGCGGATCACCGTCGGGACCGGCGGCAATCCCAGGGTCCGCGCGATCGGCGACTCGGTCACCGCCGGCTATGGGTACTACGGGACCGGCGGCTGGATGGGGCCGGTCGAATTCTTCTTCGACTGCAAACCGGCGGCCGCCAACTTCAACGACGCCTGCTCCTCGAACTCGCGCTCGAAGAAGTCGAAAGAAGGCGCGGTCGAATACCTGCTCCCCGACTACGGGCTCGCCGGCAACGTGTCCTGGGTCGCCCAGTGGGCGAACGAGCACAACGTCACCGACTTCGAGAACCTCGCGATCAGCGGCTCGGAACCGAAGAACTGGGCGCCCGGCGGCACCTTTTACAAGACAACGAGGGAAATGGAGCGGGAAGACCCCGACTACGTCCTGTTCACGCTGGGGGCCAACCCGATGCTCTCGCAGATGCTGCTCGAACCCTCGGAGTGGTGGTGCGCCCTCGTCAAGGGCCTGGAAGGCTACGAAAAGTGCGTCGCCGAAAAGTTCGAAGCGGTCGAACTGCGGCGTTGGCTGAAGGCTCTCTACGCCGACCTCCTGACGAACACCTCGGCGACGATCTACGTGATGCAGTACCACCTCTCGATTCCGGTCAGCGCGGTGTTCGAGAGGACGGTCGAGATCGCCCGGGCGAACCAGATGCTGAACGAAGAAATCGCGGCGATCGTGGGCGAAGCACGCACCCAGCGCCTGAAGTTGGTCACTCCCGAGTACTTCAACGTCGGCATCGATGTCGGCAAGGTCCACCCCTCCGGGACGGAGTGCCCGCCCGCCGACGGACCGAGCGTCCAGTCGTGGATCAGCCAGAAGGACCTGAAGCTGTTCCACCCCGAGGAATTCTGCGGAGGTCCCGAAACCGAAGGCGAACCCGACTGGGTGATCAGCAGCGACAGCGGCATCCATCCCAGCGTCACCGGCTACACCCACATGGCCTCGCAGGTCCCGCCGCCGACCGGTGGCTAGCTTCCTCGTCGCCCCCGACTCCTTCAAGGGGACGTTCGGGGCGGGCGCGGTGGCGGCGGCGGTCGCCGCGGGGCTCGAAGAAGGAGGCGCCGAGGCCGACCGCTGCCCCGTCGCCGACGGCGGCGAGGGGACGATGGACGTGCTGCTGGCCGCGCTCGGCGGCGAGCGCCGTGCGGCGGCGGTCCACGACCCGCTGCGGCGGCCGATCGAGGCGAGCTTCGGCCTGCTCGGGGACGGAACCACGGCGGTCGTCGAGGCGGCGCAGGCGTCCGGCCTGCCGCTGGTGGCGCCGGCCGAGCGGGACGCCGAGCGCGCCGACACCTTCGGCACCGGCGAGCTGATCGCCGCCGCGGTCGCCGCCGGCGCGCGCACCGTGCTCCTCGCGGTCGGCGGCAGCGCCACCACCGACGGCGGCGCCGGCGCGATCGAGGCGCTGCGCGGGGCCGGGCTGCTGGGCGGCGTGGAGATCGAGGTGCTCTGCGACGTCGCCGCTCCCTACGAGGAGGCCGCGCCCGTCTTCGCGCCTCAGAAGGGGGCGGACCCGGCGGCGGTCGAGCGGCTGGCGGCGCGGCTCGACGCCCTCGCCGGCGAGCTCCCGCGCGACCCGCGCGGCGTGCCGACGACCGGTTGCGCCGGCGGCCTCTCCGGCGGCCTCTGGGCCCACGGAGCGCGGCTGCGGCCCGGCGCGGCCTTCGTTCTCGACGCGGTCGGCTTCGACGCGCGCCTCGCCCGTGCCGCGGCGGTCGTCTCGGGCGAGGGCCGCTTCGACTCCCAGAGCCTCGGCGGCAAGATCGTCGGCGAGGTCGCCGCCCGCTGCGCGCGGGCAGGCAGGCCGCTGCACCTCGTCGTCGGCGAGGACGGGCTCGACGAGGGCCGGCGTCCCGCCGCCGTCGCCTCGGTCGCGACGGCCGGCACCCTCGCCGAGCTGCGGAGGGCCGGCCGTCAGCTGAGCGCCGCCGCCACGTCCGCCGCCACCGACGCGGGCTCCAGCTCCAGCTGACGTTCGCTGTAGCGGTTGACCGCGTAGCCGAGGCTTCGCAGGTGGAGGTCCCGCACGCGGTCGTCCTCGAACGCGATCGTCCCGCCGTGGGTCGCGTAGCTGTCGGTTTCCACCACGAGCCTGCGGCGGCGCCAGAGGAAGTCGACCGTCAGGCGGCCGATCGGGACGTTCACCTCGGGCGGCGGCAGCCCGTAGCGCCGGCAGAGGCGGAGGAAGTCGCGCTCGAGGTCGCTGCGGGTGCGATCGGTGTCGAACCCCGTCGGCAGCCGCAGGAACTCGGCCTGCCGAATCGCCCGACGCACGAGCTAGGGCGCCAAGGTCGAGGGCAGATCGGCGAGCGTCCGCGGCACCGTGGTCACAGGGATGCGGTCGCGGATGGTCACCTCCGTGGCAAGGCGCTTTTCCGTCCCATGAGGACGTAAAGGCGCCTCGCGGGTCGAACTCTCCCCCCCTAGCTGCTGAAGACCGCCTCGAGATCGGCGAGTTGGGTCGCGATCCCGGCGGTGACGCCGTCGCAGATTTCGTGGACGCCGGGGTCGGCGATCCGGTAGAGCGAGCTGGTGCCGCGCTTGCGGCGGGCGACGAAGGCCTCGGCGTGGAGGGCGGCCAGGTGCTTGGAGACGTTCTGCTGCGAGGCGCCGAGCGCCGCGGTGATCTCCCCCACCGAGGCCTCCTCGTGGCTGCGCAGGTGGTCGAGGATCCGCAGCCGCGTCGGGTCGGCGAGGGCGCGGAAGCGCCGCGCGATCAGCTCGGCCGCCTCGGGGGTGACGGGGCTCTGGACGTGCTTGTTGGCCGGGCTTGGCATTCCGTGTTATTGTACCTTCTACAACTGTTAAGTTGTTCAGTTGTGCGTTTGTGAATCTGTAAACGGTAGAAGGAGAAGACGATGACCGCCACCGTAGCGCCCTTCGCACTCGGACCCGTCGGCCGGCTGGGCCGCCTCGCCGCCACCCACCGGCGCACCGTCTTCGTCGTCTGGGTCGTGGTCGCGGTCGGGCTCGGCTTCCTCGCCCCCCGGGTCGAGACCGCGCTCTCCGGCGCCGGCTGGGAAGCGAGCGGCTCGGAGTCGGCCGCGGTGCGCGAGCAGGTCGACGCGGCCTTCGGCGGCGCCGGCGCCTACGGGCTGCAGGTCGCCGTCCACTCGCAGCGGCTCGACGTCGCCGACCCCGCCTTCCGGCGCTCGTTGCGCAGGGTCGGGCGCGCGCTCGCCGCCGACCCCGCGGTCGGCACGGTCGTCCCCGCCCGGCCCGGCGCCTCGATCGCCCGCGACGGGCACACCGCCGTGGTCCGCGCCACCGCGGCCGAGGACCCGAACGGGATGGTCGCCGCCGCCGGAGAGCTGAAGTCCGAGCTGGCCGGCGTCACCGCGCCGGGCGTCGAAGCCAACCTGACCGGCGCCGCCGGCATGTGGTCCGACTTCAACGAAGCCAACAAGGAGGCGATGCTGAAGTCCGAGCTCTTCTCCTGGCCGGTGACGCTGGCGATCCTCGTCCTCGCCTTCGGCTCGCTGGTCGCCGCCGGTCTGCCGCTGATGCTGACGATCGCCGGGCTGGTCCTCTCCGCCGGCGTCCTCTACCTCGGCACGCTGCTCTCGCCGATCTCGATCTGGGCGATGAACTTCGCGCTGATGTTCGCCCTGGCGCTGGGCATCGACTACGCGCTGTTCGTCGTCATGCGCTTCCGCAGCGCCCTCTTCGGCCAGGGCCTGGCGCCCGCCGACGCCGTCGCAGCGACGATGGACACCGCCGGCAAGGCGGTCCTCTTCTCCGGCCTGACGGTGATCGTCTCGCTGGCGGCGGTGCTGCTGGTGCCGAGCCCCGCCTTCCGCTCGGTCTCGCTCGGGATCATGGTCTCGGTCCTCTTCGTCCTCGCCGCGACCCTGACCCTGCTGCCGGCGGTGCTGGCCAGGCTCGGCCCGCGGGTCGACAGGCTGGCGCTCCCCTGGGCGCACTCGGGCGAGCATCGCTCGCCGCGCTTCGCCCGCTGGGGGGAGCTGCTGTGGCGGCGGCCGCTGCTCCTCGGCGGTCTCGGCCTGCTCGTCCTCGTCGCCCTGGCGCTGCCGGCCCTCGGCGTCCGCACCGGCATGCCCTCGATCAAGGTCGTCCCGCCGGGCGACCACTCGCGGGTCGGCTACGAACAGCTGAGCGCCGCCTTCGGCCCCGGCGCTCCCGGGCTGCTGCAGGTGACCGCACCGCGGGACGAGGCGCGCCAGGTCGCGGCGCGGCTGAGCGCGGACGCCGGCGTCGCGATGACGCTGCCGCCGCGGGCCGGGCGCGACGGGACCGCGCTGATCGAGGCGATGCCGGTCGCCTCCCCCTCCAGCACCGCCTTCGGCGCCACGCTCGAGCGCCTGCGAGCCGAGCTCCCCCCGTCGGCCCAGGTCGGCGGCGCGGCGGCGGAAAGCCACGACCTCGAGGCGGCGCTCGCGGCGAAGACGCCGCTGGTCATCGGCGTCGTCCTCGCTCTCGGCTTCCTGCTGCTGCTGGTCGCCTTCCAGGCGCCGCTGATCGCCGCCTTCGGCGTGCTCACCAACCTGCTCTCGGCCGCCGCCGCGTTCGGCGTCGCCAAGCTGGTCTTCCAGGACGGCAACCTCGCCAACCTGCTGGGCTTCGAATCGCAGGGCTTCCTCGACGCCTGGGCGCCGGTCTTCTTCTTCGCGATGGTCTTCGCGATCGCGATGGACTACACCGTCTTCCTGCTCTCCTCGGCGCGCGAGCACTGGGAGCGCTCGGGCGACGCCCGCGAGGCGATGGTCGGCGGCCTCGCCCACTCCGGCCGCGTCATCCTCGCCGCCGGCGCGGTGATGGTCGCGGTCTTCTTCACCTTCGCCCTCTCCGGCCCGCTGCCGCCGAAGGAAATGGGCGCGATCCTCGGCGTCGCCGTCCTCCTCGACGCCTTCCTCGTCCGCCTGCTCCTGCTCCCGGTCCTGCTGCGCCTCGCCGGCCCCGCCGCCTGGTGGCTGCCGCCCTGGCTCGAGCGGCTGCTGCCGCGGGTCAGCTTCGGCCACGGCGAGGGGGCGGGCGCCCCGACCGAGGAGGCGCCCGCCGACGTCGAGACGGGTCCCGTCAGCCCTTACCCGTACAGGGCCTGACGACGGTTCCGCTCAGCGAGCTGCCGTCTTCGAACTTCGCGGTGCCGTGGGCGTTGAGGTGGCCGTCGGGGCAGGTGGCCTTGACGATGCCCTTCTTCAGAGTCAGGGTGAAGAAGGTGGGAGAGCCGCTGCCGCCGGCGATCCTCGGAATGGTCGCCGTGGAGAGCAGGCCGTAACGGCCCTTGTGGATCTTCTTGACTTTCACCGTGGTGACCACGGCGGCGACCACCGGTGCGTTGAGGAAGGCGTGGATGAAGATCGTGGTCACGCCACCTTTGACGCCGCCGCTGAAGGCGAGCAGTTCGCTGTGAACGGGAATCGCCTTTTGTTCGGGGAATTTGACCTCGACGTCGGTCTTGCCTGCGCCGATCAGGGCAGAGCCACACACCTTCCGCGCCGCCTTGCTGTCGCGAGACTGCAGCTTCCCCGCCGTGCAGGTGGGAAGTCCCTTGACGTCGATGCTGGCGTGCTTGTCGCCTTCGATGAGGACCTCGCGCACGGCCGGGGGGTGTTTTTCCACCGGATCGAGCGAGGCGATTTTCGCCGCGACTTCGAAGCTGATCGGGGTCGGCTTCTTCTTCGACAGCACCTTCGGCGAGAAGCCGCCGTTGTACTGGACTTCCAGGTTCCCGGCCCGGACCTTCTCCCACGGCGCCGCCGTGGCGATGCCGGCAACCACCAGCGCCACTGCGGCAAGGGCGGCGGCAACCCCCGGATACTTACCCCAAGATTTCTTCATTACTACCTCCCGCGGCAACCCTATGCGGGTTTCACCCGCTGTCAACAACATGGGAGTTCCCCATTCGCCGGTGGGAGACTGAACGGGTGCGAGTCCTGGCGATCGTCCACCAGCGCGACGCGGGCCCGGGTGTGTTCGCCGAGGCGATCGCCGAGGCCGGCGGGACGCTCGACGAGTGGACGCTGGCCGAGCGGCCGCAGGCGCCGGCCGACCCGTTCGGCTACGACGCCGTGCTCGTCCTCGGCGGGGCGATGAACGTCGACGAAGGCGAGCGGCACGGCTGGATCGCCGAGGAGGAGGCGCTGCTGCGGGAGCTGCTGGCGCGCGAGATGCCGCTGCTCGGGCTCTGCCTCGGCGGCCAGCTGCTCGCCGCCGCGGCGGGAGTGGAGCCCCGGCGCGCGACGCGGCCCGAGATCGGCTGGCACCGGGTCGAGGTGACGCCGGAGGGGCAGGACGACCCCCTGCTCGCCCCGCTCGCCCCCGCCTTCGAGGCCTTCCAGTGGCACAGCTGCGAGTTCCCCCTGCCGCCGGGCGCGGTCGCCCTCGCCGGCAGCGAGGTCTGCCTCCAGGCGGCCCGCCTCGGCAGGCGCGCCTGGGCGCTCCAGTTCCACCCCGAGGTCAGCCGCGCCGACGCCCTGCACTGGGTCGAGGACTACCGCAGCGACCCCGACGCGGTGCGCATCGGCATCGACCCCGCGATGCTCGGCCCGGAGACCGAGAGGAAGATCGACGCCTTCAACGAGCTCGGCCGGAACATCTGCCGGCGCTGGCTCGGGGTCGGGGCTCAGTCGACCTGGATCGGGGTCAGGTAGGCGGCGGAGAGGCCGCCGTCTACCAGGAAGGTGCTGGCGGTGACGAAGCTGGAGTCGTCGCTGGCGAGGAAGAGGGCCGCCTTGGCGATCTCGTCCGGCTCGCCGAAGCGGCCCATCGGGATGTGGACGAGGCGCTTGGCGGCGCGCTCGGGGTCCTTGGCGAAGAGCTCCTTGAGGAGAGGGGTGTTGACGGGACCCGGGCAGAGGGCGTTGACGCGGACGCCGCGGTCGGCGAACTCGACTCCGAGCTCCCGCGAGAGCGAGAGGACCGCCCCCTTGGAGGCCGTGTAGGAGATCTGGCTGACGGCGGCGCCCATCGTCGCGACGAAGGAGGCGACGTTGATCACCGAGCCGCCGCCGGCCTCGAGCAGGTGCGGGATGCCGTGCTTGCAACAGAGGAAGACGCTGCGCAGGTTGACGTCCTGGACCCGCTGCCAGGACTCGAGCTCGGTCTCCAGGACCGAGCCGTCGTCGGTCGGGTTGATGCCGGCGTTGTTCATCAGCACGTCGATGCGGCCGAACTGCTCGCGCGCCTCGGTGAGGGCGGCGCGGACCTGCGCCTCGTCGGAGACGTCGGCGGCGATGGTCAGCGCCCCGACCGCCTGCTCGGCGTCGAGGTCGATGCCGACGACCCTGGCGCCCTCGGCGGCGAAGAGGCGCGCCGACTCGGCGCCGATCCCGCTCGCGGTCCCGGTGACGACGCAGACCTTGTCCTCCAGCCGCCCCGCCATGTCAGCCCCCTTCGGTCGCGTAGTAGACGTTCTTGACGTCGGTGTAGTGCTCGAGCGCGTCCGGCCCGAGCTCGCGGCCGACGCCGGACTGCTTGAAGCCGCCGAAGGGGGTGGAGACGCGGACCGAGGTGTTGGAGTTGATCGAGATCACCCCGGTGTCGATCGCCCGCGCGACCCGCAGCGCCCGCGCCCCGTCGCCGGTCCAGACCGATCCCGAGAGGCCATAGACAGTGTCGTTGGCGAGCCGCACCGCGTCGGCCTCGGAGTCGAAGGGGATCACGCAGGCGACCGGGCCGAAGATCTCCTCGGCGGCGGCGCGGTCGTCGTTGGAGACCGGCGCCAGGACGGTCGGCGGGAACCAGTAGCCGGGGCCGTCGGGGGCCTCGCCGCGGATCGCGACGGGGGCGTCGTCGGGGACGTAGGAGGCGACCGCCTCGCGCTGGCTGGCGGAGATCAGCGGCCCCATCTGGGTCGACTCCTCCAGCGGGTCCCCCACCGTGAGAGCCTCCACCGCGGGAGCGAGCGCCGCGAGGAAGTCGTCGAGGGCGCCCTGCTCGACGAGGATCCGAGAGCGGGCGCAGCAGTCCTGGCCGGCATTGCCGAAGACGGCCAGCGGCGCAGCCGCAGCGGCGGCCGCGAGGTCGGCGTCGGCGAAGACGACGTTGGCCGACTTGCCGCCCAGCTCCAGCGTCACCCGCTTGATCGTCTGCGCCGCGCCGGCGGCGATCCCGCGCCCGACCTCGGTCGAGCCGGTGAAGGCGATCTTGGCGACGTCCGGGTGCTCGACCAGCCGCTGCCCGCAGACGCTGCCGGGTCCGGCGACGACGTTGACCACTCCCTCCGGCAGCCCGGCGTCGAGGGCGATCACCTCCAGCTCGAGCGCGGTCAGCGGCGTCAGCTCCGCCGGCTTGAGGACGACGCTGTTGCCGGCGGCGAGCGCCGGGGCCAGCTTCCAGGCGGCAATCGTCAGCGGGAAGTTCCAGGGGACGATCAGGCCGACGACGCCGAGCGGCTCGCGGAAGGTCATGTCGACGCCCCCGGCGACGGGAATCGTTTGCCCCAGCAGCCGCTCCGGCGCGCCCGCGTAGTAGCGGAAGGTCTCGACCACCATCCCGATCTCCCCCCGCGCGTCGCCGATCGGCTTGCCGGCGTTGCGAGCCTCGAGCGTCGCCAGCTCCTCCAGCCGCGCCTCGGTCGCGTCGGCGAGCTTGCGCAAGAGCTTCGCCCGATCCGCCGGAGCCACCGTCCTCCACGCCGGGAACGCCGCCTTCGCCCGCGCCACCGCCGCGTCGGTCTCCTCGACCCCCGCCCGCGCCACCTCGGCCATCACCCGCTCGGTAGCCGGCTCGATCACCTCGATCGCGCTCATCCCGCCACCCCCCTCCCCGCCGACGGGCCGATATCCGCTGACACTGAGCGGTTTTCGTCCCGTCGGCGGGGGGTGGGAACGGTGCCTCGGGCCGCGTCGACCAGGGCGCCGATCACCTTCGAGCTCTCGTCCTCCTCGGGGTGCCAGACGACGCCGAGGGCGAAGCGGTTGCCGGGGAGCTCGATCGCCTCGGGGAGGTCGTCCTCGGCCGACCATCCCGTCACCCTCAGCCCCTCCCCCAGGCGCTCGACGCCCTGGTGGTGATGGGACCAGACGACGAAGGTCTCGACCCCCGCCGCGGTGCAGGCGAGCGAGTCGGGGTCGAGCCGCACGTGGTGCTCGCTGAAGGTGCCGGCGACCGAGCGATGGGTCTCCGCGCCGAGCGCCTCCGGCAGGTGCTGGACCAGCGTCCCGCCGAGCGCCACGTTCAGCAGCTGCATCCCGCGGCAGATCCCCAGGACCGGCATGTCGCGCTCCAGCGCCCCCCGCGCCAGGGCCAGCTCGAAGGCGTCGCGGTCGGGCCAGGTGCCGCGCGTCTCGGGATGCGGCTCGACGCCGTAGCTCGCCGGGTCGATGTCGGCGCCGCCGGCGAGCATCAGCCCGTCGACCCGGCCGAGCAGGAGGTCCGGGTCCTCGACGGCGGCCTCGTCGGGCGGCAGCACGACCGCGATCCCACCCGCCCGCTGTACCGCCTTGACGTACGCGCGCGGCGCCAGCGCCACCTCGTAGCCGTCCCAGACCCCCCAGGAGACCCGCTCGACCGCCGCGCAGATCCCAATCGCCGTTCGTCTGTTCCTTTCTGTTGCTATCCCCCGGGAAGGAACAGACGAAGACCGGTGTGCGGCGCTCATAGGCGCTCGAAGCCCCGGTAGCGCTCCCAGTCGGTGACGGCCGCCTCGAAGGCCTCGATCTCCACCCCGGCCCGGTTCAGGTAGTGGTCGACGACCTCGGCGCCGAACGCCTCGCGCGCGACCTCGCTGGCCGCGAACGCGTCGCGTGCCAGGTAGATGTTCGACGGCACCCGCGGCTTGTCGGACTCGTACGCGTTGCCCTCGAAGACCTCCTCCAGCGGCAGCTCGGCGTCGATCCCGTGCAGGCCGGCGGCGATCATCGCGCTCAGCGCCAGGTAGGGATTGACGTCGGCGCCCGGCAGCCGGTTCTCGACCCGCAGCCCCTCGCCGTGCCCGACCACCCGCAGCGAGCAGGTGCGGTTGTCCCGCCCCCAGGCGATCGCGGTCGGCGCGAAGGAGCCCTTGGCGAAGCGCTTGTAACTGTTGACGTGCGGCGCGTACATCAGCGTCAGCTCCTCCATGCACGCCAGCTGCCCGGCGACGAACCGCTCGAACAGCTGCTGGTCGGCGGCGAAGGCGTTGGCGCCGTCCTCGCCCGCCAGCGAGCAGTGGATGTGGCACGAGTTCCCCTCGCGCTCGTTGAACTTCGCCATGAAGGTGATCGCGTGCCCCTCCTGGGCGGCGATCTCCTTCGCCCCGTTCTTGTAGATCGCGTGGTTGTCGGCGCTCTGCAGCGCCCCGTCGTAGCGGAAGTTGATCTCGTGCTGGCCGAGGTTGCACTCGCCCTTGGAGTTCTCGACCTCCATCCCCGCCCCGGCCATCTCGTTGCGGATCCGCCGGATCAGCGGCTCGACCCGCGCCGTCCCCAGCAGCGAGTAGTCGATGTTGTAGAGGTTGGCCGGCTCGAGGTCGTGGAAGCCTTTCTTCCAGGCCTCCTCGTAGGTGTTGCGGAAGACGATGAACTCGAGCTCGGTCGCGGCCTTGGCGCTCATCCCGCGCTCGGCCAGCCGCGCCAGCTGCCGGCGCAGGATCTGCCGCGGCGAGGCGGAGACTTCGCGCCCGTCCGACCACTGCACGTCCGCCATCACCATCGCCGTCCCCGGCAGCCACGGGACCATTCGCAGCGTCTCCAGGTCCGGGACCATCTCGAAGTCGCCGTAGCCGGTGTCCCAGGAGGACATCGCGTAGCCGCCGACCGTTTCCATGTCGACGTCGACGGCGAGGAGGTAGTTGCAGCCCTCCGCCCCGTGCTCGAGCACGTCGCCGAGGAAGTGGCTCGCGGTCAGCCGCTTGCCCTGCAGCCGGCCCTCCATGTCGGCGATCGCGAGCAGCACGGTGTCGACCGTGCCGTCCGCGACCGCCTTCTTCAGCTCCTCGACGGTCACCCGCGGAACGTTACGCCGCCGCGCTCACGGCCGGGCCGGGCCGACCTCGGGCTCGGCTCCGATCGCTTCCTCGATTTCGATCTCGCGCACCTGCCCGGTGAAGTGCTTGCGGGCGCTGGCGAACCAGCCGATCGCGGCGAGGAGGATGACGGCGCCCACCATCAGCGGCGCGTAGTTGAACGACTCCCAGGTGAATTCGTCGTTCCACGGCACCGCCAGCGGCGTGAACGGGAGGCAGAAGATGATCGTGATCAGGCCCACCCAGAACGTCGCGAAGGCGTTCATCCATCTGTACTTGCGGCCGTTGTTCCAGGGCCCGACCTCGAAGTCGTCGCCCTTGCGCCAGCGCAGGAAGATCGGGATCACGTAGGCGATGTAGAGGCCGATAACGGCGATCGAGACGACCGCGAAGAAGGCGAAGGGCACGTTTTCCCCGTTCCCCTTCAGCGCCGGCAGGGTGATCAGCAGCGCCGCCGCCGCCATCACCAGCACCGCATAGACCGGGACTCGCTCGGCGTTCACGGTGGAGATCCTCGAGGAGGCGCGGTTCCCGAAGCCTTTGTCGCGCGAGAAGGCGTAACACATGCGCGAGGCGCTGGTCAGGCAGGCGGCGCCGCAGAAGAGTTGGCCGACGACCGAGATGATGAGGACGAACTTGCCCCAGCCGGAGCCCAGCGCTTCGACCAGCAGCGTCGGCGCGAAGCCGAGCGCTTCGTTGGCGCCGTCGACGTTGGTGACCGCGAAGGTGATCGCCAGCAGCACGATCCAGCCGATCAGGGCCGAGTAGAAGATCGACCGCCAGACCCCCTTCGCCGCGGATTCCGAGGCCCCGTGGGTCTCCTCGGAGATGTGGGCGGAGGCGTCGAAGCCGGTGATCGTGTACTGGGTCAGCAGGAAGCCGAGCGGCAGCACGTAGAACCAGTACATGCCGTCGCTGAAGCCGCTGTTGTTGATCCGGTGGCCGAAGACGAAGCTGAAGCTCTGGTGGCCGTCGGGGACGACGATCAGGACGATGACGATCGCGGCGACGCCGACCACGTGCCACCAGACGGAGACGCTGTTGACCAGCGAGAGCATGTGCGTTCGCCTCACGTTGACGATCGTGTGAGCCGTCAGGATCAGCGCGAAGAGGAGGAAGACCTCGGCGAGGATGTGGACTTCGTCGCCGAAGTTGACGCCGAGCAGGTTGACTTCGTAGAGGCCGAGGATGACGTTGAGGAAGGTCGCGCAGGCGTAGTCGACGGAGGCCAGGACCGCAACCAGGCCGATCAGGTTGAACCAGCCGGTGAACCAGGCCCAGATCGGACCGCCGAGGCGTCCCGACCACCAGTAGATCCCCCCCGCCGTCGGGTAGGCGGAGACCAGCTCCGCCATGCAGAAGCCGATGATCAGGATCGGGATCGAGATCAGAGGCCACCCGATCGAGATCGCGATCGGCCCGCCGTTGTTCCAGGCCTGCCCGTAGGTCGTGAAGCAGCCGGCGAGGATCGAGATGATCGTGAACGAGATCGCGAAGTTGGAGAACCCGCTCCAAGCGCGGTTGAGCGACTGTTTGTAGCCGAGCTCGGCCAGTCGCTGTTCGTCACGATTCGGGGACGAGACACTGCTCTCCATGCGACTCCCTCCGTAGCTTCCCAAGCTGCGCCAAATGGTCTAACGAACCGACCTATAGGTCGAGGCGAGCCTAGAACCGCCCCTCACCGGTGTCAACCTTGACCCGCGCGGCTGGCAGTAGAGAATCTCTTTCCAACCGCCATGGCCTCTCTCGCAGAAACTTTGGGACCGATTTCGGCTCGCCTCGGCGAAATCGAAGGCGACCCCGTCCCGCTCGAGGGCGGGATCACCAACCGCAACTACCGGGTGCGATTCGCCGGCGAGGACCTGGTCGTGCGGCTGCCGGGCAAGGACACGGGGCTGCTGGGAATCGACCGCGACGCCGAGAAGGCGGCCGGAGAGCTGGCCGCCGCGGTCGGCATAGGGCCCGAAGTGGTGGCGATGCTCGACGACCCGCCCTGCCTCGTCACCCGCTTCGTCGTCGGCGAGCCGATGATCGCCGAGGAGCTGCGCGCGCCGGCGGCGCTGGCAGAGGTGGCCGCGGCGCTGCGAGCCCTGCACTCGTGCGAGCGGGCGCTGCCGACCGAGTTCTCGAGCTTCCGCGTGGTCGAGGCCTACGCGGCGCGGATGGCCGACCGGGGTGCCGAGGTCCCTGGGTCCTACGAGTGGGCGATGGGCGCCGCGCACCGGATCGAAGCGACACTGGTCGGGCCCGAGCACGAGCCGGTCCCCTGCCACAACGACCTCCTGTCCGCCAACTTCATCCGCTCGCCGCAGGGGGTGCGGATCGTCGACTGGGAGTACGCCGGCTGCAGCGACCGCTACTTCGACCTCGGCAACTTCGCCGTCAACAACGAGCTCGACGAGGCGGCGGAGGCGGAGCTGCTCGCCGCCTACTTCGAGTCGCCGGCGAGCGCTCGCCGGCTCGCCTCGCTGCGGCTGATGCGGTTCATGTCCGACTTCCGCGAGGCGATGTGGGGGGCGGTGCAGAGCACGATCTCCGACCTCGACTTCGACTTCGCCGAGTACGGCGCCAAGCACTTCGACCGCATGCGCGAGTTCGCCGGCGGCGGCCGGCTGGAGAGGCTGCTGGAGGAAGTGGGCGATGGCGCGAGCTGAGCCGCCCGATCGCGCCCGCTGCGTGATCGTCGGCGGCGGGGTCGGCGGCGCCTCGCTCGCCTACCACCTGGCGCAGCTGGGCTGGGACGACGTCGTCCTGCTCGAGCGCTCGCAGCTGACCTCGGGCTCGACCTTCCACAGCGCCGGGCTGGTCGGGCAGCTGCGCGGCTCGGTCTCGCTGACGAAGATGATGATGCACTCGGTCGACCTCTACCGGCGCCTGGGCGAGGAGTCCGAGTTCGACCCCGGCTGGGTCGAGTGCGGCGGGATCCGGCTCGCCTCCAGCGAGGAGCGAATGGAGGAGCTGCGCCGCCAGGCCGGGTGGGCGAAGACCTTCGGCCTGCCGCTGGAGCTGATCTCCCCCTCCGAGGCGCAGGGGATGTTCCCGCTGATGTCGACCGAGGGGGTGCTCGGCGGCGCCTGGCTGCCGAGCGACGGGTACATCGACCCGGCGCAGCTCACCTACGCGCTCGCCGACGGCGCCCGCCGGGGCGGCTGCCGCATCTTCACCGACACGCGGGTGACCGGGATCGAGGTCGAGCGCGGCCGCGTCCGCGGCGTCCGCACCGACAAGGGCGACGTCGAAGCCGAGGTGGTGGTCGATGCCGGCGGCATGTACGCGGCCGAGATCGCCCGCCTGGCCGGCGTCCGCGTCCCAGTGATCCCGATGTCCCACCAGTACCTCGTCACCCAACCGCTCGAGGCGGTCCGCGAAGCGCGCCGGTCATTTGCTTCGGATAGCGACACAAATGACCGGAACACCCGCGGCCACCTTCCCACTCTGCGGGATCCCGACCTGCTCGTCTACTACCGCGAGGATGGGGACGGGCTGGTGATGGGCGGCTACGAGCGGCGCAGCGCGGCGGCGTTCCTGCCGGAGGGGCCGGGACGGGTCGAGGCGATCCCGCCGGACTTCAACGGGCGGCTGCTGGAAGAGGACTGGGAGCGGTTCGAGGAGATCACCGAGAACTCGAAGCGGCGGGTCCCGGCGATGGACCGGATCACGGTGACGAAGCTGATCAACGGCCCCGAGGCGTTCACGCCCGACAACGAGTTCTGCCTCGGCGAGACCGAGGTCCGCGGCTTCTTCGTCTGCGCCGGGTTCTGCGCCCACGGCCTGGCGGGAGCCGGCGGGGTCGGCAAGGTCGTCGCCGAGTGGATCGTCGACGGCGAGCCGAGCCTCGAGCTCTGGCAGATGGACATCCGCCGCTTCGGCGCCCAGTACCGCTCGCCCGCCTACACCCAGGCGCGGATCGAGGAGACCTACGAGACCTATTACGACATCCGCTACCCCAACCACGAGCGGCGGGCGGGGCGGCCGCTGCGGATGTCGCCGGCGAACGCCTGGCACCGCCAGCACGGCGCTGCCTTCGGCGAGAAGTCCGGCTGGGAGCGGGTCAACTGGTACGAGCCGAACGCGGCCGCCGGGGACGAGGGGCTGCGGCCGCGCGGCTGGGCGGGGCGGCACTGGTCGCCGGCGATCGGCGCCGAGCACCGCGCCGCCCGCGAGGCGGTCGCGATCTTCGACGAGTCCTCCTTCGCCAAGCTGGAGATCGAGGGGGTCGGGGCCGAGACCTTCCTCGAAGTCCTCTGCGACAACCGGGTCTCGCGCGAGGTCGGCCAGATCGCCTACACGCAGATGCTCAACCACCGCGGCGGGATCGAGTGCGACTTCACGGTGGCGCGGCTCGGCGAGGATCTCTTCTCGATCGTCACCGGCACCGCCTTCGGCAACCACGACCGCGAGTGGATGCGGCGCCACCTCCCCGACGGCGACGAGGTCCTGATCCGGGACGTCACCTCGCAGTGGGCCTGCTTCGGGATCTGGGGACCGCGGGCCCGCGAGGCGCTGCAGCCCCTCACCCCGCAGGATCTCGGCAACGACGCCTTCCCGTACATGAGCCTGCGGGAGACGACGCTCGGCCACGTCCCGGTGCGGATGCTGCGGGTGACCTACGTCGGCGAGCTCGGCTGGGAGATCTACTGCCCGACCGAGTACGGGCTCGGGCTGTGGCAGGCGCTCTGGGAGGCCGGGCGGGGGCACGGGGTCGTCGCCGGCGGCTACCGGGCGATCGACAGCCTCCGGCTCGAGAAGGGCTACCGGGTCTGGGGCACCGACATCACGCCGGACGAGACTCCCTACGAGGGCGGCGTCGGCTTCTGCGTCAAGCTCGACAAGCCGGTCGGGTTCGTCGGCGAAGAGTCGATCCTGACCGCGAGGGAGCGCGGGCCGCGCTCCCGCCTGCGCTGCCTGACCCTCGCCGACCCGCGCTCGATCGCCCTCGGCAACGAGCCGGTGCGGGTCGGCGGCGGGATCGTCGGCCGGGTGACGAGCGGCGGCTACGGCTACACGGTCGGGAGCTCGATCGCCTACGCCTACCTGCCCCCGGAGCACGAGCCCGGGACCGCGGTCGAGGTGGAGGTCTTCGGCCGCTGGATCGAGGGCGAGGTCGCGACCGAGCCCCTCCTCGACCCGGAGGGCGACCGCATCCGCGCCTAGCCGAGGCGCCTTTGCAAACCACTGGTCGACAAAGGCGCCTCGCCTACGTGGCGACCGGCGCCGGCAGCAGGCCGGCGAGGATGTGCTCGGTGCCCTCGGTGTGCTCGCGCATCTGCCGCACCGCCCGCGCGCCGTCTCCCCTGCGCAGCGCCTTGACCAGTTTCGCGTGCTGTTCGTTGGAGCGGGCGAGGACCTCGGGCGGATGGGCGATCAGCGCGATCAGGTCGCTCATCTGCGACTGCACGTCGGTCATCGCGCTCAGCAGCCGCGGCGAGCGAGCCGCCTCGGCGACGTCGAGGTGGAAGCGGATGTCGGTGCGCCGGTACTCCTCGAAGTTCTCCACCTCCCCGGCCATCTTCGCGACCAGCCCCTCGAGCCGGTCGAACTGCGCCGCGCTTCCCCGCTCGGCGGCCAGCTCGACCGAGCCCAGCTCGATCGCCACCCGGTAGTCGAGGACCGCCCAGGCACTCTGGTCGAGCGCCTCCCCGTCCCCCTCGGTCAGCGGCGGCCGCTCGGCGACGAAGGTGCCGCCGGTCCGCCCCCGCAACGAGACCAGGTGACCGCTCTGCACCAGCGCCGTCAGCGCCTGGCGCAGGGTCGAGCGGGAGATCCGCAGCTTCCCCGCCAGCTCCCGCTCCGGCGGCAGCTTGTCGCCCGGCGCCAGCAGCCCGAGGCGGATCGCGCTCCCCAAGCGCTCCACCGTCTCCTCAAACGTGCTCGCCGGCCGCACCGGCATGAACACAGCCTCCAAGGCCGCGTCGCGCTCCATGCGACAACCGTACCGCCGGCTAGGAATCCATGTACCGGTTGAGCGCCTCGCGCGCCAGGTCGCTGGGCGAGCGCCCTGCGGCTCATGGTCTTCCCCGTCCTCCTCGGCGACGGCAAGCGCCCCTTCCCCGCCGGCGACGTGAAAAGGCCGCTGAAGCTGACCGAGGCGAAGACGGTCGGGGACGGCGTCAGCGATCATGCGCTTCGCGCGCCCCAATAGCGATTAGATCAACCGGCAAAGGATTCCTGACCGGCGGTACCCTTCGCCGATGCCGGTCTTCGCCGTCCAGTTCAAGGGATTGCTGACCGGAGAGGAGCGCCGACGCCTGACCGCGGCGGGGATCGAGCTGACCGGCAGCCGCTCCTCGATGAGAGCCGGCAATGAGGAGATCGGCACCATCGGCACCGGCCGCCCGATCTATACCGTCAAGCTCGAGGCCGGGTCAGCTGAAGGGGCACTGGCGAGAGTCCGCGAGGCGATCGAACCCGACACCTCGAACTTCTCCGGCTGGGAGGCAGGCCCCGCATGAAGGACCACCTTCCGCGCGCCTTTCTCCCCTGATTCCTTGCAACCAGCGCACCACCCGTATGTCGGCCCCGCCTAGGCTCGCGACCCTTGCCTTCAAATGCTGACGCAGACGAAAGGTTGCGCTACGATCATGGCCGTGATGGTGCCAAGGGAGAACTGGACCGACAAGCGCCTCGACGACCTCAACGGAAAAGTCGACGCCGGCTTCGCTCGCGCTGACGAGAAGATGGACAAGGGGTTCGCGTTGCTCGACGGGAAGATCGAGGGCGGACTCTCGCGCGTCGACGCCGACATCCGTGAACTTCGAGGCGAGTTAAGCGCCCTACAACGTGGACTGTTCGCGGCAACCGTCGTGATCGTTGCCGCCACGATCGGTCCCTCCCTCCTCTAGATCGAACTAATTCGATACCGCAGCTGATCAGCGTAGGGCGACTTACGGGCCCGATTGTTCGAACGTGTGCTGGTACTGGGTGGCGGGGCCGCCGCCGTAGATCGGCTTGAAGGGAGCCTGCTGGGTGCAGGGAGGGGCGGCGATCGTCGAAGTGCTGGCCTGGCCGGCGAATGCGTACTTCTGGATCCGTTCGAAGAGGAGTTTGGCGTTTTCGTCCTGGGTCCTCGTAACTTTCTCCGGTTCCGTTGCAGGTCTGGTCTCGCTCGTGTGTTCTTTGAAGGCTGGGTCTTCCCATGCGTCCGGTGCCAACGTCGCGGCAATGCCCGTCGTGCACTGACGGGTCTCGAAGCTCGGTAGACCCGAGACAAGACCTTCTGCCCACTTCGGAGGGCTGTATGCGCTGGTGCGATTGATGGCCAAGCGCCTTGGGTAAGAGCTGATCGTTTCCGGGGTCATGCCTCCGACGGCCCTCAGATAATGCGGCGGGTTCGAGACTTCCCCTTCGGTGGTGAGAATCCCGTTGAAGGTGGCAGCAACGTTGCCGAAGAACGAGGCGAGGTCGACCCGGTAGAGCTTGAGTCCGACCAGGATCGGGTTCAGGTTCCGGATGAATGGGTCGACGGCCCGCAGGAGCGGGGGGAATTCATCGCGGAAGATGGTCCTCAATGCCGAGAAGCCGGTCGGCGCTCTCTTGATCACAGGACCGAGCCCTTCGAACAAGCCCTTGGATTCCGGTGCCAGCTTCGAAAGCGCGATCAGCGTCGGCGACAGTTCTTCCGCCGCCGGAACCAGCTGACGCATCAGCGGGTCGGCGTTCTGGGAGAAGCCCTTGAGGCGGGCGAAGGTCAGACGCGACTCGTCGAGGAAGGTCGGGAAGGCGCGGAAGAGGGCTTCGATGTCGCGGTCGCGCTTCGCGGTCGTCTGGAAGACGGCATTGGAGCTCTGGATCAGGTCGGCAAGCTGTCCTTCCCGCCCCCGCAGCGCCTGGAAGGTGGTGGCGCCGTTGCGGAAGAGTTGCTCGACGGCAAGGCTCTGGCTGTCGAGGACGCGGAGGAGCTGATCGAACTCGGTGACCGTCGGGTCGAGGCTGCCGAGGGCGTAGGAGAGATTCTGGCCCTGACCGTTGATCGCCACTGCGGCTTCCTGCATCCATTCCTGGAATGCGGCACGGGTACGGGCGTTGAAGGTGCGGAAGATCTCGTCGAGCTGGACGGATTCGGCAACGTTCGCCTCCGGCAACGTTCCGCCATCGTCGAGCTCAGGGCCCTCGCGCGACCCCGGGGTGAGTTCGATGTAGGTCTCGCCGAGGAGGGTCTTGGTGCGGAGGATCGCTCGCGTCGACTCGGGCAGCGGCGCGTATTGGGCATCGATCGCGGCCGTCGCCAGCGCCTGCTTGCCGTTGGGCGCCAGTTCGATCTTCTGGACTTTGCCGACGTTGACGCCGGAGATGCGCACGTCCGACTGTTCGGCGAGCTGGGTCGCCTCGTTGAAGGGGACCTTGACCTCGTAGGTCTTCGCCCGGAAGGGCGTCGGGCCGCCGAAGGTGACCCAGAGGAAGAGCAGGATCCCGAAGCAGGACAGCGCGAAGCCGGTGATGACCAGAAGCTGCGTGGTGCTGGGGGCGCGCTTGCTCATTTGGCTCCCTTAGGCACGTATTCGCAGGTTCCTTTGGAATTTTCCACGGGGAAGGAGACTGGAATTTCCGCGCCGCGAGGCAGGCCGGCGACTTCCAGCAAGGTCTGCAGGAAGGGTTCGCCTTCCAGGGTGAGTTTTTCGACCAGGCCATAGCCGAGGCTGGCGCCGCTGCAAGAGATCAGCGTCATGCCCCTGAGCAAGGGTCCCCCGGCGTCGCCCAGGCTGAAAACCGAATTGAAATTGTGGTTGAGCCAGGGCAGGTAGAAGAGGAAGCCTTCGCGCGCCCCTTTCGGGTTATAGGCGAGCTCGTTGAGGAAGGAATTGAAGCCGCCAAGCGAGTTGCCGAAGTTGCGGACCGTCTTCTCGAACGGTTCCGCCGCTTCCGTGCCGTGGGTCAGCACCGGCCGGATCTCGCGGGTGAACGGCCGGATCTGATCGCGGATCGGAGCGGTGGTCTGGCTGAACAGCTTCTCGGTCGCGTCGAACGCCGGGCCCAGCGCCTGCGCCTGCGGAATCAGTTTGATCAGAGCCGGATAGGCGACCTGCGAAAAGCGGTTGGAGCTGGCCAGGCCGGAGCGTGCCGCCTGCAGGGCGGAGGGGAATTCCTCGAAGGCCTCCTGGACCGAAGCCTGCTGGTTGGCGAAGTTGCCCAACGCGTCCTTGGAGGAGGTGACGAACCGCTTCACCGCGGCGTCGTGGCGGGCGAGTTCGTTGGTCACCAGGCCGAAGTTGTGGATCACCCGCGAGAGGGCGACGTGTCGGGCGGCTACCGCCTTGTTGAGCTTGGCGACGTAGTGGACGAAGGGCTGGAAGCGCCGCAGGGCATTCGAAGCCTGCCTGCCGCGGCCGCCGACCCCCTGGGCGCCACCGGCGACGAGCAGCTGGATGTACTGCCGGGTGTCGGCATCGAGCGTGGCGAGGAAGGCGTCGAGGTTGGTGTTCGGTTCGGTCTGAGCAAGCGTGAAGTGGGCGCCGTCCTCGATGTGCCGATCGCCGCTGCCGGGTTCGATCTCGACGATCATGTCGTTGAGGTTGGTTTTCGGGCGCAGGAGCAGGCTGGCGTTCGGATGGATCAGCTCCATGTATTTCGGCTCGATGTCCATGCCGACGACGGCGTGGCCGTTTTCGAGGTCGACCGAGGCCACCTTGCCGATCTGGATGCCGGCGATGTCGACGGCCTGGCCCTGACCGGGAGTCACCGCCTGCGCGGTCGAGAACTCCGCGGTGATGTGGTCGAATTCTTCGCCGACCACCGGCAGCCAGGCGGGCAGGGAGGCTTTCTGCTGGGTGAAGATCCCGAGCATCATCACGATGCCCGCGAAGGCGAGGACGACGATCGCGATCGTGTCCTTGCGATGCCCACGCGCCTGGCGACCGAGCCAGGCGCGGAAGTGCTTCCAGCGGCTGACGCCAGCTTCCCGGTCGGTCATGGATTCACCCCCGCAGCGGACGGAGATGCGGGTCCAACCTGGCCCTGGGGACCGTTCACGTCAGGCACCGAGTTCGTGTAGCAGCGGACGTTGGGCTTGAGGGGCGGCTTCGCTCCGATTCGAGGCTGGGTCCCGCGCGGATCTTCAACCGTCTTGGCGTAGTTGAGACCTTCGCTCAGGACGTTCGGGTTGCCCTTCGGGTTGGGTTCGCCCACCAAGACCGAGCCGCCACCGATCTGTGCTCGTGCATATGGCCCGTTGCCATCGAAGTTTTGCGCCATCCCGGCGAAGTTGACGAGGTTGTAGAGGAACTCGCGGTAGTTCGGGCCTCCAGTGCTGAACTGGTCATTGATCACCTGGTTGCCGGTCGGGACCATCACCATGGAAGTGCAGAGGCTCAGCTGGTTGAGCTGCGGCAGGGTCGTCTTCTTGCTGGCCTGCGCCGCGCCCGCGAGGTAAGGAGTCGATTCGCGCAGGAGCCTGGCGACGCCGCCGCCCTCTTTGCCGGACAGCAACGGGCGGACCTGGGCAAGGAAGGGCTTGGATGCGTCGATCAGGCCCGGGAGCTCTTCGATCGCGGGCTTCAACTCGATCGAGAAGGTGCGGAGCGGGGGCAGCGAGCGGTTGAGGCTGACCAGCGAGGCATGGGTAACGCGGAGGGTCGGCGCCAGGAGGCGGATCGTCGCCGTCAGGTTGTTCGACTGGTTGGCGAGAGCGCCGGTGAAGACGTCGAAGTTGACGATCAGGCCTTGCAGGTCGCGCTGCCGGCTGGCGAAGGCCCCGAAGGCGCGCCCGGCGCTGGAGACGAGGCGGGAGAGGTCCTTCTGCTGGGTGCCGAGGAGGGCGTTGGTGACCTGGGCGCTGTAGCGCCCGGCGTCGCCGCCGTACTGGAAGGCCCCGTTGAGCGCTTCCGCGCCCGACTTGCCTTTCACCTCCGGCAGCTGGGTGAGGTCTTCCTCCGCCGTCGGCTGGTGATTGAGCGCGGTGCCGTACCCCTCGAGCAGGCGGCTGAGGTCGGCGCGAACCGGCGACTGCAGAGCGGTGAGGACTTCGTCGATCTGGACAGCGGTCGAGGTGCGGCTGACCGGGATCGTCCCGCCGCTGTCCATCTCCTCGGCGCTGGGGCTGCCGGGGTCGAGTTCGACGAAGAAGTTCCCCTCGAGGAAGATCCGCGGGCGGATCGCCGCGAAGGCGTCGTCGTGAATCGGCCGCCCGGAGGAATCGACGGTGAAGGTGACCTTGGTGTTGTCCCCGTCCCGCTCGGTCTTGATCACTTTGCCGACGTCGACGCCTGCGATCCGGATCGGCGAGTTGAGCGCGATGTTCGCGGAGTTGGAGAAGGTCGCGTTGAGTTCGTAGCCGCGACTGGTGAACGGCACGTGTTTGGTGAAGGCCAGGTACGGACCGATCGTGAAGATGAGGATGAAGATGATCGCGATCAGCGCGTTGCTCGGGCGCCACTTGATGCGACCGGTGCCGGCTTCCGCGGCGCGGCGATCTCGCTCGGGAAGGCGACTCATTTTTTCACCTGCCCGCGAGTGGTGGTGCCCCAGAGTTCCGGGGCATGGCCGATGACCGACTCCCCCTTGACGAGTTTCTCATTGCCGGCTTCGCACACGTTGTCCTGTCCCGGTGCCGCGGTTTGCGGATTCGGGTTGAAATGAAGGAAGTTTTTTGCACTTCCGGTCTCGTTGGCAGGTGCGCCGGCGAAGGTGCTCAGACTGTTGGGACCTTCAGGAGGACCGTAGGAGATGAGCTGCAGCCAGTGACCGTTCTCGTTCCCTTCCGATGAAGCGCTGGAAAGGTTCTGGAACGTAAGAGTCCAGTAGTTGCACACCGTCTGACTTGGAGTGATGTAGGAAAGTGCTGGCTTGAGGAGGTTGTTGGTATCGGTGAGCAGTTCAAGTCCGTTGAAGACTCCAGGCGCTTCCTGGAAGTCGACCAAGGCCTGCGCCGTCGGCTGCAGCTGGTTGAAGAGGACGGGCGAGGCATTGAGGACCGGGATCCCGGCGTGGAGGGATTCGGCAATTACGGGGGAGGTTTTCGCCAAGGCTTTCGCCCCGGGCCGGAGGGCGGTGAAGAAGCGGGCCGAGTCCTCGAGGAAGGGGCGGATCGCCGGCAGGTCGGCGTTGACCTCGTCCACGGTCGGCGGGCTCTTTTCGATCGTTTCCTGGATGTAGGGGCGGGAGACCCGGGCGAACGCGGCAAAGGTCCGATCGAGGGCGACGAACATCTGGGCTTGGGTCTCGGCGACGGGGGCGACGGTGGCGGAGAGCGCCGCGAGCGAGCGCCAGAAGCCGGCGAAGTTGGTGCTGGGTTCGACGATCTTGCGGATGATCGGCTGGCCGTTGACGACGATGCGGCGCAACGCCCCGATCGCTTCGTTCAACTGCGGAGCGCGGCCGGCCAGGGAGTTGCCGAATCCAGCCAGGTTCTGGCGGATCGCGTCGCGGGTCGGTTTGTCGAACATGTCGAAGAACTGGTCGATGTCCACCGGTTCGGGCTTGGCGGCGGTGACCGGGATCGTTTCGCCGGCCTCGAAGCCCTCGTCCGAGTCGCCCGGCGTGACCTGGAGGAACTTGAGGCCGAGGGCCGACTTCGGCCGGACGGTGATGGTCGAGTCGACCGGCAGGGGTTCGGCGTTCTTGTCGAGGCTGAGCGAGAGTTCGGCGGCGACCTCGCCGTCTTCGAGCTGGACCGGGACGACCTCCTTGACGACACCGACGCGGACGCCGCCGATCCGCACCTCGTTGCCTTTGACCAGGGCGTCGGCGTTCGGCACCCGCGCCTTGAGGTTGTAGGTGGAGACGAAGGGAAGGCCGTTGTTGGCGTTGTAGGCGAGGAAGACGGCGACGATGACGACGAGGACCGTCACCGCTCCGACCAGGATCGGGCTGCTCGCGACGCCGCTGATTCCGCTGCGATTCCTCATGGGCCCAGGAGGTAGTCGAGAAGGGGTTCGGTTCCTTCGGTTTTCGAGGACTGGGCTACGCCGGCTTTGCTGGCCTGGCCCGCACTCGTGCTGTCGCCCTGACCGATCCCAATCGATCCGCCGGATGCAGCAACGCTGCCGCCGTTCGTTTCTTCCATCCCCTGCTCCAACAGTCGGAAGAGCGCTTCGGGGCTGGTGCTTGCGGAGGCATTGGCTCTCGGGCCGTTGAAGTTCGCTACACAACCTGAGAAGCCAGCCGGATATTGGATGTATTCGAGACAGGTCGAAAGCGTCACACGCGTGCGGCCGAAGTGACCGTATTTGTCGAAGCCGTTCAGCGCAGCCGTCGTGTTGTAGATCAGTTCGGTAAGTCCATCCCAGCCACCGGTCTGTTTGATGTTCACCAGCAACTTCGCCAGGTCGCCCGTCGGCTGCACCCCCGACTTCGCCAGGTCGCGCGCCTTCTTCACCACCGGATCGGCTTCGGCGAAGATCGGGCCGGACGCTTCCCCGGCGTCGCCGAAGCTCTTCAGGGAGACGGTCAGCGCTTCGGAGAACGGAGTCAGCGTCTTGGTCGCGTCGGTCAGCGCCGGCGCCGCAGTGCCGAAGTCTTCGAGCAGCGGCGTGCCGGCGTCGGAGAACGATTCGAGACTCTTCATCGTCTCTCGGAACTCGGCGAGGAAGGTGGGGAATTTCTGCAGCGCCTCTTCCAGTTCCGGGCCCTTTTCGGAGCTCGCCTCGGCGGCGGCGCCGGAGTTGGAGAGGAAGCCGGCGACGGCGCGGCGCTCGCGGGCGAGCGGCTCGAGGATCGCGTCGGAGTCGCTCGCGAGCTGCGCCAGCTGGTTGCGCTGGGCGGAGAGGATGCCGAAGAGGCGGTCGACGTCGCGGAGGACGGGGTTCGCGCGTTTGACCAGCACCTCGAGGTCTTCGCCACGCCCGGCGAGGGCGCCGCCGAGTTCGTTGAAGATGAGCCGGAAGCGCTGCGCGTAGGGCAGCGACTGGATGTCGTTGATCAGGTCCGGGTCGACGCTGGTGCCGTTGTTGCCGAGCGGCAGCAGGTACTGGCCTTCCCCGGCCTCGCCGTCTTCGATCTGCTTCAGCGGCGGCGGCGGCTCGCTGCCCGGCGCCCGCGGCAGCGTCGTGCGGCAGTCGACGAACTTCTCGCCGATCAGCGACTGCGGCCGGATCTGGCAGGTGGCGTCCTGGCGGAAGTCCTGGAACCCGGGGTCGGTGATGTTCATGACGATGATCGCCTTGCCGGGCTTTTCCACCGCCTTGCCGTCTTCGTAGGCGACCGGCTCGCCGGGCATCGAGACGCCGACCGATTCGATCTCGCCCACGTTGGCGCCGGCGACGCGCACCTCCTCGCCCTTGACCATGAAGCCGCCGTTGTCGAAGACTGCGCGGACCCGGTAGCCGTCGGAGGAGTCGTCGCCTCCCGAGGCCAGGAGGACGACCACGACGACTGCCGCGACCAGGCCAAGCGCGAGTAGAGCGCGTTTGCTCATGGGCCGGGGGGCACGTCGGAGGGGTCGCATTCGGAGGAGTCGACGCTGCCGCCCCCGACGAAGGGGTTGGAGCCGTCAGCCGCGGGCTGGGTGGCGCCGCCGGGGCAGCTCCGGGGCGGCTCGGGAGAACCGAAGGCGTCGAACTGCTGGCTCTTGGTGATCGGTTCGAGTTCCGAGCTGCCTTCGTCGTAGCGGAAGAGGTTCAGACCGGCGGTGGTCGCCCGCACGTAGTGCCCGTTGCCGTCGTAGTAGCCGGCGACCTGCCCCAGCTTGCTGAAGGCGTTGAACAGGTCTGGCGTGTAGGCGCGGATGAAGTTGAGGTTCGGCTGGAAGTCGGCGATCGCCTGTTCGGAGTGCGGGAAGGCGCTGGAGGTCAGGTCCTGGACCTTGGGGAGGACCGCCAGCAGGTCGGCGGTGTCGTTCGCCTTGCCCGGCCTGTTGACCGTCAGGCGCAGGTTGCGGGTGAACGGCACCAGTTTCTGGAAGACCGGGCGCAGTTCGGCGAGGAACGGCGCCAGGTCCTTGGTCGCCGGCTTCGCCGTGTCGATCAGCGGTTCGATGTCGTCGAGCGCCGCGCGGAGGTTGACGAAGGTCGTGTTCGACTGGCGGAAGACCGGCGGCAGCCGCCGCAGGGACGCGTCGAAGGCCGCGGTTTCCGCGGCGATCGCGTCGAAGGCGGTGCTGGCGTTGGAGATCGCGCTCGAGAGCCGCTCGCCGCGGCCGGCGACCGCCGTGCTCAGCCGCGAGGTGCTGACGAGGAAGCGGGAGAGGAGCTGCTGGTCGGCGTTCAGTTCCTGGGCGAAGGCGCCGGCGCGGTTGAGCGCGCTGCCGAAGTACTTGTAGGCGTCGTTGGCGTTCTCCCCTTGGCCCGAGTAGATCGCCGCGTTGCCGCGGATGAAGTCCTGCAGGCCCCGGCGCACCCGCGGCGGGAAGGTGTTGAAGAACTGGTCGATGTCGATCGGCGTCGTCGTCGAGGCGAGTCCGAGCTCGGCGCCGTCGTCGAGCGCCGGGTTGCTGTTGGGCCCGGGGCTGAGCGAGACGTAGTGGTTGGCGACGCCGGAGAGGGAGGTGGCCCGGATGACCGCCGTGGTGCCTTCGTGCAGCTCCTGGTCGACCGAGACGTGGACCTCGGCGAGGTTGTCGTCGGTGAGGCCGATGCTTTCCACGGTCCCCGCCGGCGAGCCGCCGATCAGGACCTGGTTGTCGGGCACCAGCTGGCCGGCGTTCTGGAAGACGAGGGTGTACTTGTGGCCACTGCTGCCGCCGAGGAAGACGATCGCGAGAACGACCACCGCCGCGGCGAGGGCGACGATCGTCGCAATTCGGGCAGGGCTGACTCCCCGGCTGGCCGCCGGGCCTCGCTCCTCGCCTGAAGATTTGGCAGCCAACGGATCGTCGCTTGCTTTCAGGTTCCCCCGGCCCCTCCGACCCGGTAGAACGGCTGGAAGATCGTATCCAAGGGGGTCGCTGCCAAGCCCCGTCGGAGCAGGGACTTAACTGGAAGTCAACGCGCTACTCTGAGCCGCGGGAGCGGTTAGGAGAAGTGGGAGAGGCGCCGCGTAATCCAACGCTAGGAGCTAGCAATGCGCAGACGTCCATTTCTGATCGCGATCAGCGCCGTCTCGGCGGTCGCGATCGCGGCAACGGCGGCCTGGGCCGGGCCCACGGTTTCCGCGCCTGACGGCAACACCCAGTCGATCGACTCGCAGATTCGACCGAAAAAGCTTTCCAAGACCAAGTTCACGCCGGGGACGCTCGAGGTGACGACGCTGACCACTTCGACGACCGACCCGGCCGGCGTCCCCAGCCCGGCGATCCACGCCGTCATCGACTTCGACCGCAACGCCAGGCTCTACACCAAGGGGCTGCCGACCTGCGACTCGGCGAAGCTGCAGAACCAGTCGACCGAAACGGCCGAACGCGCCTGCGGCAGCGCCAAAATCGGCACCGGACACGCGGTCGCCTACCTGAGAGCGGGAAAAGTCTACGAAGTGCCGCAGACCGTGACGGCCTTCAACGGCATTCCCAAGGGCGGCAGGCCGACGATCATCCTCCACACCTACGGAACGACCCCGCTGCAGGTCAGCCTCGTCCTCGAAGGGACCGTCAGCAACTACGGCAAGGAAGGCTATGGGCCCCGCCTCGACCTCAACGTCCCGCTCCTCGCCGGGGGCACCGGCGCCCTGAAGGAATTCAACGTCAAGATCGACAGGAGATGGCGCTTCAAGGGCGAGCAGCGAAGCTTCATCGCCGCCAAATGCACCGGCTCGAAGAAGCTCAAGGCCCGCGGCACCTTCACCTACCGCGACGGCGAAGCCCTGACCGCCTACTCGAAGCAGAGCTGCAAGCAGTCGAAATAGCCGTTCCGCGGGGCGTGTCGACTTAGGTGTCCTATAGGGGGATAAGTCGACACGCCCTCGGCCGACCCGCTCTCGAGGAGGCTGGATCAGAGGGCGGCGACCAGGACAGCGCTCGAGACGCCGATCAGAGCGACGATGATCGCGATTGCTCCGCCGAGCAGAGCGAAGAAAAGTTTCTCGAAGCGGTCATCCAACTTTTCGAAGCGCTCATCGATCTTCTCGAACCTCTGGTCCATCTTCTCGAAGCGTTCGTCCACCTTCGCGAAGCGCTGGTCCATCTTCTCGAAGCGCTCGTCCACCTTCGCGAAGCGCTGGTCCATCTTCTCGAAGCGCTCGTTCATCTCGATTCGCAGTTCGCGAACTTCCTTGAACCCGGCGTCGACCTTGTCGTTGAGGTCGTCGAGACGTTGGTCGGTCCAGCTCTCCCTCGGGGCCATCATCACGTGCATAATCCTAGCGTAAGGGTTTGTCTGCACGAAACAAGGCGCTATGCGCACCGAAGTCGAAAGTCTTCGGTGCGGATCTGTGACTTCGGGGCCGTTAGACGCTGAGCTTCGGGATCACGCGCTCGAGTGGCTTCGGCAGCCACCAGACGCGGTCGCCGAGGAGGAGCATCAGCGCCGGCAGGAGGACGATGCGGACGACGGTGGCGTCGAGGATGACCGCCACGGTGAGGCCGACGCCGAGCTGGCTGACGGTGGCGATCGGGGCGCCGGCGAAGGCGATGAAGACGACCATCATGATCAGCGCCGCGCCGGTGATCACGCCGGCGGTGCGGGAGAGCCCGAAGTCGACCGCGGCGGCGTTGTCGCCGTGGGTGTCGTAGTGCTCGCGCATGCGGCTGAGAAGGAAGACCGCGTAGTCGATCGAGAGGCCGAAGACGAGGCCGAAGATCAGGGTCGCGCCGACCGCGTCGACGTAGTTGTGGCCGCCGAGCGGCCAGCTGTCGGGGATGTGGAAGAGGAGGACGAGGACCCCGAAGGCGACCGCGACCGTGAGCAGGTTGAGGGCCACCGCGATCGCCGCCAGCAGCATCGCCCGCAGGACGACCATCAGGACGAGGAAGGTGACGATCGTGATCGCGATGATCACCCAGGGCATCCGCTCGCGGGTGACGCGGCTGTATTCGTTGAGTTCGGCGGCCCCGCCGGCGACGCCGGTCTCGAGGCCGGAGTTCTCGGCCAGAACCGCGGCCTGCTCGTTCAGCTCCTTGTTGAGCCGAATCGAGCCGGGGCTGTTGAAGGTGTAGTCGGGGATGACCAGCATCGTCGCCGCCTGGCCGCCGCGATCGAGGTCGATCGTTTCGCTGATCTGCGTCCGCGTCGTCGGCGGGGTGCCGTCGAGGGCGGAGAGCACGAAGTAGCCGGAGTTGAAGAGGCCGGGGCTTGATTTGGAGACCCGGCCGATCTGGTCGGTGATCTGGTCGCGGCCGTCCAGCACCTGCACGCTCGCTTCTTCCAGCCCGCTTTCCAGCGGCTCGCTTTCGTCGACGCCGGTGGCGAGGCCCGCCCGCAGCGCTTCGGCTCCCTCGCCGAGGTCGTCGAGGCCGCCGACCAGCCGCAGCGCGCCGCCGCCGAGCTGCGCGATCCCCTCCCCCAACCGCTTCGTTTCCCGCGCCAGGCGGGCCGAGCCGGCGGCGAGGCGGCTGCTGCCCGCGTGCAGTTCCCGCAGCCCTTCTTCGAGCTTTTCGGTCCCCTTCAGGGTCGTCTTCATCGCGTTCTTGGTGGTGATGATCCAGAGCGAGGTTTCCTTCGAGTCCTTGTGGTCCTCGAGCAGCCGTTCGTTGAGGGCGACGAGTTCGGCCGGGAGGCCGGCGTACGGCTCGACCTCGGCGGTCGCGGGCACCGGGTCGAAGGGCGCGCCGCTGACCGGGTCCTTGCCGCTGACCGCCGCGGTCGCCTTGCGCACCGCGTCGAGCGTCGCCCCGTAGTTGGGGTCGGTCTTGCCCACCGTCATCGCTTCGAGCTGCGCCAGCCCCCGCTGCAGTTCTTCTTCCGCGGTCCGGGCGGGCGCGATCAGTTCCGGCAGCTTGCCGTTGGCGTCTGCGTTGAGAGACTTCTGCACCTCGCGCGAGAGCCGCAGGGCGTTGAAGCGGAGGTTGGGGAGGATCGTGTCGCGGATCCCGATCTTCAGCCTGAAGACCCCGACCCCGGCGAGTCTGATCCCGTTCTCCAGCTGGCGCGACCCTTTGGCAAAGCGTTCGAGAGCGTCGATCGCTTCCTGGCTGCCGTCGGTAGCCCGGCCGAGGCCGTTGGCGATCAGCTGCGCGCCTTCGGCGGCGCGGCCGGACCCCTCCGCCAGCAGGCCGGCGCCGTCGCTGGCTTCGGAGATCCCCTCGCGCAGCTGCCCGACCCCGCCGGCGGCGACCTTGAGTTCGCGGCCGAGGCGGGCGAGCTGCTTGACCTGGCCGGTGTCCCCTTCGGTGGCGAGATAGGAGTTGCCGAGCCGCTGCAGCGGTTCCACCTGTTCGACCACTGGGCCGGGGCCAACCACCGCTCGCACGCCGGGACGCTCCGCCACCTTGCGCTGGAAGTTCTGCAGCGCGCCGATGCTCTTCGCGTCGGTGATCGGGCCTTCTTTGGAGACCGCGACGATCTGGAAGGGCGCGTCGAAGCCCTGGCCGATCGCCCTGGTCACCAGTTCGGCGTCCTTGCGGGCGGGGGCATCCCGGTCGAGCTGTTCGGTGTCCGGCGGGCCGGTCTTCAGGCCGAGCGTCGGCACCGCCAGCACCAGCAGCACGGCGCCGATCACCACCGCGGCGAGGGCCGGCCGCCTCAGCGCCGCCCCGACCATCGTCATCAGCCGCGAGCGACCGCCGGCGGGGGCGGTGGCGCCGAACCGCCAGCGGTCGACGTTCGGGCCCAACAGGGTGAGGATCGCCGGGCCGACGAGGATCGCCTCGACGACGCTGAGGATCACGACCATGCAGACCGTGCCGGCGAGCGAGGCGAGCAGCGAGCCGGGGAGGATGAACAGCGAGACGATCATCGAGATCAGCAGGGTGCTGCCGGCGAAGCAGACCGTGCGCCCGGCGTGGCGGCGGGTCAGCCGGGCGGCGTCGGTCGGATCGCTGCCCGCGGCGAGCTCCTCGCGGAAGCGGGAGACCATCAGCAGCGCATAGTCGACCCCCAGCGCCAGGCCCATCATCGAGCAGACGACCAGCGCGAAGGAGTTGATCTCGAACCAGCCGGTGAAGAAGTAGAGGATGCCGCGCGAGGCGACGACGGTGATCGCGCCGATGACGAGCGGGATCGTGGCGGCGATCGGCGAGCGGAAGACGAGCAGGAGGATGATCAGCAGGAACGGCAGGGCGATCAGCTCGCCGCGGCGGGTGGCGTCGAGGTTTTCTTCCTGGATCGCCTCGGTCAGGGTCGCGTAGCCCGTCTGGGTCGCTCGCACGGGGGCAGCGATCGTCTCTTCCAACGTCTCGTCGAGGTGCGGCACCGCCTCGTTGACCGCGGTGCGGCCGTCGACGTGGAAGTCGGCGAGGACCAGCGCCTTGTTGGGCGCCGGCCGCAGGCGCTGGACCGAGCCAATGTCCCAGGGCGAGAGCGTCGTCACCCGCGGGTCCTCGCGCAGCGCTTCGACCAGCCCGGGGCCCTGTTCGTCGATCGCGGCGGCGGGGCCGCGGAGCAGGATCGCGAAGGGCGCCGAGTCGCCGAAGTGCTCGCGCAGGATCTGGTTGCTCCGCGAGGCTTCGGTGCCCGGGATGTCGAGGGTGGTCGGGTCGAGGCGGTCCTCGGTGCCGGTCCCAATCACCGCCAGGGCAGCCAACAGGATCGCCGCGACGGCGAGGACCGAGCGCGGGTGGCGGAGCAGGAACGGATGCTCGCGGCCGGCTGCCTTCCGCGAGGACGCTCTGCGTGCCCTGCCGATCCTCCTTCCCACGGCTGGTAGTTTGGCGGTAGAAGCCTATGGGAGGAGGAGTTCGGTGCGGAAGACTCTGTTAAGAGCGAATGTCCTGGGATTGGTGCTGGTGCTGCTCGTCGCCGGTTCGGCGGTGGCGATCAAGCTGCGGGCGGCGAACTTGGTGATCACCACCGACGGCGGCTTCACCCCGACGACGCTGCCGAAGAAGGGGTTCGCGCCGATCAAGCTCCACGGCTACGGCAAGATCGAGACCGAAGACGGCTCGCCCCCGCCGGTGCTGGAAACGCTGACGCTGTGGTTCGACAAGCACGGCGAAGTCGAGACCGAAGGCCTCCCGAAGTGCACGCCTCAGAAACTGAAGGCGACGACCACGGCGCAGGCGCGCAAGCTCTGCCCCGGCGCGATCATCGGCAAGGGCTTCGGCAAGGCGGTCGTGATCTTTCCCGAACAGGCGCCGATCCCGGCCGGCTCGCCGATCACCCTGTTCAACGCCGCGCCCAAAAACGGGAATCCCGTGGTCCTCGCCCACGCCCACCTGACCGTGCCGGGACCGACCACCTTCGTCGTCCCGATCGAAATCCAGAAGGTGAACCAGGGTCGCTACGGGTTCAAGACCGTGGCGAAGATCCCGAAGATCGCCGGCGGGTCCGGAATCCCGCTCTACGGGCAGCTCACGGTCGGCCGCGAATGGACTTACAAGGGGAAGACGCTGAGCTTCGCCAACGCCGGCTGCCCCGACGGGCGCCTGCAGGCGAAAATCCAGACCCGCTTCAAAGACGGCACCTTTCTCCAGGGTTCGGTGTTCAAACCCTGCAAGGGGCGTTGATTGAGGAGACGGATTCGCAGAGCAGCAGCACTCGCCGTCGGGCTGACGCTGGCCCTCGGCGCGACCGCGTCGGGCATCGAGGCCTGCATCGGACCGCTCTGCGTCAGCTCGACGATCGACATGCAGCCTCGTGAGCTGCCGGCCAAGGGCAACGCTCCGATCACCCTCAGCAGCACCACCCGGATCAAGATCAAGGACGGCTCTACCCCGCCGACCCTCGAGGCGATCGACTTCCTGATCGACAAGCACGGCGCCGTCGACAGCAAGGCGTTCCCGGTCTGCCCGAAGGGCAAGCTCGAAGGGACGACCACGGCGCAGGCGCGCAGGCGCTGCGCCGGGTCGCTGGTCGGCACCGGGACCGGCAAGGCGCTGGTGACGATGCCGGGCCGGGCGCCGTTCCAGATCAGCTCCGCGGTCTCCTTCTTCAACGCGGCGCCGACCGGCGGCAAGCCGACGCTGATCGCCCACGCCTACGAGACCGTGCCCGCGCCGCAGGCGCTGCTGGTCCCGATCGTGATCGAGCGGGTCTCGAAGGGCCGTTACGGCTTCCACGTCAGGGTCGAGATGCCCGAAGTCGCCGGTGGCTTCGGAGCGCCGACCCTGGCCGAAGCGAGCGTCGGAGCGACCACCAAGCGCAAGGGGAAGAAGGTCGGCTTCATCAGCGCCCACTGCTCCGGCGGACGCCTGCAGGTCGAGGGGAACCTGACGTTCACCAACGGGGACCGCTTCCCGACGACCCTCACCTCGCCATGCCACACCCCGCGCTGAAGCGCCGCCGTCTCGTCAAGGCGCTTTTGCGTCCTCATGGTTCGCCAAGGCGCCTTGTCGCGCTGACGGCGCTTGCTGCGATGGCGCTCCTCGGCGGCAGCGCCAGCGGGGCGCTGGTCGAAGTCGACAACCTCGTCCTTCGCGCCGACGGCGGCTTCCAGCCGCAGTCGCTGCCGCGCCACCGCTTCGTCCCGATCGACTTCCAGGGCCACCTCGACCTCAGCGCCAGAGGCGGCGGCAAGCCCTCGCCGCTGCGGCAGGCGCTGATCGACTTCGACCGCGACGGCCGCCTCAGCGTCGCCGGCCTGCCGCAGTGCTCGCCGGAAGCGATCGACGAAGCCACCACCGATGAGGCGCGGCGGATCTGCCGGCCGGCGATGGTCGGCACCGGCCACGTCGAAGCGCTGGTCTCGACCAGCGCCGGCGAGGTCCCGGCCCGCTCGCAGCTGACGATCTTCAACGGCCCGCGGCTCGGCGGGATGCCGACCGCGGTGCTCCACGCCCGGACCACCGTTCCCGCCACCCTGACCTACGCGATCGTCGTCCCGATCGAACAGCGCTCCGGCGGCTTCCGCTACCGGGCCCGGATCGACCTCCCCCCGCTCGCCGCCGGCCTCGGCGCCCTGACCCACCTCGACGTCAAGATCGGCCGCCGTTACCGGGCGGGGGGCAAGCAGCGCAGCTACGTCTCGGCCCGCTGCAGCGACAGCATCCTCCAGACCCACGGTCGCTTCACCTTCGAGGACGGCACGATCGTCGACGGCCTGGTCGAAAAATTCTGCCGCGCCAAATAGCGCCGGCGACCTTCGCCCGAGCAGCCGACCTTCCTATACTTGCCCGTCCCCGGGCCGTTAGCTCAGTTGGTAGAGCAGGAGACTCTTAATCTCAAGGTCGTAGGTTCGAGCCCTACACGGCCCACTCGAACCGCCAGCCGCTGGCGGTTTTCTCTTTCCTAGCCGCCGAGGCCGCCGCTGCCCAAACCGGGGCTGAGCGGGTTTTCCAGGTTTTCGGGGGCTTTGCCGCCGGCCGCTTTCTGCGCTTTTTCGGCCTGCTTCTTCGCGGCGATGTATTTACTGGCGTTTTTCTTGTATTCGTCCAGCGTTTTGTCGATTTCTTTGCGCGCGGCTTCGGTCTTGGCGAGCTTCCTCGCTTCGGCGCGGGCCTTTTCGGCGGCGGCGAAGTCGCCGGTGAAGTAGGTGTAGAAGGCGAGGGTGCTGAGCGAGTTCACCGACGGCCGGTCTTCGGCGACGAACTTCTGCGCTTCGGTCGCCGCGGCGATCCGCTGTTCGGCCTGCGGGTAGGTGGTCGAGATTTCCGCCAGGCTCAGCATCATCGGGCCGACCAGCGCGGCCAGGGCGGCGTTCGGCTTGTCGGTGGCTTTCAGGTATTCGGACCAGGACTGGTCGGCCTCCTGGTAGGCCTGCACCGAGTCGCTGGTGAGGATCACTTCGCCGTTGGCTTCCCGCTGGGCCTCGACGTTGCCGGCGTTGATCTGGGCGCGGGTCAGCGAGATCAGCAGGTTGGGGTTGCCCGGGTCTTTTTCGAGCCTGGCTTCGATCCGCTCGGCTTCTTCTTCGTAGGGCTTGGCGAGGTCGGAGCTGCCGCCGCTGTCGTTGAAGATTTCGGAGATGCTGAACGGGCCGACGGTGAGGAAGAGGCTCGCACCCATCAGGACTGCGAGAACCGCGTAGACGACCTTGACCACGTTGCGACGATGCCCGCCCTGCAGGTCGAACAGCATCTTGTGCTCCTTGTCGCCTCCAGCCACTTCTCTCTCCCTCACTCCTGCGGAGAGGGCTGCGCCACGCCTCCGCTCGTTCCCGGACGTCCCAGGACCCGAGCGAGCAGGATACTCAGCTCAAACAGAACAAGCAGCGGAACCATCTCGATGAGCATGGTCACCGGGTCCACTCCGGGCAGCGCGGCGGCCAGGATCGCGATCGCCAGATAGGCGTAGCGGCGGTTTTCGGTGAGCTGCTCGACCCGGACGATTCCCAGCCGGGTGACCGCGATGATCGCCAGCGGCAGCTGGAAGATCAGGCCGCAGGCGATCTCGGTCATCGAGAAGAAGCTGTAGTAGTCGCGGGCGCGGAGCTGGATGTTGAACTGACCGTCGTTGAAATTGAGGAGGAAGTTGACGGCTGCCGGCATGACGACGAAGTAGGCGAAGGCGAGACCGGCGAGGAAGAGGACCGGGAAGAGCAGCAGGATCGGCATGATCGTCCGCCGCTCGGCTTGGCTGAAGGCGGGCAGGACGTAGGCGTAGAGCTGCCAGAGGACGACCGGCAGCGAGAGCGCGAGGGCGCCGTAGGCCGAGACGGTCAGGGTGGTCGTGAACGGCTCGGTGACCCCGAAGGTGATCAGCTGGTCGTGGTCGTCGGGGAGCGGGTGCTGGGCGACTTCGAGCAGCAGGTGGTTCTGCCAGAAGCAGAGCGCCAGGGCGACGCCGAGGACGACGACGCAGACGATGATCCGGCCCCGCAGCTCGTCGAGGTGCTCGACCAGGGTGAGACGATCCTCGTGGGAGACCGCCTTTACGCGGCGGGCCATCCTGGCCCCGCCTCAGCTGGTCTTGTTGCGGACGATCTCCGCGTCGGCCGGATCGCCGTGAACCTTGGCCGACTCCGACTGCGGGAGGCTCGGGGCCTCGTCCTCCTCACGGTCATGGTCGTGCTCGCCGCCGATCGAGCCTTTGAACTCGCGGATGCCGCGGCCGAGGCTGCGGCCGAGCTCCGGGAGCCGTTTCGGGCCGAAGACCAGCAGGGCGATGACGAGGACGATGGCGATCTCTGGAAGTCCGATGTTTCCTGGCATCTTGTCCCATGGTAACGGGGTGGATCGCCGTCCGGATCAGTTCCGGCCGGGTTTTAGGAAGGCTGGCCGGGTATAGGTCCCGGGTGACGGATCCCGCCCGCGACCTCGAGCAGACCGTCGCCATGGTCACCGGAGCCTCGAGCGGCATCGGCGAGGCCGCCGCCCGGGCGCTGGCCGCACGCGGGTCTGCGGTGGCGCTGGTGGCCCGCCGCGCCGACCGGCTCGAGCGGCTGGGCGGCGAGATCGCCGACAGCGGCGGCACCGCGCTGCCGATCGAGGCCGACGTCACCGAGCGCGAGCAGGCGACGGCGGCGGTCGGGCGCGCGGTCGAGGAGCTGGGACGGCTCGACGTCCTCGTCAACAACGCCGGGGTGATGCTGCTCGGGCCGGTGGTCGACGCCCCGGTCGAGGAGTGGGAGCGGATGGTCCAGGTCAACCTGCTCGGGCTGCTCTACACGGCGCACGCCGCCCTCCCCCACCTGCTGGAGGCTGCCGAAAGCGATCCGCGCCGGGTCGCCGACCTGGTCAACATCTCCTCGGTCGCCGGCCGGATCGCGCGCAAGGGCAGCGGCGTCTACAACGCGACCAAGCACGGCGTCGGCGCCTTCAGCGAGGCCCTGCGCCAGGAGGTCTCCGGCCGCCACCTGCGGGTCTCGCTGGTCGAGCCGGGCGCCGTCGCGACCGAGCTGCAGAGCCACAACCGGCCCGAGGTGCGCGACCAGATCGAAAAGCGCTTCGTCGACATGGACATCCTCCAGTCCGAGGACATCGCCGACGCGATCGCCTACCTGGTGACGCGGCCGCGGCACGTCGCCGTCAACGAGATCCTCGTCCGCCCCACCCAGCAGGAGCAGTAGGCCGCGTCGCAGGGAGGGTCAGCTGTAGCGCTGGACGACGCCGTCGGCGACCAGGGTGAGGAGCTGGCGCTGCTCGGGTGGGAGGTCGGCCCGCTGCAGCGCGGCCTTCGCCTCGGCGACCATCTCGATCGCCCGGGCGCGAACGCGCTCCAGCGCGCCGGTGGCGGCGATCCGGTCGCAGAGCGCCTCGGCGCTGGGGGCATCGAGCGCCCGCAGGTCGGCGTCGCGGACGGTCGGGTCGCTCTTCGCGGCCTCGATCAGCGGCAGGGTGACGGTCCCGTCGAGCAGGTCGGTGCCGCGTGCCTTTCCGGTCCGCTCCGGTGGGCCGCTGACGTCGAGGACGTCGTCGAGCAGCTGGAAGGCGAGGCCGATGCCGGCCCCGAACTCGCGGAGCGCCTCGTCGCGGCGACCGAGCAGGCAGGCGCACTCGAAGAGGCGGGCGGTCTTCAGCCGGCAGCGCAAGAGGTAGCGGTCTTCGTCGAGGCCGAGGTCGAAGGCGTCGTGACGCTGGGCGAGCTCGCCCCGGGCGAGCGCGACGGAGGCGTCGGCGAGGAGGGCGACCGAGCGGCTGTCGCCGGCGTCGGCGAGGAGGGCGAAGGCGCGGGAGAAGAGGAGGTCGCCGGTGGCGACGGCGCGATCGCGTCCCGAGGTGGCGGCGACGGTCGGCAGGCCACGGCGCAGCGGCGCGTCGTCGAGGACGTCGTCGTGGACCAGGGTCGCCATGTGGACGAGCTCGATCGCCGCGGCGGCGCGCACGGCCTCCCCGTCGCGGTCCGGCCCGGCGCAGAGGAGCACCAGCATCGGCCGCAGCCGCTTGCCGCCGGCCTCGAGCGTCGCCGCCGCGTCGGCGCGCAGGGTCTGGCCGTGCCCGCCGATCGCCCCCCGCAGCAGCTCCTCGACCTCGCCCAGTCGTGCCGGCAGCCAGCGGCTGGAGGCGTCGAGCACCGCCGTCACCGGCGGCGGGACCGAGGAGGGGCGGGTCACGACCCGGTGGCCGCGATCACGCCCGGACGCCGCTGTGGATCGCGATGATCCCGCCCGCCAGGACCGTGTACCGGATCGCCTCGAAACCGGCGTCGTCCATCTTCTCCGCCAGCCCGCGGGGGCTGGGGAAGCTGCGCACCGACTCCGGCAGGTACGAGTAGGCCTCCGGGTTGCTGGAGAAGGCGCCGAGGAGCGGCACGATGCGGTCGAACCAGAGGGAGTAGAAGAGCGAGAGCGGCGGTCGCTCGGGCTGGGTGATCTCGAGGATCACCGCCCGCCCGCCGGGCTTCAGGACCCGAACCATCTCGCGCAGGCCGCGGTCGAGGTCGGCGAGGTTGCGGGCCCCGAAGCCGACCGTCACCGCGTCGAAGCGCTCCCCGTCGTAGGGCAGCTCCAGCGCGTCGGCCCACTCGAAGCGGACCCCGCCGGCGCTGCGCTCGGCCGCCTTCTCGCGGGCGAGGTCGAGCATCGGCTCGGAGAAGTCGCAGCCGACGACGTGGCCGCCGGGGCTGACCCGCTCGGCCAGCTCCAGCGCCAGGTCGCCGGTCCCGCAGCAGACGTCGAGCGCGGCGTCGCCCGGACCGAGCTGCGCCTTCTCCGCCGCCCGCTTGCGCCAGCCGTGGTGCAGGCCGGCGGTCATCAGCGAGTTGAGCGCGTCGTAGCGGCCGGCCACCCGGTCGAACATGCGGTTGACCTGGCCGGCGAAGTCCGGCGATTGGCGGTTGTCGTTGATCGTGTCCATGGGATTCAGGGCACCGGCCCCGTCCCTACCGCCTGGCTAATCGAGCGAGGAGAGGAAGTCGGCGAGCTGTTCGATTTTCTGCGGCGGCAGGTCGCGGAAGGAGGGCATGATGCCGGGGCCGATTTCAACCGAGCGAATGATCGCAGCCCGCGGGATCCGCGAGGCGATGTGGGTCAGCTCGGGACCCGGCCCGTTGTTGCCGTTCTCACCGAGCTTGTGGCAGGCGAGGCAGCCGGCGCTGGCGACGACCTCCTTGCCGGGCTCGTACTGCTTCGCGACCTTCATCTCGACCTCGGTCGGCGAGCCGCCGGTGGCGCCGAGGTAGGTGAGGTAGGCCATCGCGATGATCGTCAGGATCCCCGCCGTGGTCGCGATCGGCCGGCGCTCGGGCCGGCGCTCGGGGCCGCGGTCGTAGAACGGCAGCAGGAGGAGCAGGACCATGCAGATGGTCGGGATGCCGATCGTCGCGATCGGGACCAGCTCCGGCGGTTTGATCACGCGCAGGAGCTCGAAGAGGAAGAAGAAGTACCACTCGGGACGCGGCACGTAGGTGGTCGAGGTCGGGTCGGCCTTCGGGCCCTGCTCGGCGCCGAGGATGATCGACATCGCGATGATCACGGCGACGACGATCAGCGCCATCACCGAGTCCTTCATCACCGCGTAGGGGAAGAACGGCTTCCCCTTCTTCTTCAGGAGCTCGTATTCCTCGAGGTAGGCCTGCTTGTCCTGCGGCTTCATCAGGCGGTCCCGTTCCCCTCGTCGCCGACCGCCGATCCGTTGACGTGGTGGCCGTTGGCGCTGCCGTTGCCGTTGGCGCCGGCATCGAGGGCGTCGATCCGGGCGGCGGCTTTCGGCCGCTCGGCTTTGACCCAGGGCGGCGCCGTGGTGCCGAGCTTGACGACCAGGTACATGTGGGCGCCGATCAGGGCGATGATCGCGCCGGGCACCAGCAGCATGTGGATCGCGTAGAAGCGCGAGAGGGTCGTCGCCCCGAGCTCGGGGCCGGCCCGGAGGAAGTCGCTCAGGTAGGGGCCGACGACGGGGCCGGTGCCGTTGATGTTGATGCCGACGATCGAGGCCCAAAAGGAGCGCTGGTCGAACGGCAGCAGGTAGCCGGTGAAGGCCATCGTCATCGTCAGGATCAGCAGCACGACGCCGATCACCCAGTTCAGCTCCCGCGGGTACTTGTAGGCGCCGAAGAAGAAGGTCCGCCCCATGTGGAGGAAGATCAGGATCACCATCACACTCGATCCCCACTTGTGCATCCCATGCACGAACTGGCCGAGCGGCACCTCGTTGTTGATGTGGGCGATCGAGGCGTAGGCCTGGGTCGCCGAGGGGGTGTAGAACATCGCCAGGAAGACGCCGGTGACGGCCTGGACGATGAAGGCGAAGAGGGTGGCGGAGCCGAGGGTGTAGAACCAGTTGGTCCCCTTCGGCACCTTGCGGAACAGCATCCCGGTGAGGAAGCCGCTGGCGGCGAGGCGCTGGTCGACCCAGCCGAGGGCGTCGATCGGGGCCTCCTTGCCGCGATCGAGCAGGCGGTCGCCGGCGGACTGGCGGTCCGGAGCGGTCTTCAGGTCGCTCGGCGCCAGGCCCCTCGGCGTGCCGCCACTGCCGGGCTTGGCCGGTTTGCGCAGCGGCGGGGGGACGACGGCGTCCGGGATCTTGGGTTTCGGGAAGCTCGGCATCAGGGCGGTGGGAAGGTAGACGGCCGCGGCGGGTAGAGGTATTCCCAGATCCCGCCGGTGAACTCGCCGGGATCGCGGGCGCGGACCGGCTCCATCTGGTTGGTGACGCTGTAGCGCGGTCCGACCTCGACCTGGCCCTTGCGGACGCGGGTCTGGAACTGGTCGAGCGGGCGCACCGGCGGGCCGCCGATCCGCTTGCCCTGGAAGTCGTAGACGCCGCCGTGGCACGGGCAGATGAAGTTGCCGGCCGCCTCGACGAAGCGGACGGGGCAGCCAAGGTGAGCGCAGCGGTTGGAGACGGCGACGATCTTGCCGGCCTCTTCGCCGAGGTCCTCGGAGCTGAGGCGGACGTAGGCGGTGGTCTTGCCGGCGTCGCCGATCCCCTCGGTCTCGGTGAAGACGACCTGGCGATAGGTGTCTTCGACGAAGTCGGAGACCGGGCCGACCGCCTCCCAGCGCTCCTTGCCGCGATGGAAGATCGGCGCGACCGCAAAGCCGACGGCGGGCAGCACGATCCCGGCGGCGGCGAGGCCGCCGAGCGCTTGGGACGCGACCGTGAAGACGTGGCGGCGCGTCATCGACTCCCCCTCGAAGTAGCCGGGGGGGTCGGGCTTCACCCGCTCCTTCATGGGCGCCTCCTCGGCACCGTTCACCTTGTTCGCGTCGTCTGCCACAGGTTGATCCGCGTAGGGCTTCTCAGTTTATTGCTTAGAGGGTGTGATCTGCGTCACACAGGCCCTCGGCAGAAGCTCCGGCCCCGATCCGCTCGGCTGCGCTTCGCCAGAGATCCGGAATCCCCTCCGTGTCGTCCTCGGCGTGGAGGCGGGCGCATTGGCTGATCAGGTCGGAGAGGATGGCGACGGCGCGGGTGTCGCCGAGGATCGCGACGCGGTCGAGGCCGAGGGCGTAGAGGTAGTCGCCGGCGAGGAGGGCGAGGTCGGCGTCATGGCCGGCCAGCAGGCGCGGCTCCGCGTAGTGGAGGAGGTAGCCCTCGCGGACGGCCTCGACGACGAGCGCGTACTCGGCCGGCGCGGCGGCGGTTGCAGGACCGGAGGCGGCCAGTTCGCCCAGGGTCGGCGCCTCGGCGGGGTCGACGACGTGGGGCGAGATCGGTGTCCGCTCGGAGCGCAGCTGCTCGGCCAGCGCCTGCAGCGCCTCATCCGGGCGCTGCGATCGAGCGGTCACTTCGACGCCCATACGGTGCTCGAACGACCGCTCGTCATCGCAGGACCTCGTCGAGGGACTCCGCGGCGGCTTCGAGCGTCCGGTCGATCGTCCCCTCGTCGTGGGCGAGGGAGACGAACCAGGCCTCGTACTGGGCCGGCGGCGGGTAGACGCCGCGGTCGAGCAGCGCCCGGCAGAAGGCGGCGTGGGCCTCGACGTCGCAGGCGGTCGCGGTGGCGAAGTCGACGACCGGGACCGGACTGAAGAAGAGGGTGACGAGGCCGGGCGCGGCGGCGACCTGCAGCGGCCGGTCGAGCGCCAGCTGGCGGAAGCCGGCGGCGAGACGGTCGGTCAGGGAGCCGAGTCGTGCGTAGGCGGCGGCGTCGAGCTGCTCCAGCGTCGCCAGGCCGGCGGCGACGGCGAGCGGGTTCCCGGAGAGGGTGCCCGCCTGGTAGACGTCGCCGGCCGGGGCGATCCGTTCCATGTGCTCGCGCGGGCCGCCGTAGGCCGCCGCCGGCAGGCCGCCGCCGAGCACCTTGCCCATCACCGTCAGGTCCGGCTCGACTCCGTAGAGCTCCTGGGCGCCGCCGCGGGCGACGCGGAAGCCCGTGATCACCTCGTCGAAGACCAGCAGCGCACCCGCCTCGCGGGTCGCCTCGCGGAGGAACTCGAGGAAGCCATCGGCGGGCGGGACGACGCCCATGTTGGCGGCGATCGGCTCGGCCAGCAGGGCCGCGACGTCGTGCTCGGCCAGCGCTCGGGAGACCGCCTCGCGATCGTTCCACGGCACGACCACGGTCGCCGCCGCCTGCGCGGCGGTGACGCCCGGGCTGCCGGGGACGCCGAGCGTCGCCAGCCCCGAGCCGGCGTCGGCGAGCAGGCCGTCGGAGTGCCCGTGGTAGGCGCCGGCGAACTTGACCACGACCTCGCGGCCGGCGATCGCCCGCGCCAGCCGTACCGCGCTCATCGCCGCCTCGGTCCCCGAGCTGGTCATCCGCAGCATCTCGACCGAGCGGAAGCGGGTCGCGACCTCCTCGGCCAGCCGCACCTCCTCCAGGGTCGCGGCGCCGAAGCTCGTCCCCCGCTTCGCCGCTTCGATCACCGCCGCGACCACCGCCGGCTCGGCGTGGCCGAGGATCATCGGCCCCCAGGACCCGATCCAGTCGACGTAGCGGTTGCCCTCGACGTCGAATAGCCAGCAGCCCTCGCCGCGTTCGACGAAGACCGGGTCGCGGCCGATCTGCCGCATCGCCCGCACCGGGGAGTTGACCCCGCCGGGAAGGACCTGCTGCGCCCGCTCGAACGGGTCGGTCATCGGTTCGCCTGTTCCTTTTCGTTGCTATTCGCCGATAAGGAACAGCTGAAGCTCACGAATGCGCCGCTTCCCAGCGCGCGTAGTCCTCGGTGAAGTAGTGGAGGCGGATCTTCTTGTACTCGGTCGAGGAGTAGAGGGTGGCGCGGTCGTCGGGGCCCATCCCGCACTCGGCGGCGATCGCGTCGAGGACGGCGTCGCACTCCTCCTTCGAGCGGCCGTGGGCCATGGTGAAGACGCTGTAGGGCCAGTCCTCGTAGGTCGGCCGCTGGTAGCAGTGGGAGATGCCGCGGAAGGAGGCCATCTTCGCCCCGGTGCTCATGATCTCGTCCTCGGGGACCTTCCAGACGCCCATCCCGTTGGCCGAGAAGCCGGCGCGGCGGTGGTAGAGGATCGCGGCGACGCGGCGGAGGATCTTGCGGTCGACCATCCCGCGCAGGCGGTCGAGCAGCTCCTCGGTCGAGATCCCCAGCTCCTGGGCGGCGGCGTCGTAGGGGCGGGCGACAGCCTCCATCGGTCCCTGCAGGGCCTTGATCAGGGCGATGTCGTCCTCGTCGTAGGGCTGCGGCTCCAGCTCGCGTGGCGGTGCCGCCTCGACGGCCGCAGCGGCGAGCGCGTCGGTCCCCTTCTCCATCTCCAGGTTCATGTTGATCTTGAACAGGGTCAGGGTCGGCAGCTCCCGCATCGACTCCGCTCCGGTCTCCTCCATCAGCGCCTCCAGCGTCCCGTGCAGCCCGAGCTTGGAATCCGGCGGGGTGGCGATCGTGAACCAGAGGTTGAAGTCGTGGGTGCGGAGGTAGTTGTGGGAGACCCCCGGGTGGGCGTTGACGATCCTCGCCGCCCGTTGCGGGTTCTCGGAATCGACTTTCGCCGCGACCAGCATCGACTCGTAGCCGAGCGCGCGGGTGTCGAAGATCGGGGTGATCTCGCGGATGATCCGGCCGTCGAGCAGCCGCTGGGTGCGGCCGAGGACGTCGTCCAGCTCGAGGTCGGCCTCGGCGGCGACCAGCGCGAACGGCTCGGGGTCGAGCGGGAAGCTCGACTGCAGCAGGTTCATCAGCCGCTTGTCGGTCTCGTCGAGCGGGATCGCGGAGCCGTCCTTGCGGCTGCGCGCCTTCGACTGCGGCACCTTCACCGAAGCCACGGGGCGGCCTCCTTCGCGTAGTAGGTGACGATCGCGTCGGCGCCGGCGCGGCGGATCGAGGTCAGCGCCTCGACCACGGCGGCCCGCTCGTCGATCCAGCCGTTGGCGGCGGCCGCCTTCAGCATCGAGTACTCGCCGGAGACGTGGTACGCGGCGACGGGCGCCCCGGTCGCCTCCTTGACCCGGCGCACGACGTCCAGGTAAGGGAGGGCCGGCTTCACCATCACGACGTCGGCGCCCTCCTCGAGGTCGAGCTCGGCCTCGCGCACCGCTTCGGCGGCGTTGGCCGGGTCCATCTGGTACCCGCGGCGGTCGCCGAACTCCGGCGTCGACTCGGCGGCGTCGCGGAACGGCCCGTAGAAGGCCGAGGCGTACTTCGCCGAGTAGGCGACGATCGGGACGTTGGGATGGCCCTCCTCGTCGAGCTGGTGGCGGATCGAGCCGACGCGCCCGTCCATCATGTCGCTGGGCGCGACGACGTCGGCGCCGGCCTCGGCGTGGGAGATCGCGGTTTTCGCCAGCAGCTCGACGGTGACGTCGTTGTCGACCTCGCCGCTGCCCTCGCGGACGACGCCGCAATGGCCGTGCGAGGTGTACTCGCAGAGGCAGACGTCGGTGACCACGACCAGGTCGGGGTGGGCCTCCTTCAGCGCCCGCACCGCCATCTGCACGATCCCCTCGTCGTCGTAGGCGCCGGTGCCGAACTCGTCCTTGGCGGCGGGGACGCCGAACAGCATCAGCGCGCCGATCCCGGCGGCGGCGACCTCGCCGGCCTCCTCGACCAGGTTGTTGATCGAGAAGCGCTCGATCCCCGGCATCGAGGGAACCTCCTCGCGCACCCCCTCGCCGGCGACGACGAAGGCGGGCTGGATCAGGTGGGCCGGGGTGAGCTCGGTCTCGCGGACGAGGCCGCGCAGCGTGTCGGTGCGCCGCATCCGGCGGAGACGGGTGGCGGGGAAGGGCATCGGCTGGCGAGTTTAGGGGAGGAGAGGGGGTGTCCCTACCGGACCCGCTCGCTTCGCTCGCTCCAAGTGTCCGTACGGGACACCCCCTCTCCTCCCTACCGGCCGCAGTACGGTTTCCGGCGTGCGGGCACAGGGGCTGGTCAAGAAGTTCGGTGAGAGGGAAGCGCTGCGGGGCGTCTCGCTCGAAGCAGGTGCTGGGGAGCTGGTGGCGATCATCGGGCCGAACGGGGCGGGGAAGACGACGCTGCTCTCGATCCTGGCCGGGATCTCGAAGGCCGACGAGGGTGAGGTTCGGTCCGCCGACGGGGCGGTCGGCTGGGTGCCGCAGCAGGCGGCTCTTTATAGACGGCTGACGGTCGAGGAGAACCTGTTGCTGTTCGCGCGGCTGGAGGGGCACGAGGATCCGCGCGCTGCGGCCGAGGAGATGCTCGAGCTGACCGGCCTCGAGGAGCGGCGCGGGGAGATCGTCGCCCGCCTCTCCGGCGGCAACCAGCAGCGGATCAACATCGCGATCGGCCTGCTCTCGCGGCCCGCGGTGCTGCTGCTCGACGAGCCGAGCGTCGGCCTCGACCCGCGCCAGCGGGCGCGCCTGTGGGAGTTCGTCTCCGGGCTCGCCGGGCGCGGGACGACGGTGATCTTCTCCACCCACGACATCCAGGAGGCCGAGCGCTACGGCGGCCGGGTGCTGGTCCTCGCCGACGGCGAGTCGCTTTTCGACGGCTCCGCCGAGGAGCTGCGCGAGGCGGTGCGCGCCGAGGCGCCCGAGGCCGCCGACCGCGACTTCGAGACCGCCTTCGTCGCCTACCTGCAGCACCGGGGACACTGATGCGCGGGGCGCGCTGGCTGCTGCTGAAGGACCTGCAGATCCTGCGCCGCTCGCCGCTGCAGGCGGCGCTGCTCGTCGTCTACCCGATCCTGATCGCGGTCCTGGTCGGGTTCGCGATCTCGCGCGGGCCCGAGGATCCGCGGGTCGCCTTCCTGAACGAAGTGCCGCCGGCCACGCGGATCGTCGTCGGCGGCCAGGCGCTGCCGAAGGCGAACGTCAAAGAGCAGGTCTGCGAGCGGGTCGAGTGCGTCTTCGTCGACGACCGCGAGGAGGCGCAGGCGAAGGTCGAATCGGGGGACGTGCTGGCGGCTCTGATCCTGCCGGCGAACCTCGTCAACAAGATCAACTCGCTGGGGACGCTGACCCCGGGCGTGCCGGAAGTCGAAGTCCTCGTCAACGAGGAAAACGCGGTCAAGGCCGAACTCGTCGACGACCGGATCACGACGCTGCTGGCCGAAGCGAACCTGAGGATCGCGCGGCGGATCGGCAACGAAGGCGGCCGCTACCTGGGGCTGATCGTCGACGGCGGGTCGTTCCAGGTCCTCGGCGAAACGATCCCGATCCTCGGGCTGCGGACCAGCGCCCGGATCCTCGAACAGGTGACGCCGTCGCTGCCGAAATCGCTGCGCCCGGCGCTGGAGGAAGTCACCGAGTTCGCCTCGCAGGCGCGGGACAACCTCGACGTCGCGAAACCGTTGATCGACCGCCTCGCGCAGCCGATCGCGGTCGACAAGGTGGTCGTGGGAGGAGATACGCCGCCGTTGGAAATCTTCGCGATCGCCGTCGCCACGACCCTGACCCTGGCCTTCGTCGTCGTCCTGCTGGTGGCGGGGTCGCTGGCGCTCGAGCGGGAGGAGAACGCCTTCTCCCGCCTCACCCGCGGCCTCGTGACGAACGGGGGGCTGCTCGCCGAGAAGGTCCTGCTCGGGGTCGTCGTCGGGCTGGTCGTGACCCTGCTGATGCTGTTCGGGATGAAGATCTTCACGCCGCTGGAGCTGGGCCGGATCCCGCTCTGGCTGGTGGCGATCCTCTTCTCCGCCGCGGCGCTCGGGGCGGCCGGGGCGGCGCTCGGGGCGGCGGCGCGGGAGGTCCGGGCCGTCTCCCTGCTCGCCTTCATGGTCACCCTCCCGGTCGCCTTCCTCTCGCTGGTGCCCTCCGGCGCGGTCGGGCCGGAGGTGTTCGACGCGATCCGCTTCCTCACCGCGCTCTTCCCCTTCAAGCCGGCGCTGGAAGCGATCGCCGCGGCGCTCGACGAGGCTGGCCCGGGGCTCGGCGGGCCGCTGGTCCACCTGACCGTCCTCTTCGTCGCCTACACCGCTATCGCCCGCCTGGCGCTGCGTCGATTCGCAGCGGTTTGATCCCGCCGCTGGCGACGCAGGCGCGGACGAACTCCTCGAGGCTGAGGTCCGGCTCGAGGTGGGCGCGGACGCGCTCGAGGACGGCGGGCTCGTCGAGTTCCGGCAGCGTCCGTCCGCGCGAGCGGACCGCGGCCAGGGCCACCGGCGAGCCGTCGAGCGTGAGGCATCCGTGCCTGCTTCGGTAGGCGGCGGTCCCCTCCACCTCGACCAGGTCGTAGTTCGGCTCGCTCGCGGTGAGGAGCGCGCGCTGCTCGGCCGTCGGCCGGAGGACGAAGACGGGCGCCGTCGTCCCCGGGCACTCGAGGAGGGTCGCCGGCACCGCGCCGTAGGGCGAGACGTGCGCCGAGTAGACGACGTCGAAGCCCTCCAGCTCGGCCCGGAGCACCGGCAGCTCGGGGTCCGGCAGCGGGGCCAGCTTGCGGGCGAGCGCCTCGGGCGCGGCGTTGGCGCCGTAGGAGAGGAGCGGGGAGCGACCCGCGAGGTCGGGGTCCGGGGGCAGCTCGTGCGCCTCCCCCGCGCGGTAGAGGTAGGAGCGGTCCGGCGTCGCGTAGGGATAGGCGAGGGCGCGCCTCAAGATCCCTGCCGCATCGCCCGAATCGCCCATCGGACTCAATCTCGCAGATAGGGTCCGCGCAGATGAAGGTCTTGTTCATCGGCGACGTGGTCGGCAGCCCCGGGCGACAGGGGCTGCGCGAAGCGATGCCCCTGCTGCGCGAGCGCCACGCCCCCGACCTGGTGATCGTCAACGGCGAGAACTCGGCCGGCGGCGTCGGGATCACCCAGCGCACCGCCAACGATCTCTTCGACACCGGCGCCGGGGTGATCACCACCGGCAACCACGTCTACCGCCACCGCGAGGCTTACGAGTTCCTCGACCGCGACGAGCGCGTGGTGCGGCCGGCCAACTACCCGCAGGCGAACCCGGGCCGCGGCCACACGGTGGTCGAGGCCGGCGGGATGCGGGTGCGGGTGATCAACCTCAGCGGCGGCGTCGGCCTGCGGGTCGCCCGCTCCCCCTTCGACACCGTCGACTCGATCCTCAGCCACCACGAGCAGGACGCGGCGATCGTCGACTTCCACGCCGAAGTCAGCAGCGAGAAGGTGGCGATGGGCTGGCACCTCGACGGTCGGGTCGCGGCGGTGTTCGGGACGCATACCCACGTCCCCACCGCCGACGGCCGCGTCCTCCCCGGCGGCACCGCCCACGTCTCCGACGTCGGCATGACCGGCTCGCGGACCAGCGTCCTCGGCGTCAAGCCCGAGCAGGCGCTGCGCTCGCTGATCACGCAGATGCCGACCCGGTTCGAAACCGCCGAGGAGGACGTCTGGGTGATGGGTGCTCTGGTGACGGTGAACGAGCGAGGGCTGGCGGACTCCTTCGAGCAGGTACTGCAGCCAGTGCGATGAGCAGCAGCGGGTAGAACCAGACGACGTAGAGATAGAACCAGTGGTGGAGGGTCAGCTGCAGGCCGATCAGCAGCGCGGCTGAGAGCGCGGCGAGCTGGACCGGGGACTTGTCCCGTGGGACGAGGGCGAAGGCGAGGGACGCGAGGCCGGTGAGGGCGAGGATCGCGATGCGCAGCGGTTCGAGCGAGGTCTGTCCCCAGATGCTGAAGGGGGAGTCGCGGCCGGCTTGGATGCCGACGGTGCGGTCGTAGAAGGTGGAAAGCCCCGGGTTCAGGGCGGGCCAGGTGAGGGCGAGGGCCGTCACTAGGAGCGCGCCGAAGATGAACAGAAGCGCTGGGCGGCCGGGGGTGTCCTGCGCGCGGGGTCGTGCTCGGACAACCCCGGCCGAACTCGAGCCGGGTCTGTAGGTCAGGTACATCGGCGCGAGCGGGGCGGCTACGAACTTGGCCCAGACGGCGGTGGCGAGCAGCGCTCCGCGGGCCAGTGGACGCGCGGCGACTAAGAGGGTGGCCAGGAGGAGTGCTGCTACCAGGGAGTCGTTGGAGTTGGACTCCAACGCGTAAGCGGCGTAGGGGTAGGCGGCCCAGCCGAAGGCGAGGGTCGTGGCGAGGCGCTGGCCTTCGGGGCCGGGGCGGATGCGGATGCCGAGCAGGATCAGGAAGGCGAAGACGGCGACGTCGAAGAGGATCGCGGCGCCGTGGGCGGCCGGGAGGTCGTCCCAGGAGCCGGTCCAGGGCCAGATCGCCTCGAAGGGGACGTAGGCGAGGTAGTTGACCGGGCCGTAGGTGTCGCCGGAGGAGATGTCGTCGGGGAAGTTGTCGTAGATCGGCTCGCCGTGGGCGATGCGGTCGGCGCCGACCACGCCAGCGTAGCCGACGTCGATCGCGCCGGAGTCGGCGACGTTGAGGCCGACGCGGAAGCCCATCAGGAAGAGTGCCGCGACGATCATCCAGGCCACCGGCCAGACGGGACGCAGCCCCTCCCCCACCCCGCGCAGACCGATCCACAGGGAACGGCCGAGGAGGTAGAGCAGGACCGGGTAGACGAGCGGGACCGAGACGCCGATGTCGGCCCGGTTGAAGAAGTAGTGCGAGACGCCGAAGCCGAGCAGGACCAAGAGGTCGAGGTTGGCGACCCGCCGGAGCCGGCGCCAGTCGACCAGCCCGAGGAGGAAGAGGAGGCAGAGCGGGAGGAAGACGTAGGGGGCGTTGAGCGTGTGGCCGAAGGCGCCGGAGTAGCCGCGGGCCATCTTCCAGGCGACCTGGTAGCCGGGCCAGGACTCGGTCACCTCGCCGCTGTCGGCGTCGACCAGGACCAGCGCCAGCTCCTCGCCGGCGGCGAAGTAGGCGACCTCCCAGGTGCCCTCGTCGAGGGTCGCGGTCGGGCCGAGCTCGCCGTGCTCGCGCTCCTGGGCGCGGACCTTCGGATCCCGGCCGGCGGCGGCGATCGCTTCGGCGCGGGTGACCTTCCCACTTGCCGCCGCGGAGGCTGGCAAAGCAACTGAAGCGAGGAGCGTGACGGTGAGCAACGCCACGGCCACTGCGGCGGGTGGCGGAGCGTGACTTCGAGCACAGCCCCGCGAGCACGAAGGCACGCTCCTCCCGGACCCGCCGCCCAGGGCGTCTCCGTCCCTCACCCGTCCCGCGCCGCCCCGAAGTGCTCGCGGATCGCCGGGGCGACGTCGCGCAGCGCCCACTGCTCGCGCTCGTCCGCCGACCCCGGCCCGCAGCCGACGAAGAGCAGCGGCCCGAGCGAGTCGCCGGCGTGGAGGGCGCCGTGGCTGCCGCCGCCGGCGTGGCTGACCCCGCCCCAGTCGACGGCCTCGAACCCGGGCTCGAGCGAGAGGACGAAGTCCCCCGCGTGGGGCGCGGTCAGCGCCGACCAGACCCGCGCCAGCGGATCGGGGTAGGTCTCGCTGCGGAGGCGGCCGTCCTCGACCGTGGCCACAAGCGCCTCCAGCTCGCCTTCCAGCTCCCAGCGCCCGCCTCGCAGGTCGGCGATCTCGGCGCCGGGGCGGAACCGCAGCACCGCGTCGTCGCGTTCCACCACCGCCCACTCGGCGCCGCCGGCCGGCATCCCCGGGCCCTCGCGTCGCAGCGGCTCCCCGTCGGAGCCCTCCAGCCGGCAGACCAGGTCGATCCCCTCGATCACGCGCAGGCGCGCCGCCACCGCGAGCGGCTCGGCCCGCTCCCCCTCCCCGGGCAGCAGGTAGACGTGCGCCGCGCGGCCGGTCGGGCTGACCGCCAGCTGAGCCTGCTCCGGCCGCTCCTCGGAGGGCTGCAGCACCGACCACTCGGCGGCGAGCAGCTCGGCCAGCGGCAGGCCGCGGTGGACGTCGGTCTGGGCGTGGTCGGCGAGCAGGATCAGCGCGTGCGTCTCGAGGAACTCGTCCAGGCTCCCGGCTTCCTCGGCGAAGGTCGCGAAGGCGGCGTCGGCCTTGGCGATCGACTCGACGCTCGCCTCCGGCCCGTGGGCGTGCGAGTAGTGGTCGTTGTCGGGCAGCGAAAGGAGGATGAAGTCGTAGAGGTCCTCGCGCAGCAGCTCCGCCGCGCAGCAGGCGGCGTAGCCGTCGCGGTTGCCGGGGATCGAGGTCGAGCGGCAGGGGACCTTGCGGCTCGCGTAGAGGTCGCCGTAGAAGAGGTCGGTCGGGCCCCAGGTGTGGTGGTGGAACTTCAATTTCGTCGCGTCGACCGCCCGGCGCAGCAGCCCGTCGAGCGAGACCTCGTGCCGCTGGCGACCGCGGTAGATGAGGAACGGCGTGCAGGCGGTGCGGGCGCCGGCGTCTTCGAGGCTCTCGAAGACCGTCTCCACCTCGGGGCTGAGGTGGGCGAGGTTCATGTTGTAGACGAGGTCGTAGAGGGCCCGGAAGACACCGAAGGCGCGCGTCGCCTCGAGCGAGGAGCCGTACTCGACGTAGCGCCGCTCGAGCCGGTGGTACCAGTTCATGCCGCTGATCCAGTGACCGTCGGCGCCGACGCCGGTGACCATCTCGGCGCTGGCGACCGGGGTCACCGAGGGGAAGCTGGAGACGCAGTCCTCGACCAGCACTCCGCGCTCGACCAGGGTCGCGAAGGTCGGGGCCCGCCCCTCCCCGATCGCGCCCAGCAGCATGTCGGTGCGCAGCGAGTCGACGTAGGTGAGGACGAGCTTCTTGCGAGCCGGCATCGTGCGAATGATCGCGGAGCCATCCACTCGCCTGTTCCTTTTCGTTGTCAGAGCCCGAAAAGGAACAACTGAGGGCTAGCGCAGGACGCGGAGGCCCGCGTGTTTGCGCTGCGCCCGGCGGTGGCGGGTGACCCCCAGCCAGATCAGCGCCAGGACGAGGACGACGACGACGATCGGGACCAGGACGGCGATTGCGATCGCGATCAGCGCCACCAGGCTGACGATGAAGGCGAGGGCCCCGCCGCCGCTTCCCTCGCGGCGGCTGGCGCCGTAGACGAGGTCGCTGATCACGATGCAGGCGAGAACCGCGCCTCCCAGGCAGAGCAGACCGCCGACGATTCCTTCGAGCAGAAAGCCGGCGATGAACCCGATCACAGCGGCGAGGATCGTCATCCGGCCCCGGGCCGACCCGTGGGTGCCGGTGGTGCCGGCGAGCATGCCGACGGCGAGCCCGATTCCCAACTGCTGGAGAACGTCCATGTGCGAAAACTAGCCGAGGGCGGCGGCCGCGCGTCGATCCGCCACACTTCAGCGATGGCGGAAGTGCCCGAGCCGACCCACCGCAGGCGATCGCACGCCGGCACTCGCGACCTCGAGCGCTACGCCGGCCTGTTCGCCGAGCGGACCGGGGTGATGCGCTCCTCGGCGATGCGCGACCTGATGGCGATCACCGCGCGGCCGGAAGTGATCTCGCTCGCCGGCGGCCTGCCGGACACCTCGACCTTCCCGCCCCAGAGCTTCGCCGCGCAGATGACCCGGATCGCCCAGGAGTCGGCGGCGAAAGCGCTGCAGTACGGGCCGACCGAGGGCTTCGAGGAGACCAAGGACTGCATCCTCGAGGTGATGGGCGCCGAGGGGATGCTGCCCGACCCCGACGACATCATCGTCACCACCGGCGGCCAGCAGGCGATCGACCTCGTCTGCAAGACGCTGATCGACCCCGGCGACGTCGTCATCTGCGAGGCGCCGACCTACCCCGGGGCGATCCCGACCCTCTGCAGCTACCAGGCCGACGTCGTCCAGGTCGAATGCGACGAGGACGGGATGCAGGTCGAGCTGCTCGAGAAGCTGCTCGCCGATCTGCGCGCCGAAGGTCGGCGGCCGAAGTTCATCTACTCGGTGCCGAGCTTCCAGAACCCGGCCGGGGTGACGATGTCCCTCGAGCGCCGGCGCCACCTGGTCGAGCTGGCGCGCGCGCAGGAGCTGCTGGTCGTCGAGGACAACCCCTACGGGCTGCTGCGCTACGGCGGCGAGCCGATGCCGCCGCTCTACCAGCTCGACGGCGGCGACTTCGTCATCTACCTCGGCACCTTCTCGAAGATCCTCTCCCCCGGGATCCGCCTCGGCTGGGCGGTGGCGCCGCCGCCGGTGATGGAGAAGATCGTCCTCGGCAAGCAGGCCGCCGACCTCTGCACCTCGACCCTGACCCAGTACTTCGTCCGCGAGTACTTCGCCGAACGGCGCTGGCAGCGCTACGTCGACGACCTGGTCGAGATCTACCGCAAGCGGCGCGACACGATGGTCGAGGCGCTGCGGACCTATTTCCCGGCGGAGGCGACCTGGACCGAGCCCGAGGGCGGGCTCTTCATCTGGGCGACTCTGCCCGACTACATCGACACCAGCGATCTTCTGGCCAAGGCGCTGCGCGCCGACGTCGCCTTCGTCCCCGGCCAGGCCGCCTACGTCGACGGCCGCGGCAGCCACTCGATGCGGCTCAACTTCTCTGGCGTCGACGAGGACGAGATCGTCGAGGGGGTGCGGCGGATCGGCAAGGTGATCGCCGAGCAGGTCGAGCTCTACGGCGCGCTGACCGGTGAGCCGCGGCGGCCCGAGCCGGCGGAGGAGTCGGCGCCGAACGTCCTCCCCTTCCGCAAGGCGGGCGAGGCGGGATGAGGGTCGCGGTGCTGAAAGGCGGCCGCTCGCTGGAGCGCGGCGTCTCCCTGCGCTCGGGCGCGCGGGTCGAGGACGCGCTCGAGCGGCTCGGTCACGAGGTGCTGCCGATCGACGTCGGACCGGACTTGGTGAAGCGACTGAGCGGCGAGCGGCCCGACGTCGCCTTCGTCGCGATGCACGGGGTCGGCGGCGAGGACGGCACCGTGCAGGAGCTGCTGGAGATCCTCGGCATCCCCTTCACCGGGCCCGGAGCGGCAGCCTGCGCCCGCTGCATGGACAAGGTCCAGGCGAAGGACGCGATCGAGCTCGCCGGCCTCCCCACCCCCCACTGGTTCGCCTTCAACCAGACGGCCTTCCGCGAGTTCGGCGCCGCCGACGCCCTCGGCCGGCTGGAGGAGACGCTCGGCTTCCCGCTGGTGGTGAAGCCGAGCCGCGGCGGCTCCTCGCTCGGAGTCAGGTTCGCGCGCTCGGCCGACGAGGTCCCGCAAGCGCTGGTCTCGGCCTTCAGCTACGACGACCGGGTCCTGCTCGAGCGCTTCGTCGACGGCCGCGAGCTGGCGGTCAGCGTGCTCGGCGACGAGCCGCTGCCGGTGGTCGAGGCGATCCTCCTGGAGGGCGACCGCTACGACTTCGAAGCCCGCTACGAGATCGGCCGCACCCGCTTCGTCTGCCCGGCGGAGCTGAGCGCCGAGGAGGAGCGGGCCGTGACCGAGATGGCCCTCGGCACATACCGCGCCCTCGGCTGCACCGGCTTCGCCCGCATCGACCTGATCCTCGGCGAGGAGGGTCCGTGGCTGCTGGAGGCGAACGCAATCCCGGGCCTCACCGACACCAGCCTCCTCCCCCAGGCCGCCGAGGCGGCGGGGCTGTCCTTCGAGCAGCTGGTCGAGCAGATCCTCGACCTCGCGCTCAGGCCCGCGGCGGCCTAGCCGCTACGACTCGCCCTGGGCGAAGTCGTCGGGCGTCACCTCGTCGAGGAACTCTTTGAATTTGTCGACGACCTCCTCGGTGTCCTCGACCTCGTGCTCGAACTCGATCGCCGACTCCTCGATGACCTCCTCGGCGGCGAAGATCGGGGCCGAGACGCGAACCGCCAGCGCCAGCGCGTCGGACGGCCGCGAGTCGATCTCGACTTCGGAGCCGTTGACCGAGACCGTGATCGAGGCGTAGAAGGTGTTGTCCCGCAGCTCGGTGACGGCGACCCGCTCGCACTTCGCGTCGAGGTTCTCGAGCATGTCGGAGAGCAGGTCGTGGGTCATCGGCCGCGGCGTCGATGCTCCCTGCAGCTTCATCAGGATCGCGGCGGCCTCCGGGTGGCCGATCCAGATCGGCAGGAAGCGATTTCCGTCCACGGTCTTCAGCAACACGATCGGCTGCTTGCCGACCATGTCGAAGCTGACGCCATAGATCTGCATCTGCTGCAAAGGGGGCTCCCGACCGTGGTTGAAGGCGAAGTATAGGTCGGGCCTACATGGGCGATCCTGGATTCGAACCAGGGACCTCGTCCTTATCAGAGACGCGCTCTAACCAACTGAGCTAATCGCCCGGGGACGGCGATGATAGCGACGCGAGGGCGAACGCTCAGGAGCCGCCGCGACGGAGCCGACGGGCGAGCGCGTGGCCGTCGCGGACGTCGTCGAAGTGAAGCTCGGCGACGATCCCCTCCCCCTTGGCGCGGGCGGTGACCTCGTGGCCGAGGGCCTCCTCGAGCGCGTCGGCGACGTCGCGCAGGGCGGCCTGGGCGTCGGGGTCGATCGGGGCACGTCTCGGCTTCGTCTTTGGCTGGCCAGCCAGCCGAACCCTCTCCTCGGTTTCGCGGACCGACCACCCGCCGCGGGCCGCGTCGCGGGCGAGGCGGCGGCGAACGTCGTTTCCGGCGGCGGCGAGAAGGGCCTTGCCGTGGCCCTCGCTGAGGTCGCCGGCCTCGAGCAGTTCGAGGGCCTCGTCGGGGAGCTCGAGCAGGCGGATCAGGTTGGAGACGGCGGGCCGGCTGCGGCCGACGCGGCGGGCGAGCTCCTCTTTGGTCAAGCCCAGCTCGCGGACCAGGGCGTCGCAGGCGCGCGCCTCCTCGACCGGGTTGAGATCCTCGCGGACCATGTTCTCGATCAGCGCCGCCTGCAGCCGCTCGGCCTCCTCCTGGTCGCGCACGACCGCCGGCACCTTCTCGATCCCCGCCTGCTGGGCGGCGCGCCAGCGGCGCTCCCCCGCGACCAGCTCGTAGCTGCCGTCGGGGAGAGGGCGCACCAGCAGGGGCTGGACGACGCCGCTGGCCTCGATCGAGCTGGCGAGGGCCGCCAGGGCGTCGGGGTCGAACTTCGTCCGCGGCTGGGACGGGTTCGGCTTGATCAGCGAGACCGGCAGCTCCCGCAGCTCGCCGGTCTCCGAGGCCTCCGACTCGGGGAGGATCGCGGCCAGGCCGCGGCCGATCCCGCGGCGGCCGCTAGCCACGGCTCGCGAGCTCCTTGGCCAGCGCTCGGTAGGCGACGGCGCCGCGGGACGAGGGGGCGTGCTCGGTCACGGGAAGACCATAGCTCGGCGACTCGGCGACTCGGACGCTGCGCGGGATCACGGTCTCGAAGACCATTCGGTCGAAGTGGTCGCGCAGCTCCGCCTCGACGTCCTGAGCCAACCGAGTCCGCTCGTCGTGCATCGTGATCAGCAGACCCGAAACCTCAAGCTGAGGGTTCAGCTCGCGCCTGATCAGGCTGAGGGTTTCGAGGAACTGAACCAGACCCTCGAGCGCCAGGTACTCGGCCTGGACCGGGACGATCACCCGGTCGGCGGCGGTAAGCGCGTTGACGCTGACCGGGCCGAGCGCGGGCGGGCAGTCGAGGAGGGTGACCGCGAAGCGCTCGCGGACCGGGCCGAGGCGCTCGCGCAGGCGGGTCTCGGCCCCCTCGATCCGCGGCAGCTCGACCGCGGCGCCGGCGAGGTCCTTGTTGGCGGGGACGAGCCAGAGGTTGTCCGGGCCCGCCGGTCGCGCCGCCTCGGCAACCGAGGTCTCGCCGGTGAGGCAGTCGTAGGAGGAGGGATGGAGGTCGCGGTCGCCGCCGAGGGCGACGGTCGCGTTGCATTGCGGATCGAGGTCCACGAGCAGGGTCTGACTGCCGCCGGAGGCGGCGCAGGAGGCCAGGTTGACCGCGGTCGTCGTCTTCCCGACGCCGCCCTTCTGGTTCGAAACGGCATAGACCCTTCCCATCGCAGCTCAGCCTAGTCAACGTGCCGCCGGAACCTCCCACAGCGCGCTGGCATTGGGTCGGATAGCCTGCTGCCCGTGTCCGAGAGCTACGAGTGGCCCGATAAGCCCGCCGAGCGAGCGCAGGAGCTCGTCGAGGGCGTCCTGGACGAGCTCGACCTCGACGGCGAGGTGGTCGTCGACGAGGACGACGAGCGGATCCTGCTCACCGTCCAGGGCGAGGACGACTACGGCCTGCTGATCGGCAAACGCGGGCAGACGATCGACGCGCTGCAGCTGCTCTGCTACCAGGCCGCCTTCCGCGGAATGCGCGAGCGCAAGCGGGTGATCGTCGACGCCGCCGGCTACCGGGCCCGTCGCCGCGAGACGCTCGAGAGCCGGGCCGACCGGGCCGCCGACCAGGCGCTGGCGAACAACAGCGTGGTCGAGATGGACCCGATGAGCGCGCAGGAACGGCGGGTGGTCCACGAACGGCTGAAAGAGCGCGCCGGGATCGAGACCTACAGCGAGGGCGACGAGCCCGGCCGCTGCGTGATCGTCGCCCCGCTCCTCCCCGAGTGACGGGGGATCCCGCCGCCTCGCTGGACGCGACGGCGCGGGAGCAGCTGGAGACCGTCCTTTCCCTGCTCGCCGAGGAGCGGGCATCGGTCAGCTCCGTGGTCGACGGGCGCGCCTGGCGAGTGCACGTCGTCGACAGCCTCACCGGCCTCGAGGTGGGCGAGCTGCGGGAGGCGGGCCGGATCGCCGACGTCGGCGCCGGGGCCGGATTTCCCGGCCTGGTCCTCGCCGTCGCGCTGCCCGAGGCCAGGATCGACCTGGTCGAGTCGGTGGGCCGCAAGTGCGAGTTCATGCGGCGGGCGATCCAGGCGGCGAGGATCGGCAACGCCAGCGTCCTCAACATCCGCTCCGAGGACCTGGCGTCAGCGGAGGGGCGTGAGGCCTACGACGCGGTGACGGCTCGCGCGGTCGGTCGGCTCTCGACCCTGGCCGAGCTCGCATCCCCGCTGCTGAAGCCAAATGGAGCCCTCGTCGCCTGGAAGGGCCGGCGCGATTCGGACGAGGAGCGGCAGCTGACCGACGCCGCCGAGGCCCTGGCCATGAGCCCCGAGCGGATCCTCGACGTCGGCGACCGCGCCGGCAGCGAGCATCGCCACCTTCATGTCCTTCGCAAGACCGGGCCGACCCCGCCCAACCTGCCGCGCAAGCCCGGGATCGCGAAGAAGCGACCCAAGGGCTGAGCCAGGCGCCTAGCGGCGCTTCTTTTTTTTCCGCGGCGGGGGCGGAGGCGGTTTCGCCTCTTGCAGCGCCGCCGCGCCCGCGGGGGTGGCAGCTACCGGCGGCGGGATGATGCGTTGGATCACCGCCTGCTGGCCGATCGTCCAGATGTTGGTCGTGATCCAGTAGAGGATCAGGCCGGCCGGGAAGCTGAGGATGAAGGGGACGAAGATCAGCGGCAGGACGAACATCATCATCCGCTGGCTTTTGTCAGCGGTGATCGCCATCACCATCCCGGAGATCAGCTGGGTGCCGACGTAGAGGACCAGCAGCGCGATCAATTCGCCACCGGTCGCCTTGGCGGTGAGGTCGTTGATGAAGAGGAACGAGGCTTCGGCGCCGCACTTCCCCGCTTCGCAGCCGATGTCGTCCGGCAGCTCGTGTTTGAGGACGAAGAAGAGGGTGATGAAGACCGGCAGCTGGGCCAGCAGAGGCAGGCAGGAGGCCAGCGGGTTGACTTTGTTCTCTTTGTAGAAGCGCATCATTTCCTGCTGCATGCGCTGTTTGTCGTTTTTGTACTTCTCCTGCAGCTCCTTGATCTGCGGCTGCAGAGCCTGCAGGGCCCGCATCCCTTTCAGCTGTTTGTAGGTGAGCGGGATCAGCAGCGCCCGGGTGACGACGGTCAGGGCGATGATCGACATCCCCCAACTGAGGCCGACGTTGTCGTGGAAGAACTGAAGGACGCCGTTGGCGACGTCGATCAGGGGCTGGAGAATGTTGGCCTCGAGGGGGGTCATCGGTGCGCTTCGTGCCAGTCGGCCGGGTGGACGGGGCCGGTGCGGAGCGTGAATCTATCGGGGACGGGGTCGAAGCCGCCGTGACTGAAGGGGTTGCAGCGAAGAATCCGCCATGCGGCGAGCAGGAATCCTCGCATCACCCCGTACCTCTCGACCGCCTCGACCGCATAGGCGGAGCAGGTGGGCTCGTAGCGGCAACGACGGGGAAAGGCGGGTGAGATCCAGCGCTGGTAGCCCCGAATCGGGGCGAGGAAGATCCGTTTCACGTGGAACGGCCCCCCGCAAGCGCCTCTTCCAGGTTGGCCGCCACCCCGGCCGTTCCCTCCCGCTCGATCAGGTCGCCGATCTCGGCGCGGGCGACGATGACGAAGTCGTGGCGCGCGGGAAGCCGGTCGGCAAGGCTCCAGAAGGCCTCGCGAAGTACCCGCTTCACCTTGTTGCGCTCGACGGCACCGCCGACCTTGCGGTTGACCGAAACTCCCAGGCGGGTCTCCTCCCGCTCCTCGTCCTTGCGCGGGAAGGTGTAGAGCACCAGGTATCGGGTCGCCGTCGAGGAGCCGTCCCGATACACGCGGTCGAACTCGCCGCTGCGCGAAAGGCGCCGTCGTTTCGACGCCATCGATTAAGGAGTGAGGCGCTTGCGCCCTTTGCGCCGACGGCGCTTGAGGACTGCGCGGCCGCCGCGGGTGCTCATCCGGGCGCGGAAACCGTGGGTCTTGGCCCGCTTCCGCTTCTTCGGTTGGTAGGTGCGCTTCATCGCCGCGGAGTATACGGACGGGGCCGAAAATCTTTTCTGCGGGATTTGCGAGGGGCCCGGGTTGGCCTCTCAGGCACGGCGCTATGGTCGCCGGCCGGTGCCCGATGACTCTTCCCGACACGAGCTCGAAGCCCTCTGGCGGCTGGTGCAGGAGCGGCTGCGGGGCTCGGTCCCGGAGTCGACGTACCGCCTCTGGCTCGAGCCGCTGGAGGCGGCGGGGGCCGCGGAGGGCACGCTCTACCTCACCGCGCCGGACAGCATCCGCGCCTGGACCGAGCGGCGCTACTCGTCGCTGATCCTCGAAGCGCTCCGCGGCTGCGGCGCCCCGCTCGAGCAGGTGAGCTTCGCGGAGCCAGCCGAGCTCGGGGGAGGGGCCGACCTCGACCCCGATCTGAACCCCAACTACACCTTCGAGCGCTTCGTGATCGGACCGGGCAACCGCCTCGCGCACGGCGCCGCGCTCGCCGTCGCCGAGGCTCCGTCGGAGGCCTACAACCCGCTCTTCCTCCACGGCCCGCCCGGGCTGGGAAAGACGCACCTGCTCGGCGCGATCGCCAATTACCTGCGCGACAACGCCCCCGGCCTCAGCGTCCGCTACACGACTGCCGAGTCGTTCACCAACGAGTTCGTCGCCGCGCTGAAGGCGAAGGGGAGCGACGCCTTCAAGACCCGCTACCGCGACATCGACGTCCTCCTGATCGACGACGTCCAGTTCCTCCAGGGCAAGCCCGCCACCGAGGAGGAGTTCTTCCACACCTTCAACGCCCTGTATGAGTCCGGCAGCCAGCTCGTGCTCTCGGCCGATCGCATCCCCAGCGAGCTCTCCACCCTCGCCTCGCGCCTGCGCGACCGCTTCGAGTGGGGCCTGACCGTGGCGGTGGAGCCGCCCAATCTGGCGACGCGACTGACCGTGCTGAGGCGGCTGGTCGAGGAGGCCGGGGTCGAGATCGCCGACTCCGAGGCCCTGACCGAGCTGGCGAACCGGATCGACGCCAACGTTCGCCAGCTGCACGGCGCCCTGACCCGCGTCATCGCCCACGCCTCGCTGATGGCCCGCCCGCTGAGCTCCGAGCTGATCGCCGAAGTGATCCCCCGCCACCGCGGCCCGCAGCCGACCTCCGTCGAGGAGATCCAGCAGCGGGTCGCCGAGCGCTTCGGCATCTCGCGCGCCGAGCTCGTCGGCTCCAGCCGCGCCGCAACCCCGCTCCGCGCGCGCCAGGTGGCGATCTTCCTCACCCGCGACCTCACCGATCTCTCGCTTCCCCAGATCGGCCGGCTCTACGGCGGCCGCGACCACACCACCGTCCTCAACTCGCTGCGGCGCGTCGAAGCGAGCCTCGACGAGGACACTGAGCTGGCCGAGAAGGTCCGGGAGTTGCGGGGAGCTATCCACAACCCGGTCGCCGAGGAGCGCTGACAGCCGCCAGCGCTGTAAGAATCCCCAACCCCCCACAGGGTCTTCCACACCCGGAAATCCGCAGGGGGCCGCCGAATCCATCGCCACCCAGCTTCTTTCCACAGGACCTAACCCAACTTAAGAAGGCAGCCATCGACTTGAAGCTCACGACCAAACGGGAAGATCTCGTCGCCAAGCTCTCGATCGTCTCCAGAGCCGTATCGACCCGGGCCGCCACCCAGGCGCTCTCCGGAGTCCTCCTCAGCGCCCGGGGCGGGCGCGTCGCCCTGGCGGCGACCGACCTCGACCTGGGGTTGGAGACGACGCTGGAGGCGGAGGTCGAGAGCGAGGGCTCGGTCCTGCTCCCCGGCCGCCTCTTCGCCGAGGTCGCCCGCTCGCTGGCGGACCCGGTCGTCGAGATCGAGTCGCGCGAGGCGGAGCGCGACGTCGAGATCCGCAGCGGCGGCTCGAGCTTCCACCTGCGGGTGCTCCCGGCCGAGGACTTCCCGAACCTGCCGCAGCCGCAGGAGGAGCCCGGCCTGAAGATCCCGGCGGCGGCGCTAGAAGAGAGCATCGACCTGGTCGCCCGCGCCGCCTCTCGCGACGACATGCGCCCGGTCCTCACCGGCGTCTTCGTCTCGGCCAGCGGCAAGGAGATGACGATGGTCGCCACCGACTCCTACCGGCTGGCGGTGAAGCGGACCGAGCTGGAGGCGGAGCTCGGCGGCGAGCTCGAGGCCAACATCCCGGCGCGGGCCCTGCGGGAGCTCGGTCGCATCCTCTCCTCCGAGGGGGCCGGCGAGGCGACGATCTCGCTGCTCCCCAACCAGGCCGTGTTCCAGGCAGGGTCGATCCTCCTCTCGACGAGGCTGATAGACGGCCAATTCCCCAACTTTCGACAGCTCCTGCCGGAGTCCTACGATCACGACGTGCGGCTGCCGCGCTCGGACCTGCTGGACGTCACCCGGCGGGTCAGCCAGCTGGCGCAGCGGAACGCGCCGCTGCGTCTCTCGTTCGAGTCCGGCCAGCTGACCGTCGCGGCGGAGACCCCCGACGTCGGCGACGCGCAGGAGACGATGCCCGCCGCCTTCGAGGGGGAGACGCTGGAGATCGGGTTCAACCCCGAGTTCCTCAAGGAGGGGATCGAAAGCGTCGCCGGGGACGAGATCCTGCTGCGGCTGATCTCGCCGCTGCGGCCGGGGCTGCTGGAACCGGTGGAGGGCGACGACTTCCGCTACCTGGTGATGCCGATCAGGCTCAACGTCTGATCGTGACCGCCCCGCCCGGGTGAGCCCGCCGTGCTCGTCACCGCGATCGAGGCGAAGCCGCTGCGCAGCCTCGACCGGGTGAGGGTCGAGCTCAGCCCGGGCATCGTCAGCGTCATCGGTCCCAACGGGACCGGCAAGACGAACCTGGTCGAGGCCCTCTACTTCGCCCTCACCGGCCGTTCCTTTCGCACTTCGGACCGGCGCGACCTGATTCCGTTCGGCGGCTCGCTGGCGCGCGCCGAGGCGACGATCCGCGACGACGACGGCCTCGAGCGCCGGCTCCTCGCCTCGGTCAGCCGCAGCGAAGGCCGGCGGCACCTGCTCGACGGCAACGCGGCCGACCCGGCGACCGTCGCCCGCGCCCGCCCGCCGGTGGCCGTCTTCGCCCCGGACCGGCTGACGCTGGTCAAGGGACCGCCGGCCGAGCGCCGAGCCCACCTGGACGGCTTCGTCGCCGCCCGCTGGCCGGCGCGGGCGGAGTTGCGCAAGCGCTTCGGCCAGGCCGTGGCGCAGCGGAACGCCCTGCTCTCGCGTCTGAGTGCCGGCTACGGGTCGCCCGCGGACCTGGGGATCTGGGACGCGGGGATGGCCCGCGCCGCCGCGCCGCTGATCGAGGCGCGGGCGGAGGCGATCGCCGAGCTGGCCGGTCCCTTCGCCGCGGCGTCGGCCGAGATCGGACTCGAGGCGGGTGCCCTGGAGTACGCGCCGCGGGCGACGGGCGCGGCGGCGGAGATCCAGGCCGGTCTCGAGGAGCGCCGCGAGCAGGACATCCGCCTCGGCCGCAGCTCCTGGGGACCCCACCTCGACGAGCTGAAGCTGACCAGCGGGGAGCGCTCGCTGCGGCGGTTCGGGTCGCAGGGGCAGCAGCGGGCGGCCCTCCTCGCCCTCCTCTTCGCCGAGCGCCAGGCGTTGCTGGAGGCGCGGCGGGTCACTCCGCTGCTGCTGCTCGACGACGTGATGAGCGAGCTCGACCCCGGTCGCAGGGAGCGGCTGGTGGCCCGGCTGAGCGACGGTGGCCAGGTCCTGATCACCGCGGCCGACGCAGAGTCGGTGCCGTCCTCGGCGCGCGAGGCGGTGGTGCGGATGCCCCCTCCGCAGACAGAAACCGCCGACGCATGAGCCGCCGCCGCGCCCCCCGCCCCGCCGCCGGCGCGTTCAAGGTGGCGTTGCAGCGGGTGGCCCCGAAGACGCCGCTGGCGGCGATCCAGTCGGCTTGGTCGAGCGCGGTCGGCGAGCAGCTGGCCGCCGTCGCGGTGCCGGTCTCCGAACGGGACGGGACCCTGACGATCGAGTGCGCCGATGCGGTCTGGGCCCAGGAGCTGGACCTGATGCAGGGGACGCTGCTGGAGAAGCTGCGCGGCGAAGTGGGGGAGCAGGCCCCCGAAGGCCTTCGCTTTCGTGTCAACTCAGAGCGTTTCTGAGCACGCTTTCTTCACGATTTGCAGGGAAATTGGCTCAGACGACCGGCCTGTACGCGGCCTTCAACTGGTATTCTTATGGCAACTCGCATTGCGCCCCGACCGCCGTGGAGCGAGCTCCAGGAGGCCGGGGTTTTCTGTGTCAACCGGAAGGGACTCATTGCCTGAGAAAAAAGCCAGCGGCGACTCGTACGGCGCCAAGGACATCACCGTTCTCGAGGGACTGGAGGCGGTTCGCAAACGCCCAGGCATGTACATCGGCTCGACGGGCCCGCGCGGTCTTCACCACCTGGTCTACGAGGTGGTCGACAACTCGGTTGACGAGGCTCTCGCCGGTCACTGCGACGCCGTGCGCGTCGTCCTCCACCCGGACAACAGCTGCACGGTCGAGGACAACGGCCGCGGCATCCCGGTCGAGACGATGGCCAAAGAGGGGCGCCCGGCGGCGGAGGTCGTCCTCACCGTCCTGCACGCCGGCGGCAAGTTCGGGGACGGCGGCGGCTACAAGGTCTCCGGTGGCCTCCACGGCGTCGGCGTCTCCGTCGTCAACGCCCTCTCCGAGCGCCTTCATCTGGAGATCAGCCGCGACGGCTACGTCTGGAGCCAGGACTACGAGCGCGGCAAGCCCCAGGGGGACCTGACCAAAGGCGAGAAGACCGATGCCCACGGGACGAAGATCACCTTCCTGCCCGACCTCGAGATCTTCGAAGAGATCGGCTTCGACTTCGACGTCCTGATCGAGCGTCTGCGCGAGACCGCCTTCCTCACCCGCGGCCTGAAGATCGACCTGGTCGACGAGCGGGGGGAGACCAACAGCGTCACCTTCAAGTACGACGGCGGCATCGAGGATTTCGTCCGCCACCTCAACGGCAACAAGGACGAGGTCCACAAGAAGGTCATCTACTTCGAGGGCGGCAAAGAGGAGGGCCAGGTCGAGATCGCGATGCAGTGGAACAACTCCTACCAGGAGTCGATCTTCAGCTTCGCCAACAACATCAACACGCACGAGGGCGGCTCCCACCTCTCCGGCTTCCGCTCCGCCCTGACCCGGACGCTGAACGCCTACGCGCGGAACAAAGGCCTGCTGAAAGAGAAGAAGGACGACAACCTCGCCGGCGAGGACGTGCGCGAGGGATTGACCGCGGTGATCTCGGTCAAGCTCCACGATCCGCAGTTCGAGGGCCAGACCAAGACCAAACTCGGCAACCCGCCGATCCGCGGCCTGGTCGAGGAGATCACCAATCGCAAGCTGGGCGAGTACCTCGAGGAGAACCCGGCCGACGCCAAACGGGTGATCATGAAGGCGATCGACGCCGCTCGCGCCCGTTCGGCGGCGCGCAAAGCCCGCGACCTGACCCGCAAGTCGGCGCTCGAGAACTCGACCCTGCCCGGCAAGCTCGCCGACTGCTCGGTCAAGGACCCGAGCCTGGCGGAGATCTTCGTGGTCGAGGGCGATTCGGCCGGCGGCTCCGCCAAGCAGGCCCGCGACCGCAACACGCAGGCGGTCCTGCCGCTGCGCGGGAAGATCATCAACGTCGAGAAGAGCCGCATCGACAAGGTCCTGGCCAACAACGAGATCCAGGCCCTGATCACGGCGATCGGCACCGGCGTCCACGACGAGTTCAACATCGACGAGGCCAGGTACCACAAGATCGTGATGGCGACCGACGCCGACGTCGACGGCGCCCATATCCGCACCCTGGTCCTGACCTTCCTCTACCGGCAGATGCCGGAGCTGATCAGCCAGGGCTACGTCTACATCGCCAAGCCGCCCCTGTACCGGGTCAAACAGGGCAACCAGGAGACCTATCTGGAGCGCGAGTCCGAACTCGAAGAGCTGCTCCTGCGCGACAAGCTGGAGCAGTTCGAGCTGACCGACGCGAGCGGCGAGAGTCGCAAGCTGACCCCGGGCCGCTGGCAGTCCTATATCCGGCGCTCGAAGGAGTACGAGGGCTGGGGCTCGTCGCTGCAGGCCGATTTCGGCCACGAAGTGGTGCGCTTCCTCGAGGAGTCGAGCCTGCTCGACGAGCAGGTGGCCAGCGTCGCCGCCGCCCGCGAGCTGCTCCAGCGCGGCGGCGGCAAGAACGAGCCGTTCGACACCGAGGTGCTGGACAGCGGCGAGGACCTGGTCACGGTCAAAGCGATCGAGCGCAAGAGCGGGCTGGCCAGGACCCACCGGCTGCCGGCGACCCTGTTCGCGCACCACGACTACCGCAAGTTCGCCGAGGTGCACGCGGCCCTGCTGAAACAGGTCGGCCGACCGCCCTTCGAAGTCCAGCGCGGCGAGCGCCGCAGCGTCGCACTCTCGTTCGAGGCGCTGCGCGGGGCGGTGCTGGAGCTGGCTCGCCAGGGCGTGCAGCTGACCCGCTTCAAGGGCCTGGGCGAGATGAACGCCAAGCAGCTGCGCGAGACGACGATGGACCCCGCCTCACGGACGCTGGCCCGGGTCACGCTCGAAGACGCGACTGCCGCCGACACGATCTTCTCGATGCTGATGGGAGATCAGGTCGCTCCACGCCGGGAGTTCATCGAGGCACATGCCAAAGAGGTCAAGTTCCTTGATGTGTAAGCGCAGCTGCGGTTTCGAGAGGGAGATGAACTGATGGCACTGGACGCCCTGACGGGCAACATCGAGGATCGCGGGCTCGAGCAGGAGATGCGTTCCTCGTATCTCGATTACGCGATGAGCGTGATCGTCGGGCGGGCGCTGCCGGACGTGCGCGACGGCCTCAAGCCGGTGCACCGGCGGGTGCTCTACGCGATGCACGACATCGGCCTGCAACCGACCCGGCCCTACCGCAAGTGCGCCTTCATCGTCGGCGAGGTGATGGGCAAGTACCACCCGCACGGCGACTCGGCGATCTACGACACGCTGGTGCGGATGGCGCAGGACTTCTCCCTGCGCTACCTGCTGGTCGACGGCCAGGGCAACTTCGGCTCGATCGACGACGACCCCGCCGCCGCGATGCGGTACACCGAGGCCCGCCTCGGCCGTCTCGCGACCGAGCTGCTGCGGGACATTGACGCCGACACCGTCGACTTCGGTCCCAACTACGACGAATCGACCCAGGAGCCCCAGGTCCTGCCGGCGCGGTTCCCCAACCTGCTGGTCAACGGCACCTCTGGGATCGCGGTCGGGATGGCGACCAACATCCCGCCGCACAACCTGCGCGAGGTCGCCGGCGCCGTCTCCGCCTACATCGACAACCCTGAAATCGACCTCGCGGGATTGATGGAACACGTCAAGGGCCCGGACTTCCCTGGCGGCGGGTTGATGAGCCGCGAGGGGATCCGCGACGCCTACGCTTCCGGTCGGGGCAGCATCAAGGTTCGCGCGCGGGCCCACGTCGAGCCGCTGAAGGGGGGCAAGGAGGCGATCATCGTCACCGAGCTCCCGTTCATGGTGAAGAAGGGCGGCGAAGGCGGCCTGATCACCAAGATCGCCGACCTCGCCCGCGACAAGAAGCTCGAGGGCATCTCCGACCTCCGCGACGAGAGCGACGAACGGTCCGGGATGCGGCTCGTGATCGAGCTCAAACGCGGCGGGCCGCCGGCCAAGGTCGTCCTCAACAACCTCTACAAGAAAACCTCGATGCAGTCGACCTTCGGCGCCAACATGGTGGCGCTGGTCGACGGCGTGCCGCGGACGCTGAGCCTGCTGGAGCTGATCGAGCACTACGTCGACCACCAGCGCGAGGTCGTCACCCGCCGCACCCAGTTCGAACTGCGCCGGGCCGAGGCCCGCGCTCACATCCTCGAGGGGCTGCTGGTCGCGCTCGACAACCTCGACGCCGTGATCAAACTGATCCGCGCCTCGACCGATCCCGACGCCGCCCGCGACGGCCTGATCGCGAAATTCGAGCTCTCACGCGAGCAGGCGCAGGCGATCCTCGACATGCGGCTCCAGCGCCTGACCGCTCTCGAGGCCGACAAAGTGCGCGCCGAGCACGCCGACCTGATGGAGCGGATCGGCGAGCTGCGGGCGATCCTCGGCGACGAAGCCAGGGTGATGGGCCTGGTCAAGGACGAGCTGGCCGAAATCGTCGAGGCCTACGGCGACGAACGCCGCACCGAGCTGGCGCACTTCGAGGGCGACGTCGGCATCGAGGACATGATCGCCGACCAGCAGATGGTGATCTCGCTGACCGCCTCCGGCTACGTCAAGCGGCTGCCGCTCGCCACCTATCGCCAGCAGCATCGGGGCGGCGTCGGCGTGATGGGGATGAACCTCAAAGACGACGACTACATCGCCCACCTCCACATCTCCTCCACCCACGACTTCCTGCTCTTCTTCACCAACCGCGGCAAGGTCTACCGGCTCAAGGTCTACGAGCTGCCGGAGGGATCGCGCAACGCGAAAGGAAGCTCCCTGAACAACCTGCTGCCGCTGCGCGAAGGGGAGAAGGTGATGGCGGTCATCCCGACGCGGGACTTCAAGGAGAACAAGTACCTCGCCTTCGCCACCGCCAAGGGCCTGATCAAGAAAACGGAGTTCCTCGCCTACAACACGCCGATCCGCGCCGACGGGATCATCGCGATCAAGGTTCGCGACGGCGACGAGCTGGTGCAGGTCCGACTGACCTCGGGCGAAGACGACATCCTGATGGTCTCCCACTCCGGCCACGCTTCCCGCTTCTCCGAGGAGCACGTGCGGACGATGGGCCGCGACACCAGCGGCGTCAAAGGGATGAACGTCGCCGGCAAGGACAACCGGGTCCTGGCGATGGACATCGCCCGCAACGACACCGAACTCTTCGTCGTCACCGAGAATGGCTACGGCAAGCGGACCCCGGTCGCCGAGTACCCGGTCAAGGGCCGCGGGACGAAAGGCGTGCTCACCGCGAAGCTGACCGAGAAGAAGGGCGGCCTCGCCGGCGCCCTGATCGTCGGCGAACATCAGGACCTCCTCTTCATCTCCCAGAACGGCATGGTGCAGCGCACCTCGGTCGGCGGCATCTCGCAGATGGGCCGCTCGACGCAGGGCGTCAAGGTGATGAACATCAAGGACGACGACTGCGTCAGCGCCGTCGCCCTGGTGGTCGAGTCCGACGAAGGCGGCGAAGCCTCAGCGCAGGACGACGGCCAGGAGGAGCTGGCCGAGACTCCGCAGGACGGCGCGTCGGTCGACGGCGCGGGCGAGTAGTCGCCGGCGTCGGCCCGTTTGGCGTCGGCCGGCCCCCTAGAACGGGACTTCGAGGAAGGTTTCGAATTCCGGCCCGGTGAGCGGGAAGCGGGGCTTGCCGGGGAAGTTGACGCTGAGGCCGCCCGACCAGGCGGTGGTGCCGTCGGCGGCCGCGCGGTAGCGGCCGGTGCCGTGGAAGGGCGCCGGGGGGGAGAGGCGGGCCGAGGTGAGGGCTTCGTCGGTGCGGATCGGGCTGTGGCGGCGGAGGACGGCCATCCGCACGATCGCGAGCTTGCCGCGGGATTCTTCGCGGCTGGCGAAGAAGAGGGTGCTGCGCCTGCTCTCGACTGCGAAGAAGCCGGTGGCGGCGACGCCGTGGCGTTCGATCGCGAGCAGGGCGGAGGTCGGCTGGGAGAGGAAGGAGCCGAAGGGGATGTCGAAGCCGCCGCCGCGACGGCGGTGGCGGCACTTCGGAGCTTCGGTGACGACCGCTCCCTTGGCGCGGTGGATGCGGACCGAGACGTAGCCGCCTTCGCCGCGGAAGCGGAGGTTGCCGCGGAAGACGCCGCGGCGCTTGATGAAGCGGTTGGCGCCGCGGCAGGTCCTCCTCTGACCGCGCCAGGGGCGGTTGCGGGCCTCGCGGAAGCGCATCTTCACCTGGCCGAACTTGCCGAAGGTGGCCCGCAGCCGTTCCGGCGCCGCGACGCCGCGGGCCAGGTAGGCGGTCTGGACCCGCCGGCCGCTGCCGCCGCGCCAGACGGAGAGGAAGACGGCGCTGCCGAAGGTGCTGACGCCGACCTTGTAGCCGTCGGCCTTGAACACGAAGCCGGAGCGGAAGAACCGGACCGGCGCCACGGGCCGGCCGTGCTGGGTGAGGAGCTGGCTGGGCGGCAGCGGCGGCAGCAGCTTCGCGGGCTCGGCGGCCACCCGGGGCTCGACCCGCGGCTGGGCGGCAACCGCGGAAGCCGGCAGCAGCGAGCCGGCGGCCGTCACCGCCAGCAGCACGCAGAGGAGGAGCGGGCGCCTCATCGCACCCTCGCCGCGCGGTCGTAGAGGCGCGCGACTTCCTTGCCGAAGTAGGCGCCGAAGGCGGGGGAGCTCCGGTCGAAGTAGCCGTAGTCGGTGACGCCGTTGAGGGTGCCGCCTTCGATCGTCCAGCCGCCGCCCGAAGCGCCGCCGGTCAGCCCGCAGGCGACCGCCAGGTTGAGCGGGCCGGGGGTGGCGAAGGAGTTGGCGTCATGGCCGAGGAAGCTGGCGCCGCGGCAGATCCGCTGGGTTTCCCCGTCGAAGGGCGCTTCGGCCGGATAGCCGTGGACGTCGAAGGTCTGCTTCGCCTTCAGGTTGAAGGCGATCCCGGCCCCGCCGACGGCGTCGACCAGCTTCTTGCCGGCCTCGTTCCGCCCGACCACCATCGCGCCGACGTCGAAGTTCTCGCTGCCGCTCGCCCGCCACTGCTCGGTGGTGTCGATCCAGCGCACCGGGAAGACGCCGAACGGCCGCTGGCCGTAGCGGTAGGCGGGGACGAACACGGTCTTGCCGTCGAACCAGCGCCCGCGCCGCCCGCCGCTGTTGAGGCAGTGGCCGGCGGTGACGACGACGCTGGCGTTGCGCGAGCGGACCGCCGTGCCCGAGCAGCGGCCGTAGCCGAAGATGCCGAAGGAGAGGAAGATCGCGCCGTGGACGCGGAATTCGGGGGCGGTCGGGTCGCTCACCGCTTCGAAGTCCGAGCCGAAGGTCGTCCCCAGTCGCGCCTCGATCCGCCGTGGCTTGCCGTGCTTGCCGCCGCGGCCGCCGGAGAGGACCCGCGGCTTGGCGCCGCCGACCTCCAGCGGCCTCGCGGCCCGCATCCGGGCGACGGTCCAGTAGTCGCTGGCGGCGCGCGCCGAGCTGGTCTCGACCCAGCGACCGGCGGCAGCCTGACTGGGCCGGCATGCCGGCAGCGCGACGAAGATAAGGAACGCCGCAAGCGCGACCGCCACGCGCGCGCGCTGAGTCCCGCCAGCCCTCGCAATCATCAGAGCGAGGTTCTAGCTCTGCGCTCAGAAGCCTCTTTTTGGTCGAGCGGACTACGCCGCCTGCGGCAGGTACTGCTCCCAGGCTGCGGGGATCTTCGGGCTGGCGACCTGGATGAAGACCGTCGGCGGCGGCGCCTTCGGGGTCGTCGCCGGGTGCATCTCGATCTCCCGCGGCAGGCGGTTCCCCTTGCGGCGGTTGCAGGGCGGACAGGCGGCGACGATGTTCTCCCAGACCGACTTGCCGCCGCGCGAGCGGGGGATCACGTGGTCGACGGTGAGGCCCGCTTTGGTCGAGCCGCAGTACTGGCAGGTCCAGGAGTCGCGGGCGAGCACGGCGCGGCGGGTGATCTTGCGCCGGTGCGCCTCGCGCGGGATGCGGACGTAGTTGACGAGCCGGATCACGTCCGGACGCTCCATCGTCATCCGCTCGGAGTGCAGCGCCGCGCCCTTCCGTTGCTCGAGAAGTTCCGCCTTTTCCTTCAGTAGCAGGACAGCGGCGCGTCTCAACGTGCAGACGTTGATTGGCTCATACGTCGCGTTGAGTACCAGAACCCTGGCCATAGCTGCCGGAAATTGTAGGCATACCGCCTCATCCCACGGGATAGGAGCCGAGAATCCGCACCGAGGCGGCCTTCGTCCGCAGCGCCTCGACCGCCTCGGAGACGGCCGGATCGCCCTCGCGTCCGTCGAGATCGCAGAAGAACATGTAGCGGCCGAGCCCCTGCCGCAGCGGCCGCGACTCGATCCGCGTCAGGTTGATCCCGCGGGCGGAGAACTCGCTCAGGCACTCGACCAGGGCCCCCGGGTGGTCGGCCCCGACCTCGGAGAAGACCAGCGAGGTCCGCCAGGGCCCGTCCCCCTGCGGCGCGGTCCCCTGCGGCGCGATCCAGACGAAGCGGGTGACGTTGTCGTCGGAGTCCTCGGCGCCTTCGATCAGCAGCTCGCAGCTGTAGAGGGCCGCCGCCGCGCGGGCCCCGAGCGCCGCCCAGGGACGCGCCGACTCGCTCACCATCCGCACCGCCGCCGCGGTGCTGCTGACGCTGCGCAGTTCGACCCCGGCGAAGCGCTCGCGGAGGAACCCGGCGCACTGGGCCAGCGGCTGGGGGTGGGAGAGGATCGCCTCGACGTCCTCGGTGCGGGTTCCCTCGCGGCCGATCAGGTGGACCCGCACCCGGTAGTCGTGCTCGCCGACGATCGTCACCGCGCCCGCCTCGAAGGCGAGGGTGTCGAGGGTCGGCCGGACCGAGCCCTCGATCGAGTTCTCGATCGGGACCAGCGCCCGGTCGGCCTCTTCGCGCTCGACGGCGAGGATCGCGTCGTGGATCGTCGCCGTCCGCAGCGGCTCGAAGCCGCCGCCCGGGATCGCCTCGCCGAGGGCGTCCTCGGTGAAGGTTCCGGCCGGACCAAGGTAGGCGATCCTCATGCCCACACCTTGCCCTATTCGATCAGCAGCGCGTAGGTCGCTTCGTTGTTTTCGACGACTTCCTCGCCCGGCACCGGTTCGACTTCGATTTCGATCGTGACTTCGCCGGTGGGGGTCGGAGTGAGGGGAATCACCGCGGTTCCGGTTTCGCCGGCCGGAAGTTCGTCGATTTCGCCGCTGACCGTGTTGCCTTCGTAGGTCACCGCGACGTTGACCCCGTTCTCGGTCGATTCGAGCGGGTTCCGCACCGAGACTTCGACTTCGATGCCTTCTTCGCCGGCAACCGTGGTCGGCGCCCCTTCGATCAGTTCGGTTCCGTTGACGGCGACGCCGGCGATTTCGGTGCCGTGGACTCCGGAAACGCTGCCGGCGGTGTTGCCGCTGACCGCGCCGAGGGCTTCGGAGACGGCGCTCTCGTCGAGCCATTTCTCGTCGGGGAGGAAGGAGCTCTTCGGCAGGTCCGAGTCGGAGATCCCGTTGGAGGCGAGCACGTCGTCGACTTCCGGCCGCACCACCTGTTCGTAGACGACGTCGGAGGCGAGCAGCTTCTGCATCTGCTTGGCGATCCCGGCCATCGCCTTCTCGGCGACGCCGCCGTCGGCCAGGGCGGTGCTCATCTTGTCGGCGATTTCGTCCATCGCGTTGGCGCGCAGCCGGTAGGAGAGCTCGAGGCTCGACTGGGCGTTCGACATGTCGCCGGGGGTTCCGAGGTCGTCGATCCGGTCCGCCTGGCTGTCGACCGCGCTGCGGTCGGCGTTGACCTGGTCGACGAAGTCGGTGACCGAGGAGGTGCCGGGGTCTTCGAGCTTGCCGAAGAAGGATTCGCTCGTCTGCTGGGTCTCTTCAACGATCGCCGCGACGTTGCGGGCGTAGTCGCTGAGCTCGCGGTTGGCGCGGGCGTCGAGGCAACCCTTGACGCCGAGGACGATCAGGATCAGGAGGACCAGGCCGCCGCCCAGGGCAAGCCCTCGCCGCAGCATGATCTGCTGGCGCTCCGGTCGACGGCCGGGCCGCTCGCGCCGGGACGGGCGTCGTGAGGTGAAGTCCTCCACGGGGCCGGAAGTATGAACGCTGGGGTGGCCGAACCGCGAGGAGGCCCCGCAAACGGTGTCTTTTTCCCAGACGGAGGCCAGATCGCGGGCGCGCAGGAAGAGATCCCTTACCGGCGAAGGTGAGGAGCGATGGTCGGCTCTCTAGTGCTCAATCGCTTTCTGATCGAGCGCCGCATCGGCAGCGGCGGGTTCGGCGTCGTCTACGAGGCCTGGGACGGCCGCCTCGAGCGGCCGGTGGCGGTGAAGGCGATCGAGCAGCGGGGGGAGGCGGGCCGGCGGGTCCTGCGCGAGGCGCAGGCGGCGGCGCGCCTCAACCACCCCGGGATCGTCACCCTCTACGAGCTGGGGGAGGAGGACGGCAACGCGCTGCTGGTCACCGAGCTGGTCGAGGGCTCGACCCTCGCCCGCCTCGCCAACGCCGGCGAGCTCTCCGACCGCGAGATCGCCGAGATCGGCGCCGACCTCTGCGAGGCGCTCGACCACGCCCACTCGCGCGGGGTCGTCCATCGCGACATCAAGCCGCAGAACGTGCAGGTGGTCGAGGACTCCGAGCCGCGGGCGAAGCTGATGGACTTCGGCGTCGCCCACCTGGCCGACGACGCGCCCCTGACCGCGGTCGGCGACGTGGTCGGCACCCTCGCCTACATGGCCCCCGAGCAGGCGGAGGGCAGGCCCGCCGGCCCCGAGGCCGACGTCTACTCGCTGGCGCTGACCCTGTACGAGTGCTGGAGCGGCGAGAACCCGCACCGGCGCGGCTCCCCCGCCGCCACCGCGCGGGCGATCGGCGCCCGGGTGCGACCGCTGCGCCGGCTGCGCCCCGACCTGCCGCGCGAGCTGAGCGAGACGATCGACGCCTGCCTCTCGCCGCGGCCCCGCCACCGCCCTTCGCTGGAGGAGTTGGGGACGGCGATCGAGGACGCGCTCGACGACCTCAGCGACCGCCTGCCCGGCGCCGCCCGCCACGGCCTGGCGACCCGCGCCGGCGCCCTCGTCGCCGCGGTCGCGGTCGGCGGCTTCCTCGCCCTGCACGGCGCGGCGCTGCCGTGAGCCGCCCCGCGCGGACCGACCTCTAGGATCTCGGCATCGGCGCTCTAAGTCGTCTGGAGTCGATGTTCGAAGGCCTCGTCGAGGGGGTTTTCAGCCGTGCCTTCAGCTCCGAGGTGCAGCCGGTGGAACTGGCGCGCAAACTGGCGAAGGAAATGGACGCCCACAAGACCGCTTCGGTCCAGCGCGTCTACGTCCCCAACGAGTACACCGTCTTTCTCTCGCGCCAGGACCGCAGCAAGCTCGAAGGCTACGAGCGCTCGCTCGAGCAGGAGCTCTCCGGCTACCTGCTGGAGCACGCGCGGCGGCGCGGCTACGACCTGCTGACCCGGCCCGCGGTCGACTTCCAGACCGACGAGCGGCTGCGGCTGGGGGAGTTCGGGATCCAGGCGCGGCTGGTGAAGCCGCCGGCGCACGAGGGCCAGGCGCCCGTGCAGGGCGAGGAGGGTCACACGATGGTCTACTCGGCCGTGCGCGAGCGCGACCGCAGCCGCCCGAAGCGGCCCGAGCAGGCGGTCGGGTCGCTGGTCTCGACCCGGGCGGTCGTCTCGCTCGGCGACCGGCGCTACGTCCTCGACGGTCCGCGGGCGACGATCGGGCGCTCGAAGTCGGTCGAGTGCGTGCTCTCCGACCCCAACGTCTCGCGCCGCCACGCGGAGCTGCGCCGCGGCGACAACGGCGACTGGCAGATCGTCGACCTCGGCTCCACCAACGGGATCAAGGTCAACGGCCGCCGCGTCCCCTCCACCCGCCTCAGTCCCGGCGACCAGGTCACCGTCGGCACCACGACGTTCAGCTTCGACATCGAGCAGTAGCGGCGGCTGCCGCGCTCATTAAGGTGCGGGGTTCGTGGACTACGACCCCATATCCGTAGCCCTGAAGTTCGGCTTCCTCGCCGTCCTCTACCTGTTCGTGCTCGTGATCGCGCGCAGCGCCATGAAGGACCTGCGCCGGACCGTGGCGCCGGCCCCGGACGCCACCGGGTTCCACGCCGCCCCGGCCTTCGCGGACGCGCCGCGCGGCCCCGACGGCTGGCTGATCGCCGAGCGGGGCGGGGGCCTGGAACGGGACCGGCGCCTGGACCTGATCGGGGGCCTCTCGATCGGCCGCTCGAAGGAGGCCGACGTGCGGATCGACGACCGCTACGCCTCCAGCATCCACGCCCGGGTCTTCTCCCGCGAGGGCCGCTTCTTCGTCGAGGACATGAGCTCGACCAACGGCACCCTGCTGAACGGGGCGACCCTGCAGGGCGAGGCGGAGCTGATCGACGGCGACACGATCCAGATCGGCGACACCGTCTTCCGCCTCGAGGTCGGGTGATCGGGTGAGCCTGCGGATCGCCGAGGAAGCCGTGCGCAGCGACACCGGCCGCCAGCGCAACGCCAACGAGGACTCCTTCCTCACCCGGCCGCCGCTGTTCGTCGTCGCCGACGGGATGGGCGGCGCGCAGGCCGGCGAGGTCGCCTCGAAGGCGGCCGTCGAGTCGTTCGCCGCCGAGCTGCCGGCGACGCCGCCGCCGGAGCGGGTCCTGGAGGAGACGATCGAGGGCGCGAACCGGACGATCCACGAGCTCGCCCGCAAGGACCCGGGGCTGGCCGGGATGGGGACGACGACCACCGCCGCGATCGTCGACCTCGAGGCCGAGACGGTGGCGATCGGCCACGTCGGCGACAGCCGCGCCTACCGCTTCCGCGCCGGCCGCTTAGAGCAGCTGACCCGCGACCACTCGCTGGTCGAGGAGATGCGGCGCAAGGGCCAGATCACCGACGCCCAGGCCGAGGACCACCCGCAGCGCTCGATCATCACCCGGGCCCTGGGTCCCGAACCCGAGGTCCAGGTCGACGTGCAGACGGTCCCGGCCCAGGACGGCGACGTCTTCCTGATCTGCTCGGACGGGTTGACGACGATGCTCGACGACGAGGCCATCGGCCGCATCCTCGCCCGCGCCACCTCGCTCGACGCGGCGGTGCGGGCGCTGGTCGACGAAGCCAACCGGGCGGGGGGGCGCGACAACATCACCGTCGTCGCCTTCCGGGTCGAGGACACCGCCGCGCCCGCCGCCGGCAACCCGCGCGGCGGCCCCGACGAGGGGGCGACGCTGATCGGCTCCTCGGCCGAGGAGGCCGGCCTGAGCGCGACCGAGGTGCGCCGCCGCGCCGCCGCCGAGGCGGCCCGCAAGCGGCGCGACGAGCAGGCGGCGCGCCCGCGCGGCGGTCGCCTGCGGACCGTCGCCAAGGTCCTCGCCGTCCTCCTGGTCCTGGCGGCGGTCGCCTTCGGCGCCTGGTACGGCAACCGCCAGATCTGGTTCCTCGGCACCGACGAATCGGGCCGGGTCTCGCTCTACCGCGGCGCCCCCTACGAGCTGCCCTTCGGGATCGAGCTCTACTCGCAGCGCTACGCCAGCCCGATCCAGACCCAGTCGCTGCCGCCGAAGCGCCAGGACGCCGTCACCGGCCACAAGCTGCGCTCCCGCGACGACGCGACCTCCCTGATCGAGGACATCGAAAAGACCGAGGGGCTTCCTTGACGTCGGGTGGCGGCCATTGGCGAGATCCCCGCGCACGTCTGGCGGCACCGGACACACTTCGCAGGGCGCCGTCCTCAGTCGGCCGAACGGCGCTGCCACTCGGCCTCCCTGCGTCCTGCCCCTGCTCGGCCCGGCACTCGCCAGCCGCAGACGCGGATTTCGCCAATGGCCGCTAGGAACCGGGAGCTGCTCGCCCTGGTTCCCGTCGCGCTCCTGCTCACCGCCGGGTTCGCCGCGGTCTTCGCGCAGGAGAACGACCAGATCGACAACCTCAGCCTGATCTACGGCGCCTACTTCCTGGCGATCTGCCTGGCGACCCACGTCTACCTGCGGATCCGCCTGCCCGACGCCGATCCCTACCTCTTCCCGCTGGTCGCCACCCTGACCACCTTCGGGCTGGTGATGATCTACCGGATCGACGAGACCCTGGCCCGCGACCAGGCCAACTGGTTCGTGCTGGGGCTGATCCTCTTCGCCCTGACGATCCAGTTCCTGCGCGACTACGAGGTGCTCGAGCGCTACCGGTACACGATCGCGATCGCCGGGCTGGCGCTGCTGCTGGCGCCGCGGCTGCCGGGGATCGGGCAGCAGGTCAACGGCGCCTATCTCGGGGTGAAGATCGGTCCGCTCGCCTTCCAGCCGGCCGAGTTCACCAAGCTCGCGATCGTCGTCTTCCTCGCCAGCTACCTGCGGGAGCACCGCGAGGTGCTGATCGTCGGCGCCCGCCGCGTCCTCGGGGTGACGCTGCCGCCGCTGAAGCACTTCGGGCCGATGCTGGTCGTCTGGGGGGCCTCGATGTTCATGCTC
>DASTBO010000127.1:0-63731 GCA_035712025.1 Solirubrobacterales bacterium
ATCTGGTTCAGCTGCGGCTTCAGCGAGCGTCTGGCCATCGGCGCGCGAGTCTATTGAAGGAGGGCATTCGTTCGCTGCGAGAGGGGGGTGGCCCTAGGCCATCAGGAAGGCGAGCGCCTCGAACATCGCGACGACGACGACGATCACGGTGGCGGTGAGGCAGACGGCAAGAACGCTGAAACGGACCTTCCCCTCCTGCTCGACGCGGGTGATTTTCCGCGCACGGGAGCGGTTCGCCGCCCGGCGGCGCAGCTGCTCGCGCCGGCGGCGCTCGAGGTAGGTCTCCTGCTCGAACGCCGTCTCGAACTGGGAGATGCTCTGTCGCATTCTCATAGAAAAGGGCCCTGGGGCCAGCGGGCACCGTAGCAAAAGATCTTGCAGCCCTTGCAGATCGCTCACAAATCAGCAGGCGCCCCAGAGGCCGCGCCCGGCTCGTGCGGCCGCTATCTCAAGCCGCTTGAAACGCCCGGCGAAGCGGTCGTTGGGCGGGATCGCCAGCGTCCGCGCCAGGCCGCGACTGACCAGCTCGGCGTTGACGAAGCGCTTGCCGAGATAGACGTAGGCGAGCAGCCGGCCGTAGACGTCCCGCCGCTCGACACCGAAGACCAGCAGCACCCGCCGGTGCTCGACCAGGGCGTGGTTGAAGCTCGACGCCTGCGGCCCGAAGCACTGCACCGGCGTGTCCGGCTTGACCGTCTCGGGCGTGTCGACGCCGATGTAGCGGACGTCCTCCTCGCGGCTGCCGAGCCGCACCTCGACGGTGTCGCCGTCGACGACCCGCGTCACGAACGCCGCGGCGCTCGCCGGCGCCTCGTCCCGCCACAGCCCCTCCCACGGCCGCGCCAGCACCAGCGCCACGACGACCAGGAGGAAGAAGCTGCCGGTATTGCGCCTCATCCGCGATCAAGGCACGGCGTACGCGAACTCTCCCCCTTCGACGAGCGCTCCGGCCATTTGCACCGCTATGCGGAACAAATGGCCGGAGCGCACACCGCCTACGGCGTACGCCGCACGTTGGCGAGCAGCGTCTCTTTGATCTGTCCCACGATCTCGATCGCCTCGTTCCACTCGCGCTGCCAGACGTTGCGGCCGAAGATCACGCCCGAGCCGCCGGCCTCCATCACCTCGCGGGTGTTGGTGAGGACGGTGTCGTCGTCGGTCTTCGAGCCGCCGGAGAGGACGACCAGCGCCCGGCCGGCCGACTCGACGCACTGGCGGATCGCCTCGGTCTGGTCGACCTGCATCTCGTTGTAAGGCGGCTGGGCGTCCTTGTCCTTGGAGGGGTCGATCTTCGGCATGTTGAGCTTGACCACGTCGGCGCCCATCTCCATCGCCATCCGGGCGGCGTAGTCGATCGCGTAGAAGCTGTTCTGACCGCCCTTGGCCTCGACCGCCTCGCCGCGCGGGTAGGACCAGACGACCAGCGGCATCCCGAAGCGGTCGCATTCCTCGCGGACCCGGCGCAGCTGGGCGAGGTCCTCGTCCTGGCGCGGGGAGCCGACGTAGAGGGTGTAGCCGATCGCGTCGGCGCCGAGGCGGACGCCGTCCTCGACGCTGGCGTTGCAGCTCGAGAACGCCTTGGCGGAGGAGGGGAGGTCGGTCTTGCCGTTGACCTTGAGGATCAGCGGCACCCGGCCGGCGTAGTCGGGGTAGTACTTCTCGGCCATCCCGATCTGACAGGCGAGGGCGGAGTAGCCCGCCTCGGCGGCGAGCCGGAACTGGTAGTCGGGGTCCTTCGAGGCCGGGTTGGGGAAGAAATCGCGCGGGCCGTGCTCGATGCCCTGGTCGATCGGCAGCAGCATCAGGGTGCCGTTGCCCGGGCCGAACTCGAACAGAAGGCGGTGCAGGCGGGCCCGTTTCCCGGGCGGCAGAACCTCCAGCAGCGATTTCTGCTCGGTCAGACTCTTCAGCTCCACGTCAGTTCCTCCAAGAAGTCGGTTGCCCTCGCAGTATCGCATTCCAATTGGCATCTGGCGGGTGGCGGGTATCCTCGAAAGATGAGTGAGACTGAGCTCAGCGTCATCTGCAAGAACTGCGGCAGCGAGGTCAGTCCCTACGTAACCGAGTGCCCTTACTGCGGCGCCCGGCTGCGCAAGCGGGCCCCGAAGCTGGAGCGGCGCGGCGACGCGCTCGAGGCGCAGCAGCCGCGCAAGCGCCGGCGCCGGATCCCGCGCCTGGGCGGTGCCGGCTTCGCGGTCTCCGCCGAGCGCCCCTACGCGACCCTGACGGTGATCCTCGGCTCGGCGATCCTGCTGCTCGTCCAGAAGGCGACCGGGTACGCGCTCGGCAGCTTCGGCGGCCTCGTCATCCCCTTCCAGGAAGAGTGGTGGCGCTACTTCACCGCTCCCTTCGCCTACGTCGACGTCGGCTTCCTCTTCGTCGTCTCCCTCGCCCTGGCGATCTTCTCGACCGGGGTCGAGCGGCGCCTCGGGACGGTGCGGACCGCGATCCTGCTCCTCGCCTGCGGGACGCTCGGCATGGTCGCTGCCGACGCCGTGGCGAGCAGCAGCACGATCACGGTCATCGCCGGCGGCAACGGCATGGCCCTGGGAGCGATCGCCGCCTGGTTCGTGGTCCGCCGGGCCGAGGTGCGGGGCGCGGTCGGCGAGGACTTCGACCTGGTCGGCGTCGCCGTCTGCGCGGTCGTCGTCATCCTCCTGCCGCTCTTCGCTCCCACCGCCGACTGGATAGCGGGCCTCGCCGGCGGCGTCGTCGGCGCGCTCTGCGGGCTGGCGGCGACCGCCTTCCAGCGCGGCGAATAGCCGCCGCTACTAGGCTCTCTCCGTGCCCGACGACGAGAGGGAGCTGCAGGCCGCGATCGAGCGGCTGCTCGACCCGGAGCGTTTCTCCGAGGCCGAGCGGATCGTCGCCAGGTCGGCGCCGCAGCTGCAGAAGGTCCTGGCGGCAGCGCTGGCGGAGGGCGGCTGGTTCGGCGAGCCGCACGAGAACGAGACCCTCAAGGCCGCGACCATTCCCGACCCCGACCAGCGGGTCGGCGCCGTCCGCGCCCTGCTGGCCGAGGAGGCGCGGATGGGGATGATGGTTGGCGTCGCCGTCGGCTGGGCACTGAAGGAAGAGCTGACCGAAACCGCAGATCCGGGAGGAGCGAGCTGATGGAGATCAAGTACCACGGGCATTCCTGCTTCGAGCTGAGCGAGGGGGAGACGACCGTCCTCGTCGACCCGTTCCTGGAGCCGAACAACCCGGCCGCGGTGGCGACCGCCGAGGAAGTCGAGCCGACCCACATCGCGATCACCCACGGCCACGCCGACCACATGGCCGACGCGGTCCCGGTCGCCAAGCGCACCGGCGCCCACTGCGTCGCGATCGTCGAGCTGGCGGAATGGCTCAAGGCCAGGGGGATCGAGGCGCTCAGCGACCCCAACCTCGGTGGCACGGTCGAGTTCGACTGGGGCTGGATCAAGCTCGTCCCCGCCTGGCACACCAGCACCCTGCCCGGCCACGAAGAGGCCCTGTTCAGCGCCGAGCACGGGACGGCGATCGGGACCGCCACCGGCCTGCTGATCAACATCGGCGGCAAGACCGTCTACCACGCCGGCGACACCTGCCTGTTCGGCGACATGAAGCTGATCGCCGAACGCAACCCGGTCGACATCGCCCTGCTGCCGATCGGCGGCCACTACACGATGGACCGCCACGACGGGGTGGTCGCCTGCGAGTTCGTCGGCGCCGGAACCGTGATCCCGATCCACTTCGACACCTTCCCCGCGATCGAGACCGACACCGACGCCTTCAAGTCCGAGGTCGAGTCCCGGACCTCCTCCCGGGTCGTGGTCCTCGAGCCGGGACAGACCCACAGCGCCTGACCGGGGCAAAAACTGGCCGGCTGGCCAGGCCGGTGTTAGGCTCGATCGATGGCGACGCATTCGCGTACCGAGCGCTCGGACTTCCAGGCGACGGCGGATCCGGCGCTGAACGCGGCCGCCGATCGGACCTCGGAGGTGAAGCTGCTCGACTACGCCGAGCTCTACGACCTCTGGGAGCGCCAGCAGTGGCAGACCCAGGAGCTGGACTTCAGCCGCGACCGCGAGGACTGGCACGAGCGGATCGACGCCGAGGAGCGGTTCCAGCGGATGTACGGGCTCTCCTCGTTCTTCATCGGCGAGCAGAGGGTGGCCGAGGAGCTGGGGCCGATCATGCGGGCGGCGCCGACCGAGGAGCAGAAAGTCTTCCTCTGCACGCAGATCGCCGACGAGGCGCGGCACGTCCGCTTCTTCGAGCGCTTCTACCGCGAGGTCGGGGTGCTGGAGTCCGAGGGGCTCGGCGAGATGCTGGAGGAGACCTCCGCGCACCTGAACGACAACTTCGGCCGCCTCTTCGACGGGATGCTGAAGGAGCGGACCGATCGCCTCTCCAGCGAGCCGGAGGACCTCGAGGCGCTGGTCGAGGCGGTGACGCTCTACCACATGGTCATCGAGGGGATGCTGGCCCTCACCGGACAGCACTTCATCATGGACTTCAACGAACGCGAAGGGACGCTCCCGGCCTTCGTCGAGGGCTTCTCCAACGTCGCCCGCGACGAGCACCGCCACGTCGCCTTCGGCTCGGTCTTCCTGCGCGAGATGGCGCACGGGGACGAGCGCTACAAGCAGGCGATCCAGCGCACCCTCGAGGAGGCCCTGCCGGTCGCCGACGGCGTCCTGCAGCCGCCCTGGGCGGAAGACCCGGACGACGACTTCGAGCTGTTCGGCTACTCGCTCGAGGAGACGCGGCAGTTCGCCGGCACCTGCCTGATGCGCCGGCTCAAAGTGATCGGCCTGGGCTAGACCCGGGGGGCTATTCGACTACTGGCGGCGGCGCTTCGACCACCGGCGGCGTGACTTCGACCAGCGGCGGCGCCGTTTCGCTCGGCGGCGGCGGGGTGGGCTCGCTCGGCGGCGGAGCAGGTTCGCTCGGCGGAGGCGGCGGCGGGGTGACCGTGACGACGACGGTGCCGCTGCCGCCGTGGGCGCCGGCGACTTCTTCGGACGGTTTAGCGGCGGTGAGGCCTTCTTTTTCGGAGTCGCCGACCGTCGCCTCGTCGCTGGCGGCGGACTCGCCGGCGGCTTCGTCCTCCTCCGCGGCGACGGGCGGCAGCGTGGTCTCGGCCGGCGCTTCGGCGGGTGCCGGGACCGGCGGGGCTTCGACGGCTTCGACCGGCTCGACCGCTGCGGGCTTCGGCGCGGCGACCGGAGCGGATTGGGCACTGGAGAGGTAGGCGGTCGGACGCTTCGCGCCGACGGCCGCGGCGGGCGCCGTGGCGGGGTTGACCGGCGTCGTGTTCGTGTTCTGCTTCACCTCGACCGCGCCGGCGGTCAGGACGGCGGCGGTGACGACTCCGGCGACGGCCTTGGTGCCGATCGCACCGCCGATCGCGCCCAGCCCGCCGGCCGCGGAGCCGCCGCCGAGCGCGGCCGCCGCGCCGACGCCGCCCACCGCGCCTGCGCCTGCACCGGCCGCGCCGGCGCCGCTGGCGGAGGCACCGGCACCGCCGGCTCCGCCGAGGCCGAGCTTGGAGAGGATCAGGCCCTTGAAGGCGATCAGCGGCCCGACCGGGAAGAGCGCCGCCAGCGCCTTCTCGTTGGAGCGCAGCTGGGAGCGGAAGTCGGCGCACTCGTCGCACTCGCGTACGTGGCGGCGGACCGGGGCCGAGGCCTTGCGCAGACCCTCGGCTGCTTCGGAGAGCTCGATCCGGACCTCGCCGCAGGTCAGCAGGCGGGCCTGGCTCGCCTCGGTCAGCGAGATCCGCGCCCGCACCAGCAGCGACTTGACCGACGGCACCGTGGTCTCCATCGCGGCGGCGATTTCCTCGTAGCTGAGGGCATCCATCTCACGCAGCAGCAGGGCGGCGCGCTGGGTCTCGGGAAGCTTGTTGACGTCGCAGAGGATCTGGCGGAACTCCTCGCGGTTGTGGACGCGCTCGGCGGTCGAGGCGGCTTCGACCTCGGGGACCATGTCCATCGTTTCCTGCGCTTCGGCCTTCGGCTTGCGCAGGTAGTTGAGGCAGCGGTTGCGGGCGATCCGGTAGAGCCAGGGACGGAGGTTGATCTCGCGCTCGTCGGCGAGCATCGCCCGGTAGGCGTTGACGAAGACCTCCTGCAGGACGTCTTCGGCATCCTCGGTCGAGCCCAGCATCTGGCGGCAGAAGCCGAGCAGTCGGCCCTGGTAGCGGTCGACGATGGTCTCGAAGGCGCCGGGGTTGCCGGCGCGGGCCATCGCGATCAGCTTTTCGTCGCCCTGCAGCTTCAGCAGCGGGGAACGGCGGGCGAGAAGCCCGCGGCGACTGGCGTGAGTTAGGGCTGATGCCTCCAAGAGCTCTCCCTGTGGAAGGACGGTTCCAGGGACTAAGGACACGGTAACAGGGGTGAAGTTGCGCCCCTGCAAAGTTTTTACTGCCCTTTTAGGAAGCAAAGAAATCCGGAAAGTGCAGGGAAAGCGGGTCGGAGAGCCCGAAAGTGCCCGGGGCGGGACTCGAACCCGCAAGCCCCCGAGGGGGCGGCGGCTTTTAAGGCCGCTGCTTTTGCCAGTTTCGCCACCCGGGCCCCGCGATGGTAACCCGAGGCGGTTGCCCAGCCAATAGGCTGCGGCCATGGCGGAGCACGGCGGCAGGCTGGTCGCGAAGGCTTTGAAGTCGCGCGGGGTGGAGCACCTCTTCACGCTCTCGGGCGGCCACCTGTTCTCCATCTATGACGGCTGCAAGGAGGAGGGGATCGCCCTCGTCGACGTCCGCCACGAGCAGACCGCCGCCTTCGCCGCCGAGGGGATCGCCAAGGCGACCCGCGGAGTGGGGGTCGCGGCGCTGACCGCCGGTCCCGGCGTCACCAACGGGATGAGCGCGATCGCCGGCGCCCAGGCCAACAACTCGCCGATCTGCGTCCTCGGCGGCCGCGCCCCGGAGATGCGCTGGGGCTCGGGCTCGCTGCAGGAGATCGACCACCTGCCCTTCGTCGCGCCGCTGGTCAAGTCGGCCGAGACGGTCAAGGAGCCGGGCCGGATCGGGGCGGTCACCGCGGCGGCGCTCGACCTTGCCGCGGCGGCCCCGAGCGGGCCTACCTTCGTCGACTATCCCCTCGACGTCGTCTTCACCGAGGCAGAGGTGGATATTCCGCTGCCGCTGCAGGCCGACCCGGCCGAGCCGGCCGCCGGGGTGGAGGAGGCCGCCGCTCTGCTGGCCGCGGCGGAGCGGCCGGCGATCATGGCCGGCAGCGGCCTCTATTGGGGCCACGGCGAGGGGGAGCTGCGGGCGCTGGCCGAGGCGCTCGGCATCCCGGTCTTCCTCAACGGGCTCGGGCGGGGGTGCCTGGCCGCCGACCACGAGCTCGCCTTCAGCCGGGCGCGGGGGACGGCGCTGCAGGGCGCCGACGTGGCGCTGGTGGTGGGGGTGCCGATGGACTTCCGGCTCGGCTTCGGCGGCAGCTTCGGCGAGGAGACGAAGATCGTCCGCCTCGACGTCGCGCCGAACGCGCTGGTCGCCAACCGGGCGCCGGAGGTCGACCTGGTCGGCGACGTCCGGGCGACGCTGGCGGCCCTGCGCGAGGCGGCGGGGGAGGGGACGCGGACGCGGCCCTGGCTCGAGCAGCTGCGGAACGTCGAGGCCGAGAAGCGGGCGGCCGAGCAGGAGGAGCTGAACGACGCCCGCTCACCGCTGCACCCGGTGCGCGTCTACAAGGAGCTGGGCGAAGTGCTCGACCGCGACGCGATCGTGGTCGGCGACGGCGGCGACTTCGTCTCCTACGCCGGCCGCTTCGTCGAGACCTACGAGCCGGGCTGCTGGATGGACCCCGGGCCCTTCGGCTGCCTCGGTGCCGGCCCGGGCCAGGCGATCGGCGCCAAGGTGGCCCATCCCGACCGCCAGGTCTGCCTCCTGCTGGGCGACGGCGCCTTCGGCTTCGCGGGCATGGAGTTTGACACCATGTCGCGTCACGGTTTGGGCGTCGTCGGGGTGATGGGCAACAACGGCATCTGGGCGCTCGAGCACCACCCGATGAAGTTCCTCTACGGCTACTCGGTCGCCGCCGAGCTGCGGCCGGAGACCCGCTACGACGAGCTGGTGGAGTCGCTCGGCTGCGACGGGATCCTGGTCCGCGAGCCGGGAGAGCTGAAGCCGGCCCTGGAGCGCGCCTTCGCCTCCGGGCGGCCGACCCTGGTCAACGTCCTCACCGATCCCGAGGTCGTCTACCCGCGCAAGTCGAACCTGGCTTAGAAGGCGGCCAAAACGAGAATCGGCCGTCATTGCTGACGGCCGATTCAGGTGGCCCCTCAGGACGGGCAGGGGTACGTCTTCAGGGACCTTTATTTGGTGGGCCCAGACGGCGGGAGGCGCCATGATGCGGCAATCGCCTAAGCCCTGTGTCCGAGGTTCGAGGTGGAGCAAGCCCCACTTCGTCCCCGGTCAGACCAGTATGTACCCGAGCGTCCCCAAGTTCTACCTCCGGTGGACAGATTTACCAACAACCCGGTAGCCAAAAATACCGAGTTTTAGTTCTTCCGAAGGTTCACTGACCAATCTGGACGTTCTGGACAAGACAGCCTGTCCAGTTAGTACGTCGAGTGATTTTGAGCGGCGGTGAGGGCGGTGCCGTAGAGGATGTCGTGCTCGGAGACGGTGACCTCCTCGAGGCCGAAGGCGCGCATCGTCTCGACCAGGATCACGACGCCGGCGACGATCGTCGGGGCCCGGTCGGGGTGCAGCCCGGTGACCTCGACCCGCTCGGCCAGGGGGAGGGAGGCGAGCTGCGAGAGCATCCGCTGGATCGAGGGGAGGGCGAGGACGTGGCCGTGCACCCGTGTCGGGTCGTACGGCTCGAGGCCGATCTCGACCGCGGCCAGCGAGGTGGGGGTGCCGGCGACGGCGATGCCCGCCGCAGCCTCGACCCCGGCGCCGACCGAGTCCTCGATCAGGCCGCGGACGTCGGCGGCGAGCGCTTCCAGCTCTTCGGCGGTCGCCGGGTCGCTGGAGATGCAGCGCTCGCTGTGGCGGACGACGCCGGCCTGCAGCGAGTCGTGGAAGGAGATGTCCGGGCCGGTGCCGACGATCAGCTCGGTCGAGCCGCCGCCGATGTCGACCACCAGCGTCGGCTCGCGCGGCGGCGACTCCGAGGTGGCGCCCAGATAGGTGAGCCGCGCCTCCTCCTCGCCGTCGAGGATCCGGGCCGAGAGCGCGAACCGCTCCCGCAGCTCGGCGATGAAGGCGCTGCCGTTGTCGGCGTCGCGTACCGCGCTGGTCGCAATCGCGTCGACCGTCTCCGCCCCGAGCTCCCCCAGGATCCCGATGTAGCCGTCGATCGCCCCGCAGACGTCCTCGATCGCCTCGCTCGCCAGGCGCCCGGACAGGTCCACGCCCCGCCCCAACCGCGTCACCGTGCTCCGCCGCTCCAGCGGCGAAACCTGCCCGTCCACCACATCGGCCACCAGCAACCGCGTCGAGTTCGTCCCCACGTCGATCACCGCCACCCGCTTTCCCGGATCAGTCACCCGGCCACTCTAGAGCCAGGCAGGCCCCGCAAGCCCTCTGCGCACTACCCCAGTCGCCCCCACGACCCATCCCCGCAAACCCCATCGGATTGCTACCATCGGCAGTCCGCCGCGGGGTGGAGCAGCCAGGTAGCTCGTCGGGCTCATAACCCGAAGGTCGCGGGTTCGAATCCCGCCCCCGCTATAGGACGGAAACCCGCTTATCAAGCGGGTTTTCGCGTTTTTGGGAGACCTCAAAATCGGCCAAAAAACGCCCTGGGGCAACGCCTGGGGCAACACGAGGTCTGAGAGAGGTCGATTCCAGCCCTTGCGCAGGGCTTCTGGTCCACCTACGTTCGCCCGCGAGAAACGCGAATAAACGGCCCCGGCGGCGCTAGAACGCCCCGGGGCTCGGCACCGAAGAACCAACCTTCGATGCGGGAGAGACGGTACCCGTCTCAGCTTCGATTGACGCCGCGTGCGGCGGTTCTAGGTGCCCTCACCGAAAGGGGGGCACATGGCCCGATCAGCAATCAAGCTCACCCGCGACCAGCGGGAGGCGATCTACCAGGCGGTTCGCACTCACCTGGTTGGCCTGAGCGATGTCTTCACCCTGTTGGAGCGTCAGGACGACGTTCCTGGCGCCGAAAAGCTGGCGAGAGAGTTTGCCGACGACTTCCGGCTGCTGGAGGACCTCGGCTGGCATGAGGACGGGAGCAGCGGCCAGGTTGAGTTGACGATGCCGCACCCCGAGCTCTCGGCGCTGATGAAGCGCATCCGCGAGGAAACCGAGGGCGGGTTCCACGATGCAGTCAGGGAATGCGATTTCGGTCGCCCCCATCGAGAGCCTTGTCGCGACGATGCGGGCCTGCGAAGCCGTCCTCGTCTACACCGACGCCGAGCAGGTCGCAGCCTGATGGCCCGCCGCGACGAGGTAACGATCGACCGCGAGGAACGCGACGGCCTCTACGAGCTGGTCCGCAACCACCTCGGCAGCATCGAGGACTTCTGGGTGGCGCTGGAGCGGACCAAGAACTTCGCCGCCGTCGAGCGAATCGGGAAGGAGTTCGCCGAAGACTTCCGGCTCTTGCAGGACATCGGCTGGAGCGAGTACGAGGCGCGTGAGACCTACGTGCTGACCATGCCGGCGGACGAGCTGCGAAAGCTCCTCTGGCGCCTGCGGGACGAAGCGGCCAAGGTCCTGATCGAACACGGCGATGAGGCTGAGTCGAGGCGAAGGGACGCCGAGACCAATCGGCGCTTTCAGATCGGACATCAGACCTGCGAAAAGGCGTCCGGCAACCTCGACTCTCCCCGCCGCAAATGACTGGCCGCAACGGAGGGGCCAATCCGGGACGCGGCAAGATGCGGCTGTTCGTCACCCTCGACCTGCCCGAGATGGTGCGCCGCCAGGCCGAGGCGTGGCAGCAGGAGGCGCTGACCGACCCCGCGCTGCGTCACAACACAGCTACTCAATACCCTGACTTGTGTTGCAGGGGAAGATGGAAATGGGGACTAGAAGCCGGCGTCTGCTCGTCTGGGGCCTGCTGCTCGGGCTCATCCTGCCCGCAACAGCCTCAGCGGCGACCTGGCAGCCGGCGCAGCTTTCCGGCCTGGCCGCGAAAAGCTACATCCTCAACGTCTCCTGCCCGTCGAGCTCGCTGTGTGTGGCCAGCGGGACCAACAACATGATCGCCTCCTCGACCGATCCGACCGGCGGCTCGGCCGCGTGGGACCCCGTCTTCGTCGGCGAAGGGCCCTGGCCGAACTCGAACACCTGGCCGAACCAGGAGATCGCCGGGCTGCAGATCCAGTCGATCTCCTGCCCCTCGACCCACCTCTGCGTGGCGGTGATGAACAAGGGCTTCGTCTACAGCACCACCAATCCCTCCGGGCCGGCTTCGGCCTGGAAATCGGTCGAGATCGGCGAACCGGGAGGCCGCAACGTTCACCTCGTCGGCGTCTCCTGCCCGACAACCACCCTCTGCGTTGCGGTCGCCGAAAGGCACGTGGGCGGCGGCACCGCCGGGGACCTGAGCGATAACCACGCCAAGGTCCTCGTCTCGACGAACCCAACGGGGGACGCCTCGACCTGGCGCACCTTCGAACTGACCGAACCGTTCAACTTCGGCGCCATTTCCTGCCCTCGCGCGGACCTCTGCGTTGCGGTCGGCCAGGAAGGCGGGATCGCCTTCACCACCAAACCGCAGGGCGAAGCCGTCGACTGGCACGTCGTCGGCGCGCCCGCAGGCCCCGGCGGGATGCAGGCGATCGGCTGCGTTTCGACGGTCCTCTGCGTGGCAGGAAACAAATCGGGCAGCCTGATCACCAGCACCGCCCCGACGGGCGGGCTCGGAGGCTGGAAGGCATTTGGAGGTGGCGGTTCGGTCCGGATCACCGGGGTCTCCTGCCCATCCGCGTCGGAATGCGTGGCAACCGACGACAACGGCAGCGTCCTCACCTCGACCAATCCCACCGCCGGTAGCTCCGCCTGGAGCTACGTGAACCTGATCCGCTACGAACTTCCGCAGGGCGGCTCCCCCCAGGAGGGCAACGGCCTCTTCGGCGCCGCCTGCGCCTCGCCCACCCTCTGCGCCGTCACCGGCGCCCGTGGACAGATCTTCACCAGCACCGACCCATTCGCCGACCCGCCCGCGCCGACCAAGGCGGAAGCGAAGAAGCGCGGGCCCAAGCGCCCGCGGGCGAAGATCGCGACCGTGAAACTGCCCAGCAACCGCGCCATCGAAGAGCATCGTGCGAAGGTGCTGGTCCGCTTCTTCGCCCGCGGCAGGACCGGCGGCTTCGTCTGCAAGTTCGACAAGCGGCCCTACCGGCGCTGCAGCTCCCCGAAGCGCTACCCGGTCAAGATCGGCAGGCACGTCTTCAAGGTGAGGGCAATTGGGGTGACCGGGCTCCGTGGCCCGGCGGCTTCGGCCGTAATCCGAATCACCAAGCCCTGCTCGTTCGGAGGGCATCAGTTCGCGGCGCGTCGCAAAACCTGCAGCTCCACGGTCGACAAATAGCCCCCATCTTGGGGGTGCGAAGCGCTTGTCCTCTGCTGTCAAGCCCGGTGGCAGTTTGCCCGGTTTAAAACTGACCCCCTGGTCGCTCTGTAACGGTGAAAGCGGCGGTTATCCGCACTGACACTTCCCGGCGTGTGGCGCCCCACACGGCGCCGCGAGAGCCGCGACCAGAAGCGCCACGCGGCAGCGACGAGCACGCCGTCTGGATAAACGAAGTCTTCGCCGAAAGCATCTCGGGCTTCGCCCACCTGCGCGAGCTAATGCGGCCGAGGGAGCTGCGCGGCTCCCTCGGGCAGAACGCTCAGGAGGCGATCGGGCGGATCGAAGGGACGTGCAAGGACGCGCTGGAACGGCTGCATCCTCCGGTCAGGCAGCGACTGGAAGGGAAGCGATTCCTGCCGGCCTGGGGAGACTTCACCCGCAACGAAAAGATCGGCATCGTCAGCGCCGCGCTCACCGGCCTCGGGATCGTCGCCGCCGTGGCGATTGCCCTGGTCTCGGCAGCGTGACCGGGGGTAGCTGCTGGGGCAACAAATGGGGCAACACGCCCCACAGACTCCAGCCGATCCCAGCCGATCTCGATCGGGCGGAAACCGCTCTAGGACGCGCTCCACGTAGCCCAGCAGGTTCACCGGATCGGGCTCATAACCCGAAGGTCGCAGGTTCGAATCCTGCCCCCGCTATAGGATGAAAGGCCCGCAAATGCGGGCCTTTTAGTTTTGTTGTCTTACAGACAACAGGCTGCAGAATAGGCCGTGGGGCAACGTCTGGGGCAACACGAGGTCTGAGAGAGGTCGATCCAGCCCTTGAAATGGGGCTGCCGGTCCACCTATGTTCGCCGCCGCAATCGCAAAAGTGCCCCCGCGCTGGTGAGGCAGTCGGGGGCGTGGCACAGGAGGCAAAGCTCCCAATACGCGTCTCAAGAACCGCGCCCGCGCTACAAGCTGGGTTCCTTCGATTAGCCCGACCTCGCTTGACCTTTTGATGCCTTCGCTTTCACGCGTATGTGGGATGCCGGTGATTGACTTCCGAGACGGGCGGTATGAAGCAATGCTTCGCGCATACCGGCAGGAGGGGAGCGACATTCGGAGGCACCCTGGCGACGGTGGGTTCCAGGGGCACGTGGGAGTACGATCGCGCCACCATGCTGGAAGAGCGATCAATCTTGCAGCTTCCGATCGACGAGCTAGGCCTTGAGGTCCTGCGAGACTTCGATCGGACCGGCCAGTGGAACGACTACAACTACGTCAACGAAGCCCGAAATGCTGGGTATGGCAAGCCAGCCTTGGATGCCCTCTCTGAGGCAATTGGCTGGCTCCGGGCGCGTGGGTTGGTCACCCCTGACCTGAGTCAGCACAGCAGCAACGCTGCCTTCGTGACGCGGTTTGGGCGGAAGCTGCTCCATGAGGGACCGGGCCACCTGCACGCAACCGCGGGACTACAGGACGGCGTTCATCCCCTCATCGAGAGTGAGGCGCGTCCGCAGTTCATGTTGGAGAAGTACGAGTTGGGGGTTTTCGCAGCGATGAGGGCTGTCGAGATCAGGGTGCGGAAGCTCGGCGGGTTCGGGGAGGACGACTACGGCGTAGACCTGATGAACCGGGCGTTCGGGCCGGGTGCACCGCTGCGCGACGTGGAAGCGACCAAGGGAGAGCAGGACGGCATGCGAGCGTTGTTCGTGGGTGCATACGCAGTGCTTCGCAATCCCGGCGGACATCGAGAGGTCGATTACGACGATCCGGGGGAGGCAGCCGAGGCCGTGCACGCGGCTAGCTTGCTCATGCGAATTCTCGACCGCGTTGAAGCAGCGCAGCAGGGAAACTCTTAGCGAGAGACTCGAAGTGGCGCGTTTCGTCCAATGCGCGCTGGTGGCCACGGTGCTCGCGGCTCGGGCGTGAGCACCGCTCCCGCTTGGCGCGAGAAGCGGGAGCGGGAGCGGGAGCGGTGCATCCTGCCAGTCATCCGTGCGGAACTGGGGCCACGCGAGGTGCGCGAGACCAAGGGAACGCGCTACTGATGCGCTGAGTGTAGGAGCGGTGCGAGGCGGCTGCGTCTGATTTACAGGGTCTCCTCGACCTGAGCCTCCGAATCCCCGTGTCGATCAACCGGTTGTAGCTGTGTCGAAATCCAATCCTCGCCCGTGAAGATCCCGTGTGCTGCAAAGTCGACCCAGCCGAGGGCTCGGGGCGAGCCGCCGCCGAGTTCATCGAAGGCTCGTCGCTCGCAAAAAGTCCGATTGCGAGGCAGAGATTCTTCCGCAAAAGGAAATTTCGCAGCCAGGATTCCTCAACGATCAAAACGTGGTCGTGGTGAAATCCCTCGTCAGTCTGACGGTGGCGCACCACTTCACGACCGTCTGCTTCGACCCAGCTGGCAATTTCCTCGCGCCATTCCAAGCCGCCCTCTTCGACCAGAAAGCGTGATGGAAGTTGAAGGCTGACGCTCTCGCTCAGCGAGCAGTCGTAGCCACCGCTCTCGCTCAGGTAGCCGAGACTAACCGACGCCGATCGGACTGGAATCTCAATGCTGCTATTCGGACGACGCCACCTTCCGGGAAATTCGTGGATCTCAGACTCGGCAGGAAGCTCCGCCCAAAATGCCCGGTGGATGTTTTGGGCCCCCCAGTCGGGGAGCGAGCGGACTAGGTCGGGATGGTCTCGGAGCCAGCTCTGCAGCTTTCCGAGGTCTCTTCGATGAAAAAGAGCGCCCGCAGAGAGGATTCCAACGTCGCGGAAGGGTGCGGAGGAGGGCACGATGCTCCCTGCCTGGCCGGGGTCATCACGCCAGTTGTGGTAGCCGTCGAGGACCACCCAATGGCGATTGTCTGGATCAGTCACTCGATGCAGCATGCGTGGAGTTGGCAGGTCTTCTCTGCGCTCGACCCATTCGCTCTCCGAGCCTGAAGCGAGGGGCTCAAAGCGCGGTGGCTTTGGCGTCCACCATGCTGGAGTTGATTCGACGGGGAAGGTTGGCGTCCGTACGGTTTCGAGTTCCTCGCCGATCTCGAGTTGCTCCGGTGGGATCGTTGGATCAAGGCTACGTGCGCGCAACTGCCAAGCCCTCTCATAGGACTCGATTCCGGCCCAAGTCTTGAGCGTGAAATTATCGGCTAGCCGCGCAAACAGTTCGTTACGGGCTATCCATTGGTACTTCTTGCCGAAACGCTCTCGCTTATGGGGGGTGCGGTAGGTGGTATTCCGGTTGACGTCGCGGTCGAATCGGGCGAACCGCTCTGGGGTCCAGCCCAGCTCGATCGTCCTCTGGAAGATGAATCTTGCCGCTCGCTCGGGGGGAAAGGCCATGGGCGGTCGATAGGCACGCTGCCGGTGTGGAATGACGAAAGACTCGCGGTACAGCTTGCTCTGTTCGGCGGAGAGCGTTTCCGCAAACGCCCTCGCGGCCTCGGTCCCGTTAGCCGCCTCGTAGAGAGTCGCCTGCTCTGTCGAGAGGCTTTTCAGAAACCGCTGCAACCTCTTTGGGTGAAGCTGCGGCGTAGCTGCGGGCGGCGGCTCAGGAGGCGGGACCGGCTCGCCGAGCCTGGTGGGCAGAAAGTCGTCGACGACGCCGGAGACCACGTAGCGATTCCAGTCGCTGTGGGAGGACAGCGCGGAGGAGAGCAGGAGTCCATAGCCAGCCGAGAAGTCTTCCCCTCGCGGGTAGGCCTCCTCTAGGTGGGTCGCTGATCTTGGGCGCTTTGGGGGCCTGCTGCCATAAGGCGGCGTCGCTCGCGCCAAGAGCGTCGGCGTGATCAGCGTCCGGTGGCGCAGCCAGCGAGCCAGAGACGCAATGTAGTCCCGCGTCTCCACGTCGGGAACGACACGCTTAGAGTCAATGAAGACATCCAGTAGCTGCTCAAGGAGTGTGCAAGCCGATTTCCTCCCGTAGCTGACCGGCCAAGTACGAGTGATAGCACCATAAATAGCGGCAACGAGGCGTTGGGTTATGTACGGGTCATTAGTCTCGGCGAAGCGTTTGACCAAGAGGGTATGGACCGTGGGACGGTCAATCAGAATGCTCGCTAGAGCTTTGGTTCCGTAGTCGCGAAGGTAGCGGTTGGGGCTCGCGAACGACCAAGTGATCGCGGTCGCGGTGAGTGCGACGACTTCGTCCTCGCACCACGGGTGAGGACCACGAGCTGCCCAACGCAGGAGTCGGTCGAGTGCCGATTCCGCGTACCCGAAGGAACGGTATGCCACGATCGTCCACGATGCATCGCGCTCTGCCATCGTCATCCTTGAGAGGAAATCGTGGACCCGCTGGGAGTTGAAGGGATGCTCCGGGTCGGAAGCGACAGTGAAGAGCGCCTCAATCGTCACCTCTCGAAAACTGTTCAGGCTCTCGTTGATCAACTTCGCACTGCGCTCGGTGAACGCGTCTCTCCGGCGCAGAGTGACGCTCATTAGAAACGCTTCGTGAAGGCGCCGTCGCCGATGGCGAAATTCGAAATCCGCATCTACGGAGGGGCTGGAAATGAGGTCGAGAATCTCGATCCCCCAGCGCTCTGGAAGCTGCACCGCGAGAGCCTCGCTAAGTCCTTGGGGCGCGTCTGTGAACCATGTCTCCACGGGCCCAGCCGCGCGGAAGGTCGATTCGGCCTGCGCCTTCGTCGCGCTCCCCAAGTGCGACGAGAGAAAAGCATCAACAATCAAGTGATCGGAAAAGCGCTGGTAGGGAAAGGAAACCATCTCTGAGCGCTCCCCAAAGTCGGCACTCCACCCGCGATCAACCGCTAGTAGCCCCTCGCTGGCCATCGCCTGCATTAGCGTCCTGGGCGCATTCTGCGCATCGGTAGCAAAACCATTGATGAGAGCTGATGCCTCTCTATAGCCCATTCGTTCTTTACCGGCATCAGCTAATGCTTTCGCGAATGCGAGAATTGCCTGTTTCACAATCCCTAGGCCAGGGTCAAGTTTCAGCGCTCGCTCCACCCTGGCGCTCCGTCGAGTAACGAAGCGCGTAAATATCGCTGACAGGTGTTCGGCACCTTTGGGCGGTTCGGGGTCACCCTCGAGACCCTCGCAGTAGAGCTTGAGGAAGAGGGGATTAGTGAACTCCGGCACCAGCAGTGGCGCCCGGGGCTGCCCTACGTTATGGAGGGCAAACATCCGATCGATGGCCTCGAATTCGCGACCTTGATATCCGCGGTGCTCAATATGGTGAAAGCCATCGTCAGGTCCACCTGGGGGCTCGACGACATCTAAATAGCTGCTGCGGCAGCTGACTGCGAATCCGACCCACCCAGTGGCGGTCAGTCGCCGGCGCATGTCAGCCAACTCAGTTGCCCACATGCTCGCTTCCGGAGTCTCGTTAAGCGCGTCGATCAGAAGGACGGCGCGTCGCCCGCGAGCCTCGCCGGAGGCGGCGAAAATGGTTGCGATTTCATTCGGGCTTAGGCTCGGGCTGCCCAGCAGTTCAGCCAAGCGTCGCCATGGCGACGAGTCACGGAAGCGTTCGCCGAGAACCGCGACAACAGGATGATCTACTGCCAAGAGCCTCTCGGCCACGTCGCAGAAGAGATGGGTCTTGCCTTGTCCCGCTTCTCCCTCGACAAAGAGAGCCCGCCTCTCAGCCGCTTGGCATGCGGAGCTTTTAAGCACCGACCGCAAGTTCCAGATCGTCTCTTCGACCTTGCGAGCTCTGACCACAACGCCCTGAGCTTGCGTCCGATCGCGGTCATCGTTGCTTTCTCTGGGTTTCGCGCTGCTCTCCCTGTGTTCCTCGGGCCAAGCGATCGGATGAACAGCCTCGGAGAGTTCGCCTAGTGCATCTGCGGCTCTATTCAGAATTTCGGCCGTCGCGTCGGTCTTCAGGTTTGGCGGGATAGCTTCAATGAGCGTCTCGCCCTCCAGCCGCAGGAGGAGGTCCCTGATCTTGGTGAGATGATCGGCCCACTGCTCGTCGGGCCTATCGAGCAGTTCTCGGCCAGCGCGCAAAACATCGCCGCGCACCTCCTCCAGATGCGTCTGCATCTCAGCCGGGAGCGCGACTGCTTCGAGAATTCGATCGACCGGCAACTCGACGTCTTGGGTAGGGGTATAGCGGTCACCGGCGTCTTCGATCGTGTAGCTCAACTCCGTTTCGCACCACTCTTTGCTGAGCGTCCGCTCATTGAAGAAAAACCAATCGCGTCCCTGGTGCTCCTCCCGGGTCAGCCGCTCGAGAATCTGGCCACCGCTCAGGAGATTGACCTCTACGTTCGGCGCTAAGTCCCTCCAGCGTTCCTTTGCCTTCTCAAACCGCTCACGCGCCTGTTTTCCCCTAGCGCGGCTCGGGTCATCCGGAAGATCCCAGGGGATGCAAAAGGTCAAGGTCGTCAGGCCGGGCCGCTTGTTCGCCACAGAGGTCAGCGATTCCCGCATCGCCTTCAGGAGGTCCGTGGTGTTAAAGATGAACTTGGCCTGCCACCCCTCTTCTCGTTCGTCGGGCCAGAGCCAATACCACTCGACTCCCGCATCTGGGTCTCCCGTTTTGACCAATTCGGCACCCGCTGGGGTGGGGTCTCTGAGTTGAAAGCAAAGCTCCTCGAAAGCGCGATCCTGACTGCCGTCCCAGGATCGGATGCTCTGAAACTTGGTAGCTCTCGGGCCTCCTGCTGCCACGCAGGCAACGTAGTTGATCCGCCGGTCCCAGCCAATAAGCGGCGTCCCTTGTCAGCCTCAAACAGGTCGACAGCATTGAAGACAACAAGTTGAGTCCGGCGCCGAGGCTAAGGTCGCCGGGATGGGCAATCGGCCGAGAGCCTGGATCGTGGACTTCGACAGCGATGCGGTCATCGACTTCGAGGACGTGAGGTCGCGCGGAGACCGCAAGGCGGTCTTCAACGTCGTGCAGAAGCTGAAGGATCTCGGGCCGGACTTGCCGTCGCCGCACATGAAGTCGTTGAAGGGCAAGGCGAATCTGTTCGAGCTGCGACCGAAGCAGGGGGCTTGTGAGGCTCGGCCGATTTATGTGCGGTTCGGCGATCAATTCGTAGTCCTGGCGGTAGCTGCGAAGAAGAAAGACTTCGATCGAGCGGTCGTGGCAGCTGGTGATCGTCTGAAACGGCGTAGTTGACTCTGATAATAAAGTTATTATCATGAGGCAGCAATGAAGAACTCAGATGAGACCTTCGATGCCCTTGTGGCGGAGGAGCAGTTTGCCGACCCGAGCTTTCGGGCCGAGTGGCAGAGGCTTGCTCCGGCGCGAGAGTTCGCGGCAACGCTCCTGCGTTATCGCGCTGAGCACAAGCTGAGCCAGAGGGCCCTGGCGAAGAAGCTGGGCGTCTCTCAGCCTCGCGTCGTCAAGCTCGAGTCCGGGGAGCACAACCCCGAGGTCGACACGATCATCAACGCTGTTCGGCGCCTAGGAATCGAGTTCGTGCTCGATGTGGCCCCCGCGAGCCGCAAGCCGGCGCTCGTGACGGCACGTGCTCAGAAGAGCGGGGCGATCGCCCACGACGATGTCTCGGTCGTGGCGGCTTCGTCGGTATAGCTCTTCCTAACTCGCGAAATCGCCGCCGCCATCGCGAGATCGCACCTGCTTCACCCGCTCGGCAGCGTTGCCTCCACGGGGGCGGGCGTGTTGCAGCAAGGTCCGCATCGCCGCCGCTCGGGTGGCTCGGCGCCGCAGGCCAGTGCAGACAACAAACCTCTTCATGCTCGTCATTATGGCTCGCGGGTCAACGAAGCTGCGCCGGTGCCCTGCTGGGGCAACGAATGGGGCAACATGCCCCACAGATTCCAGCCGATCTCCAGGTAGTCCAAACTCGCGAATCCGCTTGAAACCTAGCTCCACATAGTCCAGCCGAGCCAGCGGATCAATCTCATAACCCGACGGTCGCGGGTTCGGATCCCGCCCCGCTATAGGACGAAAGCCCCGCTTGCAAAGCGGGTTTCGCGTCTTTGGGAGGCCTCGAAAACGGCGAAACGCCGTGGGGCAAGTTGAAGCGAGGAACGTAGGCTCGACGCGGTTCACTATGTCGTCGTGATCACCTATTCCATGAGCCTGTCGGCCGACGGCTACGTGGCCGGGCCCGACGGGAGCTTCGACTGGGCGGTGCCCAGCGAGGAGCTGCACCGGTTCCACAACGAGCGGGTTGGCGCGATCGATGCCCAACTGCTTGGCCGGCGGCTCTACGAGACGATGCTCGTGTGGGACACCGAGGAGTTCTCGGACCCCGTGATGGCGGAGTTCGCCGAGATCTGGCGGCCGCTCGAGAAGGTGGTGTTCTCGCGCACGCTGAATGGCGTCGAGGGCAGCAACCGCCTGGCCACGGGAACGCTCGAGGAGGAGATCGCCGCGCTCGGGGACCGGAGGATCGCGGTCGGCGGTGCTGGTCTGGCGGCGGAATGCATGCGGCGCGGGCTGGTGGACGAGTTCGAGCTGTTCGTGGTTCCGACCGCGATCGGCGGGGGCACGCCGTACTTCCCGCCGGACGTTCATGTCGACCTGGAGCTGGTCGAGACCCGCAGGTTCGACGGGACCGTGTACCTGCACTACCGCCGGCGCGGCTAGTGGGTCGACTCAGGTGGTCGAGCGCTGCTTCCCGAGCAGCGGCCAGGCGAGAACGGCGCCGAGGAATGCGACCCCGGCCGCGACCGCAAGAACCGAGTCGAGGCCGGCGACGATTCCCACTCGCAGGTCCAGTCCCTCGCTGGCCCGGTGCTCGAAGATCGCGCCGAGGCCGGCGATTCCCATCGCGATCCCAAGCTGGCGGAAGGTGTTGTTGATCCCGGAGGCCAGGCCGCTGCGCTCGACCGGCAGCACGCTCACCATCGCCGCCGCGAGGGCGGGGCTGATGATCCCGATCGCGAGGCCGCCGACGAGCAGGCCGGGGAGGAGCGTCGTCCACTCGCTGTCGGCGTCGACCGTGCGCATCAGCAGCAGCCCGACCCCGATCAGGACCAGGCCGGCGGTCAGCGGCACCCGCAGCGGCAGGCGATTGGTGAGGCGGCCGGAGATCGGCGCCACGACCACCAGCACCAGGGTCAAGGGGAGGATGCGGAGGCCGGTCTCGGTGGGGGAGAGGCCAAGTCCGACCTGGAAGTAGATCGCCACGAACAGCAGCAGCGGATAGAGCGCGACCGACTGCGCGAAGGCGACCACCGCCGTCCCGGTGAAGGCGGGAATGCGGAACAGCGAGAGCGGCAGCATCGGCGCCTCGCTGCGGCGCTCGATCGCGACGAAGGCGGCGAGCAGCACCGCCGCACCGAGCAGGGAGCCGACGATCGGGAGGCTGCCCCAACCGTCCTCGTTGCCGCGGATCAGTCCGTAGGTGGCGAGGAAGCAGGCGGCGCCGAAGGTCGCCATCCCCGCCAGGTCGAGCGGCCGCCCCCGCTCCTCGCGCGACTCCGGCAGCGACCGCGCCGTCAACCAAATCAGCAAGCCGCCGATCGGCAGGTTGACGAGGAAGATCCAGCGCCAGTCCAGCTGGTCGGTGAGCACGCCGCCGACCAGGGGCCCGATTGCGAGCGCGGCGCCGGTGACGCCGCCCCACACGCCGAGGGCAAAGCCGCGCTCCATGTCCTGGAACTCGTTGGCGAGCAGAGCGAGGGAGGAGGCGAACATCGCGGCCGCGCCCACGCCCTGGACGGCGCGGGCCAAGTCGAGGAAGACCGGGGAGGTGGCCGCGGCGCAGAGCGCCGAGCAGGCGGTGAACAGGGCCAGCCCCCAGGCGAAGATCGCACGGCGACCGATGCGGTCGGCGAGGGCCCCGGCGCTCAGCAGCGTCGCGGCCAGGGTCAGCGCGTAGGCGTCGATCACCCACTGCATCTCGCCGAAGCTGGCGTCGAGGTCGGCGCGGATCGCCGGCAGCGCGACGTTCACCACCGTCACGTCGAGCAGCAGCATCGCCGTCGCCGCCGAGACGACGAGCAGGGTTATCCAGCGCTCCCGCGTCACCAGGGGAGCTTCGCGTCAGCCGCGGTCGAGTTCTTCGACCAGCGCCGTGACCCGCCGCTCGATCTCGTCGCGGGTCGCGCGGACGACCTCGACCGGCTGGCCCTTCGGGTCGGGGAGGTCCCAATCGAGGTAACGAACGCCGGGCACGTAGGGGCACTTGTCGCCGCAGCCCATCGTCACCACGACGTCGGCCCATTCGGCGTCTTCGGTGGAGAGGAGCTTCGGCATGCGGTCGGCGAGGTCGATTCCCAGCTCGCTCATCACCTCGACGACCTCGGGGTGGACGCGCTCGCCGGGGGTCGTTCCCGCCGAGCGACCCGCATGGCGACCGTTCGCGGCGCGCTCGAACAGCGCCTGGCTCATCTGCGAGCGGCCGGCGTTGTGGAGACAGACGAAGAGTGCGTGCGCCATCTGTCGCCTCAGCTCGGCTTGCGGGCCCGGACGATCGCCGAGGCGGCGCGGTCGTGGACCCGGTGGGTCTCGGCGATCTCGACGTCCACGAGACCGGCAGCGAGCAACGCCTGCTCGAACTCGCGCCGCGTCAGCGCCCCGGCGATGCAGCCGGTCCACTGCGCCATGTCGGCCCGCGTCGCTGCGTCCATGTCCTCGTCGGCGATCACGTCGGAGACGGCGAAGCGCCCGCCCGGCTTCAGGACCCGCGCCGCCTCGGCCAGCACGCGCGTCTTGTCTCCGGAGAGGTTGATCACGCAGTTGGAGATCACCACGTCGACCGATTCGGCGGGGAGGGGGATCGCCTCGATCTGCCCGTGCAGCCACTCGACGTTCTCGATCCCGGCCTGGCGCTGGTTCCGGCGAGCCAGCGCCAACATCTCGTCGGTCATGTCGAGTCCGTATGCCTTCCCGGTCGGGCCGACCCGCTTGGCCGAGAGCAGCACGTCGATGCCGCCGCCCGAGCCGAGGTCGAGGACGGTCTCCCCGGCGCCCAGCTCGGCGACCGCAGTGGGGTTGCCGCAGCCGAGCGAGGCCATCGTCGCGCTGTCGGGAAGCTCCTCGCGCTCGCCCTCGTCGTAGAGGCCGGCACCGAAGATTCGAGCTTGCTCCTCGCCGAGAACGGCGCCGGGCCCGCAGCACGAGCCGCCGCCATCGGTGGTGACGCTCTCGGCCGCTGCCGCGTAGCGGGAGCGGACCGCCTCGCGGACCTCGTCGCCCTCGCTCCGTCCGGCCGAGCAGCAACTCGAGGTCGCGGCGCCGTTCCGGGCCTGGGCTAGCTCAGCCATGCGGAGAACTCCTCCAGGGACTCCGGGATCACGTAGTAGTAGGCCCACAGCCCCCGCCGCTCGGAGCCGACGATCCCGGCTTCGCGCAGCTTCTTGAGGTGGTGGGAGACGGTGGGCTGGGAGAGGTCGAAGAGGGGCACCAGCTCGCAGACGCAGACCTTGCCGGCGTGCTTTCGCAGCACGTCCACGAGCTGGAGGCGGATCGGGTCGCCGAGCGCCTTGGCGATGGTCGCGATGCGCGCGGCCTGCTCGCGGGCGACGTCGGGATAGACGACCGGCTCGCAGCAGGGCTCGCCGGCGGGACGCTTGGTCTTCGGGGCGAGCTCCAGATCGACAGCCATCTATTCACATATATCTATTGAAATCATGTTTGTCAATACATAGGATCGCGACGGATGAGCCCCGCCCCGCTGTCCCGCCGCCTGCTTGCCGAGCTCCTCGGCTCGGCGTTCCTCGCCGCCACGGTGGTCGGCTCGGGGATCGCGGCCGCGCAGCTCTCGCCCGGCGACACCGGCCTGCAGCTCCTCGAGAACGCGGTGGCGACGGCGGCTGGCCTGTTCACCTTCATCCTCATGTTCGGGCCGGTGTCGGGTGCCCACTTCAACCCGGTCGTCTCGCTGGTCGACGCCGCCTTCGGCGGGCTGCGCTGGCGCCACGCCTGCGCCTACATCCCGGCCCAGGTCGCGGGCTGCGTCGCCGGGGCGATCGTCGCCAACCTGATGTTCGACCTCTCGGCGGTGAGCATCGCCACCACCCATCGCGCCTCTCCACCGCACCTGCTCGCCGAGGCGATCGCCACGCTCGGCCTGCTGCTGGCGATCTTCTCGTTGGCGCGGAGCGGGCGCGGCAACCTCGCCCCGGCGGCGGTCGGCGCCTACATCGGCTCCGCCTACTTCTTCACCAGCTCGACCAGCTTCGCCAACCCGGCGATCGACGTCGGGCGCATGTTCTCCGACAGCTTCGCCGGGATCGCCCCGGCCTCGGTGCCCGCCTTCGTGGTCTTCCAGCTCCTCGGCGGGGTGGTGGGGATCGCGGCGATCCGCGTGCTCTACCCCGACCTCACTCGCGACCAGGCGGCGGCGGTCATGCTGCCCCGAGACGAGCCGTCGCCGCGCCCCTCTCAGGCGGCGAGCAGGCCGTAGCGGACGCCCAGGCCGAGGGCCAGCAGGCCGAGACCGCGCCGCAGGAGCTCTTCGGGAACGTGCGGCTGGATGCTGGCGCCGAGGAAGCCGCCGAGCAGGCCGCCGACCCCGATCCCCACGCCGACGATCCAGTCCGGCGCGATCGACCCGCTCGCCTGCAGGCTGAGGATTGCGTAGGCCGCGACCCCGACGATCGAGGTGAGGAAGGTCGAGGCCAGCGCGGCGGGCGCGACCTCGACCACCGAGAAGCCGAGCCCGACCAGGATCGGGCCGAGCAGCGAGCCGCCGCCGATCCCGTAGATGCCGCCGATCGTCCCGACCAGCAGGGCGAGTGCGGCGATCCGCTTGTCGCTCGGCTCCGGCGGCGTCCGCTGGGCCGGGGAGCGGCCCAGGGCAAGCCAGGCGCCGAGAGGCGCCAGAACCGCGGCGATCACCAGGTAGAAGGCATCGGGGCCGGAGAGCAGCTCGACCCGGATCACCGCGCCGACCACGACCCCGGGCAGCGTCCCGACCACCAGCGCCGAGGTGAGCGGGGCGTTCACGATTCCCCGCGCCGCGTATCGGGCCAGCGCGCCCGGCGTCGCGATCAGGTTGTAGAGGAGGTTGGTTGGCGTGACCGACGGGCTCGGCGTGTGCAGGAGACTCACCTGGACCGGCACCAGGAAGACGGCGCCGGAGATCCCCACTGGCGTCGTCACCGTGGCGATCAGGAAGGCGATGCCGGCGCCGAGGAGCGCGTCGCTCATGGCGGGGCAGTCTGACGCCTCCGTCGCTGCCGGTGGCTTCAAATAACTGGCCGCTCAGGAGACCACCGCCGGGGCCGGTTGCTGGGCGAGCATCGGGGCCGGGGTGTTGCCGCCGGGGCAGGAGGGGCCGTGGATGGTGCAGCAGGGGGCGGTCGCGAGTGGGAAGGGGGGATCGATGATGTCCTCCGAGATCCAGCTCAGCGGTGGCCTGTCGATGTCGGCGACCGGGTTGTAGGGGCAGACCCGGCGCGCCGGGGCGGTCAGCCAGAGTCCCTTGCTGGCGATCGGGTCGGCGACCGCCGCGGCGGGGACGCCGAGGTGCTCGGACCAGAGGCGGGTGCGGAGCCTCTGGGCCAGCGAGGGGGCCGGGCGGGCCGGGCCCATCACCGCCGCCAGCACCTCGGAGTCGTGCTCCCAGCCGCGCCGGTTGATGTTGGGCGAGCCGATCACGGCGATCTCGTCGTCGGCCATCAGGGACTTCGCATGGACGTAGGTGTGGGCGGGATGGGACCCGGAGTCGCCCCCCGGCCCGCAGAGCTTGAAGACCCGCAGCTTCGCCCCGTGGGGGCTCGCCCGGATGTGGTCGATGAAGCGTTTCCGCAGCTCCCAGCGGCGCGGCATGTCGGCGATCTCCGAGGCCCCGATCAGGATCGTCACGTGGTCGACGTTGGGCAGCGCCCGGCGAATCGCCTCGGCCGCGCACATGCTGGTCAGGTACTGCTCCTCGATGTAGATGTAGCGGCGCGCCGCGCCGATCACCGCCAGCAGGATCTCCTGCACGGTGCGGTCGCGGAAGGTCCTGACGACGCCGCCCGGCATCGTCGCGGTCGCGTTCAGGGTCTCGCCGACCCTCACCACCATCGACCCCACCGGCGCCGGAACCGGCTCGGCGAGGCCCAGCAGCGGACCCTTGGCTCTGTCCAGCGTCGCCGATTCGGCGTTGCAGAACCAGCGCTTGGCGAAGACGCCGAGCAGGTCGTGCGCCGCCGGGCCGACCACCCGGCAGTGGACGTCGTGGTGGGGCTGGCCGACGTTGCCGGCGCTGCCCGAGGCTGCCACCGCGACGCTGCCGGCGCCATCGACGGTGCCGGCGCCACCGCCACCGCTGCCGCTCCCGCCGCCCGAGCAGGAGCCGATCGGGCAGATCCGGTCGCAGTTGACGTCGATGCCGCCGCAGAAGGAGATCAGCCCCTCGCTGCCCCTGACCACCAGCAGCTTCTGGTGGTGGGAGCCGAAGACCGGCGCGCTCTGGTGGTTGTCGAGGATCGCGGCGCCGCCGGGCAGCCCGTTGACGAAGGCGACCTCGGCGGTGTTCTTCGACTTGCCGCTCTGGTCCCAGAGCATCATCCGGATCTGCACGCCCGCCGCGGCTGCCGCGGTGAAGAGGTTGCGCACCGTCGACGGGCCGCCGCGCGGCGCCGGCGGGCAGGCGGGGCCCGACGTCGGCACGTCGAGCGGCTCGTCGATGTCGAGCCACCAGCCGAGCAGGTAGATGTAATGGCCGCGGGCGTTGGCGGTCCTGATCGCGGCGTGGAAGGCGCGGAAGGTCTCAGGGCCGTCGATCAGGTCGGTGACGTCGTTGCCGTCGCGGCATTCCGGCCCGAGCAGCGTGCGCCAGCGGCTCACCCCGTCGTCCCCGGGCGGCGGCGGAACGGGCGGAAACGGCGGCGGCGGGACGGGAACCGGAGGCACCGGGAGCGGGGGAGTGGGCGGCGCCGGCAGCGGGCCTTCGTAGCCGGGCGGCGGAGCGGCGCCGTCGGCCATCAGCGCCCGCTCGGTGTTGGGCCCGACGATGCCGTCGAGGGCGAGCCCCTTGCGCGCCTGGTATTTGCGCACCGCCGCCTGGGTCCGCGGCCCGACGATGCCGTCGACCGCCAGCTGGGCCGATTCGAGCTGGTTGAGCGCCCCCTGGTACCAGCGGATGTAATCGCGGCTGCGCCGGTTGACGGCCTCGCCGAATTCCTCGGGCGCGGCGGGCAGAGCCGCGGGGACCAGCCGCAGCAGCGCCTGGTCGTTGGGGAGGAAGCCCTGGCGGTCGGCGACCCGGCGGGCAAAGCGGTCCTCGCGCGGACGCGGCAGCGAGCCGCCCTCGACCACCCAGGCGCAGCGGCCGGGGAGGTTGGCCTCGACCTCGTACCCCTCGGAACGCGCGGTGGCGGTGTCGAGCAGCTCCCCGGTCACCAGCGTCGAGAGGAACGCCAGCCCCTCGCCCATCGCGCCGCGGACGAGCAGGTCGCCCGGCCGGGCCGCCTCGAGCCGGTCCCCGGGGCCGGCGACCAACTCCACCTTGCCGAGGAGGCGCTCGCGATCGGCCTCGCGGCGACCGAGGACGTAGACGTCGAAGAGGCCGCGGGCCGAGATCGCGAGATCGCGCAGCACGTCGTCGGGCTCTCGTGACGCCCCGGCGCCGTCGGTCGCCGCGGTACTCGGTTCTTCGAAGCTGGTCATTGCCTCCCCCTCCTCGGGTTCGATCGATTCCGATGGCGCCGGCAGGCCGGCGTCGCGCCCGGCGCTGCGGGCTCCGCCGCGCACCGCCTCCACCGCCGCTCGCAGGTTCAGGTAGCCGTTGCCGGCCCGCTCGGCCTCGTCGCCCTCGTAGGCGTCGGCCGACTCGAGCAGCGCCGCCCGCAGGCGCGAGGCGGGCACGCGGCCGGCAGCCTCCATCAGGCAGGCGACCGCGCCGGCGACGAAGGGGGCGGCGAGGCTGGTGCCGGACATCCGCACGCTCAGCGGCGCCTCCTCGGGCGACGCGCCGCGGGGCCGGCTGCGGGCCGCGAGGACCCGTTCCCCCGGCGCCAGCAGAACCGGCTTGGCGCGGCCGTCGACGGTGTCGCCACTGCTGCTGAAGCGGGTCGGCGGGCGGTCCGGATCGTGGTGGTCGCAGGCGCCGACCGCGAGGTTGCGGAGGCCGTTGCAGATCGTGCCGGTGGTGGTGGTGGCGACGGCGCGGTCGGGCTCGAAGCGCGCCTGCGTGCCGGCCCGGCTCGCCTCGCGCTCGATCCAGGCGTGGAAGCGCCCGTCGAGGACCTCGACCCCCACCAGCACCAGCCGCCAATCGCCGTGGGGGGCCTCGGGGTCGATTCGCAGGACCGCCTGGTTGCGACCGTTGTTGGGATCGTCGCGGCGGTGCTGGATGCGGGCGACGGCGCGGCCGCCGACCGTCAGCGTCACGTCGCCGCCGGGACGGGCCAGCGCCCGCGAGCGCCCGTCCGGTGCCTCCAGGCCGACCAGGAACCGGTCCCTGCCGCTGTACCAGAGGTCGATCTCGTGGAGGGCGGGGCGGTCGGGGTCGAGCCGCAGCGGCACCCGCAGGACGTCGCCCTGGTCGAGGCGGGCGCTGGTGTGGACGTCGCTCGAGAAGTAGTTGCCGGCCGAGCTGACGATCATCCGCCCGGGCGCCTCCCGCACCACCGCGTCGAGCAGCTGCTCGACCAGGGTGCAGCCGTCGTGCGGACCGCCGTGGCGACCGAGGCTCAGGTTCGCCACCCAGGGGCGGTCGCCGGCGGTCTCGCGGACGAAGTCGATCGCCTCGGCGACCGCGACCGAGTCCCCGAGCGCCTCGGCCCCGCCCAGGCCGACGAAGACGATCTCGGCGTCGGGCGCGACCCCGGACACGCCGCCGGGCCACGCCGAGCCGGCCGCCACCGACGTCGTCGCCGTCCCGTGCGTCCCCTCGCCCGCATCCCAGACGGCCGGGTCGTAGCCGAGCGCGGCCGCCGGGTCCTCCCGGCCGAGGGCGGCGTCGATCGCCGCCCGGTCGTGGATGCGCCCGTAGCCGAAGCGGTTGGGGCGCGCCGGGTCGGGTTCGCCCGCCTGGTCCCAGAGGGCGAGCAGCCTGGTGCCGCCGTCGTCGCGGCGGAAGGCGGGGTGGCGGAAGTCGAGCCCCCAGTCGAGCATGCCGACGACGACGCCGCGACCGGTCGGCTCCAGCCCCTCCGGACGGCGCCGGTCGACGGTCACCGGGTCGACCGCCTCGGAGTCGACGCCGACCAGTTCGGGCCGGTAGGAGCGCGGCGCCTTGACGCTGCGCGCCAGCGGCGACTCCCACAGCTCCTCCACGGCGCCGCGCCGCACCCGCACGGTCGCGACGTCACCGAACCTCGACACCACCCGCGTGCCCGCCGGCAACGCCGCCGGCGAGCCGTCGAGCCGCACGAGCAGGGCCAGCTCCTGGTCGGGATCGCCGGCCTCGACCAGCCGGCTCAACGTCGGGTCCATGAGCGCAGCGGCCGGCCGCTAGGACTCTTCGGACGATCTGGCGGCGCTCAGCCTCCGCCGCGGCCGGAAGACGTGGAGCCGGACGATCGAGTCGGAGTCGACGTAGCGCCCCGCCTTCGGCTTCTGGCGGGAGACGACTGTCTCGGCGCCCGCCTTGTCCGACTCGACGATCTCGATCGACTCGAACCCGGCGATGCGGAGGATCGCTTCGGCCTCCTCGCATTCCTTGCCGACGACGTCCGGCACCTCCAGTCCGGCGCTGACCAGGATCGTCACGGTGCTGCCGGCGGGGACGACGGTGCCGGCTTCAGGCTCGCAGCCGATCACCCCGCCCCGCGGTTCGCCGCTGGCCACCTTCGCCGTGGCCGCCACCAGACCCCGGCGCTCGAGCACTTCCGTCGCCTCCTCCGGGTCGTCGGGGAGCCCCGGGACCTGCACTTTCGCGGGCGTGGTCGCTTCGCTGGCCGCACCTCCCGGCAGCGGCGCCGCCGGTGCGGGCGCGGTCGGCGCCGGGCCGACATGGCCCTCGCGCACCGCGGTCGCGACCAGGATCGGGACCACCGGGTTCCTGCCGGCCATGGCCGCCATCAGGCGGGTCTGCGCCGCCAAGCCGGGATCCGGCAGGTCTTTGGTCAGGAGGCCGGCCAGCACATAGCTGCTGAGGCTGAATTCCATGGCTAGCTCCCTTTGCCGAACGCACCCGACATCGCCATCACCAGCATCATCATCGTCGTCTGGTCACCGCCGAGCATGCCGCCGGAGCTGCCGCTGCTGCCCGCCTGAGCGGACTCGCCGATGCCGCTCAGCATCAGCATCGGCAGGAGCGCGCTCATCATCGGATTGCCCGCCCCCATCGTGCTCGAGAGCAGCGGCATGATCACCAGCGCGTCGCGCAGCTGGCCGATGTCCTTGCGGGCGTCGCGAGCGCGGCTGCTCTGCCGGCGCACGTCCCGTCCGAGTGCGGTGACGCTGGTGTTGACGCGCTGAATCGCGGTGCTGTTGCGGCTGATGTCGCCGTTCAGCTTGTTGACGGCGGTCTGCAGCTGGGCCTGCGTCACCGGCCGCTCCGCCGGGCGGGGCGGCAGCGGCGTCGGCCGCGCGGTGACGATCCGCCGCGGGCCTCCGAGCCGCGCCTCGTCCGACGACTCGCCGTCGTAGGCCTCGCTGTAATCCTCGTCGTAGGCCTCGTCATAGGCCTCTGCGGTGTCTGGCATCTGGATCTCCTCCTGGTAGGGACTATTCGACCTGCGTTGAAAGCGCCGCCGGCAGGTCTTCGACCCGCCTCAGCGCCGGTTTGACCAACTCCTCGAAGAGCACCGGGTCGGGGCGTCGACCCCCCGGACGGCCGCGCCCGCGGCAGACCGGGCAGGCCTCGTCCTCGCCGAAGCAGCGCTCGCAGGCGCCGAGCGCGTCGGCGAGCAGCCGCTGCCGCTCGCGCCGCTCCGCGACCTCCGCGTAGAGGCGCTCGAGCACGTCCGCCACCTCGGGGTCGAGCTCGGTGGGGTCGAGCTCGACCGCGGGCTCCGGGTCCTCCGCGTCCGCTGCCGCGGCCTCGCGCTGGCGCAGGCCGGCGACGATCGGCGCCGCCATCGGATTGTCCCCGAGCTGCTGCTCGACCAAGTCGGCGACCGAGAACCCCGCCGGCGGCCCGTTGCCCGCGGCAAGCTGGGACAGCAGCATCTGCGTCATCTCATCCATCGGCGCTCAAGCTCCAGCGCTCGGCCTCGGCGCCGTAGGCGGCCTCGTCGCTCGCGACCATCTGCTCCTCGAGCTCGTCGTACAGCTCGTCGATCCAGCCCTCGTCGCTCGCCTCCCCGCCCGGCTCCGGATCGCCGACCGCCTCGTCGCCGGTCGCCTCTTCGGTGGTCCCCTCCAGGGGAGCCAGTTGCCCCAGCACCCACTCCGCCCTGGCCTCCGGCGCCGCCAGGTCGAGCCCCTCCCAAGCGGTCTCCCCGCTCGGCGCCTCGGCGGCGAAGGTCTCCTCCCACTCGGCGGAGGCGCGGTTGGCGAGCATTCCCAGCAGGCTGGTCACCGCCGCGACCGGCAGCTGGCCGCCGTTCGGCGTCGGCACGGAACGGCTGCCGGCGCGGCCGAGCATCATCGCGCCGAGCGCCTGCTGCACCGTCGGGCTGCCGAGGGCGGCGAGCAGCGTCCCCACGGCACCGCCGGGGCTGGCGGCGGCGGGAACCGCGGCGGGTCCGGGCGCGGCTGGCCTCGGCGCCGGCCGGGCCGGCCCTTTCGATCCCAGGGCGCCGCCGATGCCGCCGATCAGCGCCCCGCCGATGGCACCGAGCGGCCCCAGCGCGGCGCCCCCGAGGGCCCCGGAGGCAAGGCCCGGCAGGATCCGCTGGACGACGGGCGCCGCCACCTGCGCGACCTTGCCGAGGGTGCGGCCGATGTCGGCGAGGAAGCCCTCGGCCTGGTCCAGCCCGAAGCCCTCGCCGAAGCTTGCCTCGAGAACCGCCTCGACGTCCTCCCGGGGCAGGCTCCGGTACTCGGGGGCGAGCGCCCTGCCAACCGCTGGGTACTCCTCCTGCCACTGGGACATCCCCGGACCTCCCGGAATCGACGTTGCCTTGGCGCGAAGGTAGCCAGGCCCCGCCGCAGGTCAACCCGGCTGCGCCGAACCGTGCGCTTCCGCGGGCGAAGCGACACGTTTTGCATCGCGGGAGGCGGCCACGAGGTCCCGCAGCTGTCGGTGGGCGGCCACCGGTGGGCCGGTGAGGACGTGGTCCGTCGCGCCCGAGCCGCCGCCGCGGTCAGGCCGGAGGTACTGCGCGATCGCCGGCTCCGCGGCGCTACGCCGCACCGAGTACGTCCAGCGGGCGACCTGCTCGTCGCTGGCCTGCCCACCGACCACCACCACGCAGAGCGGCTCCACCGCGGCCAGCGCCTCCCCGAGGCGGCCGTGCGCCTCCACCGGGAGGACCAGCACCCGCAGGCCGTCGCGCCGGCAGAACAACTCCAGGGCGTGGACGCTGGCGCGGGCGGCGGCGAGGCCGCCGCCGGAGGCGTCGCCGATCAGGACCCCCGGCCCGGGATCGAGGGGCCGCGACAGGCGCTGCGCGCGCCCGAGCCAGTCGACCCCCCAGCGCAGCGAGGCCGCCCAGCGGGCGCTGACGTGCCCGTCGCGCCGCCGGATCTCGTCGAGCGCCGGCAGCAGCACCTCGTCGACCGAGCGCTCCAGCGAGCGCAGCGCCAGCGAGGCCTCCATCGCCCGGTCCGCCTCGGCGGTGCTGAAGGCGTCCAGGGCGATGACGAGCGCCTCCGTGTCGGCGCCGAGCTCCTCGCGCACGGCGCTGATCGCCGACTGAACCGACAGGCCTCTGGCGAGGGCGTCCCGCAGCGCCGCGATCTCGGCATACGTGTAGGCGCGGTGCTTGCCCGGAGAGCGAAGCGGCTTCGGATACCCGTACTTGCGCTCCCACGTCCTCAGCGTGTTGGGGCTGATGTTGAGAAGCGCCGCCGCTTCCCGGGTCTTGAGGCTTCGCATGGCTGGGCGTCCTGACGGCTGATGACATAGACCTCGTTGGACCCCCCACGCACCTTTGGCGCAAGACCCTTTGCGCTAGTGGTCAAAAAGTCAAGGAATTTCGTTAGGTCGCCCCTCGAGCGCTGCCTCCCCAACACTTGAAAACTTTTAACCTTTATAAAAAAACAAGTTACCTACAGACAGAAACAGATGTGTTTATACTGCCGCCGAGGCGAGAGCGCGCTGGGGTCGCTCTCGATTACCGAGGGAGAGCTGGATGCTGGATATGCGGTGGTCTCGTGGATGGTTTCTGGTTGGAGTGGTGGGCGTTGCCCTGATCGCGATGACGGCTGTCGCTGCCGTTTCCGCGGCCGAGCCGTCGAGCAATCACCCCGATAAGGCAGAGGTCCGCAAGCACAAAAAGGCCCAGCACCGCAAGCACAAGAAGGCAAAGCACCGCAAGAAGAAGAACTCACGGCCCGCCAAGCACCAGAAGGCCCAGGCCGCAGGACGGCACCGCAGCCATACGGCCGCCCCAAAGCCCCACGGCCCGGTCGAGCTGGCGCCCGGGGTGACCGAATCCCCCAACGGCTGGATCCACTACACGCCGGACCCGGCAGGGCCCTCGGTTCGCTTCGAAGAGACGGTTCGCTACCACGGCACCCCCATCCACGGTGGCACGGGGTGCTCGATCGAAACGCCTTCCTCCGCCGTCATGCCCGCCGACGGGCGGGAACTCATCCGCGAAGAAATCGCCATCAACCCCAAGACCTGCGAAGCGGTCTACCTCGAAAGGCTGATTGGCAAGGCCCCGCTTCCCGGCGATGGGATCGGCCTGCGCCCGACCGGCGTGCAGTCGCGCTCGCTGCCGCCCGACCAAGAGATCGTCAGATACAGAGACGGCCACAACATGCAGATGTGGGTCGACCCCGTCGGCATCACCATCACCGGCCTGAGCATCGACCTCCATTGGCCTCTCTACGGCGCCAAAAAAGGAACCTGGACCGCAAAGCCCTACTCCTACAAGTTCGCCCTCGACGGCTGGAGGGCGGGCAAAACCCAGGTGGACAAACCCCTTCCAAGCGTCATCAAAGAGAAGGAATACAAAGACGAAAAAATGTGGGGGACGGCGCAGCAGGGCGCGCCCTCGGGGGGCAAGAGGGCGACCGCCCACCGGCGCTTCGAAAACATCGACTTCTACAATGCGGTAAAGGCCGCCAAGCTCGGTTGGGCCTGCCCCGAAGGAAACAACGACGTCGACGAAGACGGCGAGACGGACTGGACCGTCTTCGTCCACGAAGTCCAAGTTGCCGGCTTCCACAACAGCCGGATGGGCACCTGGCAGAAGAACGAAAAATGGGGCCCCTGCTCGTGGATGGTCGTCAACAAGGAAAGAGTGGCCTTCGGGCTCAAGCGGGGCTCTTTCCCCAAAGAGCACGACATGCTCCTCAACCACCTCCTGCCCTTGCACGCCTTCTCCACCCCGTCCGACGACGAAGTGGTCGTCAACGAATCGACCGTGCCGGTCCCCTACGACCTGCTGCCGACCGAAATCAACCCGACCTCGGTCAAACTCGAGGGCGGCGTCAACCCCCGCGGCATCAGCACCAACTGGTGGGCCCAGTGCGGGCCGACCGAAGCCTACGGGATGTGGGCGAGCGGGCAGGTGAACGTCGGCAGTGGGACCAGCTCTGTGCCCGTCTCCGTAACGGTCCCCAACCTGCAGCCGAACACCACCTACCACTGTCGCATGGTGACCCTGAACATGCAGGGCGAAGCCGCCTTCAGTGCCGATGAGGAATTCACGACGGCGTCAAACCTGCCCGGCGTCGCAGCCGCATATACCACCGACATCACCGAAACCACCGCTGTAATCCTCGGTTGGCTGAACCCCAACGGCGCCGCCACCAACTTCTACTTCCGGTGGGGCAAAACGACCGCCTACGGCAATAACGCTCCGGCGGCCCCCGGTTGGAGTGCCGGCTCGGGCACCGAACCCTTCCTCGCGGGCTACTCCCTCACCGGTCTGGAGGCGGGTCAGACCTACCACTACCGGCTCGTCGTCTCGAACTCCGCCGGGACCGTCGAAGGACCTGACCAGACGTTCACCACCCCGCAGGTCCCGCCCGACACCACCACCACCCCTGCCACCGAAGTCGGCCTGACGAGCGCCCGCCTCAACACTTGGATCAACCCCCGTGGGCAGGCCGCCTACTACTACTTCGAATACGGGAAGACCGCCGACTACGGCACCATCATGCCCGCCTCGCCCGGCTGGAGCGCCGGTTCGGGGACCAGCCCGGTCGAATTCGGCCAGCTCGCGAGCGGCCTTGAGCCCGGGACCACTTACCACTACCGGGTCAGGGCCGTGGGCGGCGGAGGAACCGCATTCGGCGCCGATCAGACTTTCACCACCCTGGGCCCGGGCCTGGAGATCCAGCCGCCGGGCGAAGTCACGCAGTCGAAGATCACCATGGCATCCAAGGTCGATCCCCGCGGTTATGCCACGACCTACTACTTCGAATACGGCTCGAGCGACTCCTACGGCTCGAAAACCGCAGAAAAATCACTTCCCGCCGGGAGCGGCTTCCAGGCAGTGAGCGCCGCCCTGGAAGGGCTGTCGGTCGGCTGGACGGTCCACTACCGGATCGTCGCCAAATCGAGCCAGGGCACTCACACCGGGCCCGATCAGGTCGCAACCACCGCCTGGGTGAACGAGCCGAGCACCGGCCCGGCCTCCTCCACCCTCGATGGCCTCGAAGACGTCTCCTGTCCGGCCGCCGGCAACTGCATCGCGGTCGGCTACTACCTGAACTCCGAAAGCGGCCGGATGTGGCCTTCCGCCGAGCGCTGGAGCGGGACGAGCTGGACGGCGGCGGTGCCACCGGCTCCCTCGTGGGGCGACGGGATCCTCTCGGCGGTCTCCTGCGCGAGCGCGACCAACTGCCTGGCAGTAGGGAGAGTGGAGGAAAACTGGCAACCTGAGCGGCCGCTGATCATGAAATGGAACGGCAGCGCCTGGAGCGACGTCTCCGCCGGGCTGCAGGAGCCCGCCGAATCCGACTACCACCTGAACGACGTCGACTGCCCGGCCGCCAACAGCTGCGAGGCGGTCGGCTACAGCTCTCCGGCCAACGGCGTTGGGGTCGACAAAACTCTGGCCCTGCATTGGGACGGCACCGCCTGGACGGTGCGTCAGAGCGCCAATCCCTATACCCCGGGTGGCGAACCGAGCCTGGAAGACAACTCCCTCGAGTCCGTTTCCTGCGCGAGCGCGACCTTCTGCAAAGCCGTGGGAACGCACGTCGCGAGCCCCGGCGGCGCCACGTTGTCCAACAAACCGCTGATCGAGCGGTTGAGCGGCTCCGAATGGGTCAGTGAGAGCGCCGACATCGTTGCTCACACGAATCCCGAAACCAATTTCTGGCTCGAGGGGATCTCCTGCCCGACGACCTCCGTCTGCCTCGCGGTCGGCCACTACGGCCTCAACGACATCGCCGGCGAGAGGTGGGCCTTCACGCAGCGCTGGACCGGGAGCATGTGGATCGAGGAGCGGGTCTACAGCGAAACCAACCAGGCGACCAAGCTCTACGACGTCTCGTGCGGCTCGGCTACCTCCTGCCGCGCGGTGGGCCTCGACGGCCGCGCGCTGCACTGGTCCGGCGGTGGGTGGAGGCTGCAGGCACCGAAGCCCCCTGCAGACCTCGGTCTCAATCAGTCGCCATCCGTGAGAGGCGTGTCCTGCCCGACCTCCACCGAGTGCCACGTCGTCGGCGCCTATGCCTCTTCGAGCGGAATCCAGCGCCTCACCCAGGCGTGGTCGGGTGCGGGCGCCGTCCCGGGCGCGAAATCGACCGGCCCGATCGCGATCGGCGCAACGACCGCCACCCTGCGCGGGTCGGTCAACCCGGCCGGGGTCGACGCCAGTTACTACTTCGAATACGGCCTGACCGCCTCCTACGGGAGCAAAACTCCCGAATCTCCAGCGGGCTCCTACAACGGTGGGACCAACACTGCCGCTTGGATGGCTGTGGACGCGCCGTTAACCGGGTTGCAAGCACCCGAATACCACTACCGCCTGGTCGTGACCAACGGGACGTCGACCGTCTACGGAGCCGACGTCGCCTTCCAGACGAAATCCCCCATCTACCAGATGCCGGTGACCGAGGCGTTCAACGGCGGCACCACCCCCGTCTCTGACTTTGCGACCAAATGGGCGCCGCTGCAGTGGACCTCCACCCGCAAGGGCAAAAACAACGCCAACGGCTACGGGCCCGCGGACACCGCTGCCAACGGGGCCTACTTCATGGCGCCCGTGACCGACACCGGGAAAAGCAGCGTGGAACCGGGGCCCGGGACCGCCGCCCAGGCCACGATCGCGACCGGGCCCGGCGTGGGCGGACGGGTCTCGCTGTGGCTCGACATGAGCGCTCCGGCGACGGCGAAGACCGGCTATGAGATGGCGATGCAGGAAACCGCCGCCAATATCTACACGGTCAGCCTGAAGCGCTGGGACAACGGCGTCGAAACCCTGCTCGGCTCCAAAGCCGGGTACTCGTTCCCCGCTGGCGGCCGGATCGCCCTGGTCGACTCCGGCTACACCATCAGCGCCCTGGGCGACACGGGCTCGGGTCTGCTCACGATCGTCAGCAAAAACGACCTGGCCTTCATGGGCGGCAATGCCGGGGTCGAGATCACCGGCTCGACCGCGACCCGGGTGACCAATTTCAAGGTCGGCCTGCTGACCCAGAAAGTCACGAGCTTCGACGCAGCGGCGAAAGCCATGCTGGTGACCGACACCTTCGCCTCCAGCACGACCCCGGTTGCCCTGACGGCGCCGTGGGTCGCTCTCCCCTGGGCGACGGCGGCGGTCAAAACCGGGAAGGCGTACCCCACTTCCGGGTGGATGCCAAACGAAATGGAAAGCGCGACCGCCGGCGCCTACTGGCAGAAGGCCATGATGAGCGACACTGGCAGCGGAGACGCGGTCATCGCCACCCACAACCTGGCCTCCGCCGCCGGCACCAACTACTACTTCGCCCTCTGGCTGAACGCTCTCAATGCGGGATCTGCGAAGAGCGGCTATCAGCTGCGGGTCGCTCAAACGGCCACCAACACCGTCGAACTCAAAATCATCAAGTGGGTCAACGGGACCGCGACCACCCTGGCAACCAAAACCGGGCTGGTATTCAGCGGTGGGCTGCTCGGGGTGAAGTTCGCCCTGGTCGACAAGGGCGGCACCGTGTCGGCCTGGACGGCTCCCAAAGAAGGCACCCTCACGCAGACCATCAGCGCATCGGACACCACCTACAGCTACGGCTACGGAGGGGTAGAGGGTCTGGGGCATCCCCTCCTGCGTGACTTCACGCTGGGACCGATGCCGCTGTTCTAGCGAGCCAGGTAGCCGCCATCGACGGGCAGGATCGCCCCGGTGACGAAGGACGCGGCGTCGGAGGCGAGGAAGCAGATCGCCTCCGCCACCTCGCCGGGCTCGCCCAGCCTTCCCATCGGGTGAGCCGCCCGCATCGGCTCGACATAGCCCTCGGGCAGCGCCGCGACCGCCTCGGTTCGGATCGTCCCCGGGGCGACCGCGTTGACCCGGATCCCCCGCGGCGCCAGTTCGACCGCCAGGTGCTTGGTCAGGCCGGAGGCGACGAACTTGGCGGGGCCGTAGGCGGCTTGGCTGGACTGGCCGGCAAGGCCGGAGATCGAGGAGAGGCAGACGATCGAGCCACCCTCGGGGCCCATCGCCTCGACCGCGAACTTGCAGGTGAGGAACATCCCGCGGCCGTCGACCGCCATCACCTCGTCCCATTCCTCGGCGCTGGCCTCCTCGATCCCGCTGAGCGGGATGATCCCGGCGTTGGCGACGAGGGTGTCGAGGACGCCGAAGCTCTCGATCGCGGCGGCGACGATCCGGCGCGCGTCCTCCTCGACGGAGACGTCGCCGAGCACGGTCACCACCTCGACTCCGTCGCCCAGGCTCGCGGCGGCCTGCCGCAGGCCCGGCTCGTCGACGTCGTTGAGCACCAGCCGCGCCCCCTCGCGGGCGAAGACCTCCGCGGTCGCCCGGCCGATGCCCTTGGCGGCGCCGGTGACGATCGCCGACTTCCCCTCCACTCGTCCTGACGTCATCCCGCGCTCACGTCCGGCGCTAGTCGGTCCACCAGTCGCGCTGGCCCTCGACGTCCCCGCGCGGGTCGTCGCCGAGGTTGGGGGCGCCGACGACGAGGATCTCGAGGCCCTCCGGCCCGGCCTCGTAGCCTCGCCAGGTACCGGGCGCGACCCGCACCGCGTCCCATTCCGCGAGCTCGACGATCTCGTCGTCGAGCTTCATCCGACCGCTCCCGCGCAGGACCACGTAGACCTCCTCCTGCTTCTCGTGCGTGTGGCCGTAGGGAAAGCGATAGCCGGGCGGGATGCGCTGGTAGCCGAGACCGGACCGCTCGAGCTCGAGCGCCCTGGTCGCCAGGCGGAACTCAAGGTCCGGCGAGCCGTCGAAGTTCGACCCGACGTCCTCCAGGTCCGCCTTGAGGTTCTTGCGGGTGAAGGGCACGGCGCAAGCCTAGGGCACCTTCGGCGGCGGGCCCCCGGGGTCGGCAGCGGCGGCATTTGGCATCCTCGTCGGCATGGCCGGATCGGCGAAAGCTCAGACGCTCCCCGGCGGGGTGGTGCACGATCTGCCCGCGGACCTGCGCGACGCGCTGGTCGCCGATGCGACGGCGCTCGATGCCTGGAACGACATCACGCCCCTGGCCCGGAACGAGTTCATCTGCTGGGTCGAGGACGCGAAGCGGCCGGCCACCCGCGAGCGCCGCATCCGGCGCACCCGGGAAGAGCTGCAGGAAGGGATGCGCCGTCCCTGCTGCTGGCCGGGGTGCAAGCACCGCGAGCGAACCGGCCGCTAGTCACCCCCGCGGCAGGTAGGTGAGGAGGACCACGCCGGACTCGAAACGCCTGACGTCCTCGAGCTGCAGCCAGACGGTGCCCCGGTCGCCGAGGACGTGGAGGTTGGCGTCCCCCCAGACGATCGGGTTGAGGTAGACCTCGAAGACGTCGACGAGGCCCCGCTCGGCGAGGGCGTGGGCGAACTCGCCGCTCCCGTGCATGAAGAGGTCGCCGTCGACCTCGTCCTTCAGCTTCGGGATCGAGTCGGCGAGGTCGCCCTCGAGCAGCGTCGCGTTCCAGGGGAGCTCGCCGGAGAGGGTGTTGGAGCCGACGTACTTCGGGATCGCGTTGACCATGTCCGCCCACTTCCCCTGTTTGTCCGGCCAGTAGGCCGCCAGGCCCTCGAAGGTCTTGCGGCCCAGCACCATCCCGCTGGAGCGCGACTGGCGCTCGAAGGAGTGCTCGCCGTGGTCCGCGTCCGGCTGCACCCACTCGCCGACCGGGTCGACGACGCCGTCGAGGGTGGCCTGCGCGGTCGCGATCAGCCTGCCCATCGCCCGCTCACCCGGACGCGTTCAGCGCGACGGCCTCGCGGACGAGGTCCTTCAGCGCCTCGGCGTCGATCTCCTCGCCCTCGCCGACGTCGATCGCGCGGCGGGTGTTGCCGCCGAGGCTGGAGTTGAAGAGGCCGGAGGGATCGTCGAGGGAGGCGCCCTTGGCGAAGGTCATCTTCACCTTGTCCTTGTAGGCCTCGCCGGTGCAGACGATCCCGTCGTGGGACCAGACCGGGTTGCGCCATTTCCACTCCTCGACCACGTCCGGGTCGGCCTCCTTGATCAAGGCCCGGACCCGGGCGAGGGTCTCGCCGCGCCAGTCGCCGAGCTCCGCGATCCGCGCGTCGATCAGCTCGGCGGGGGACTCGCTCTTCGCCATGGTTGCCCCTGCTTTCCTCGTGGTTGGTCGGGCGACTGTAGCGCCGGCAGGGCGACGACGAGGCGCGCGCCGCCGAGCCGCTCGCAGCGCTCGGCGCTGACCCTGCCGCCGTGCGAGGCGGCGATCGCGCGGACCATCGCCAACCCGAGGCCGGTGCCGTTGCTCGCCGCCGTGTCGGAGGAGCTCTGGCCGCGGACGAAGCGCTCGAACACCCGCTCCCGCATCTCCTCGGGAATCCCGGGACCGCTGTCGGCGACCTCGAGCAGGACCGTGCCGCGGTCGCGGCGGGTGGCGAGGGAGATCTCGGCGCCTTCGGGCGAGTAGCGCGCCGCGTTGTCGAGCAGGTTGAGGACGAGCCGGTGCAGCTCGTCCTGGTTGCCGTGCACCGGCGCCGGCTCGCAGTCGACGTGCAGGGAGCGCTCGCCGAGGCTGGGGGCGATCTCGCGTCCCGCGCTCATCGCGATCTCGGCGAGGTCGACGTCGGACTGGGGCCGGGTCTGGCCCGCGTCGGAGCGGGCGAGGATCAGCAGGTCGGAGACCAGCCGGCTCATCCGCTGCGAGGAGCGCACCGCCGAGGAGGCCAGTTCCCGCTCTTCGCCGTAGTCGACCTTGCCGAGCTGGGCTTCGAGCAGTTCGAGGTTGGCGAGGATGCTGGTCAGCGGGGTGCGGAGCTCGTGCGAGGCGTCGGCGACGAATTCGCGCTGCTTCTGCATCGCCGCCTCGCGCTCGGTCTGCGAGGCGTTCAGCGCGTTCAGCATCTCCTGCAGGGTCCGCGACAGCTCGGCCACCTCGTCGTCGGCGCTGGGCTGCGGCAGTTGCCTGGCGGGGTCGCGGGTGGTGGCGATCTCCCGCGCGGTCGAGGTCAGGGTCGCGATCGGCCGCATCGCCCGCCGGGCCAGGGCGACGCCGGCCAGCACCGCCAGCGCGGTCCCGCCCAGGATCCCGAAGACGATGAACAGCCAGAGCCGGGTCACGGTCGAGTCGACGTGGTCGTCGCTGCGGCCGTACTGGATGTAGCCGACGACTTCGTTGTTGGGGCCGTAGACGGGCTCGGTCGCGACCGTCAGGCCGCCGGCGCTGCCGATCCCGGAGCTCGGGGGACCGAGGTCGGGGCCCTGCTTCGGCGCTTCGTCGAGGATCGTCCCGTCCGCCCTCACCACTCGCGCCGTGGCGCCGGTGGGGAGCGAGACGGCCGCCAGGCTGGGGCCGTAGACGCTCGGTTCGCTGAAGGGTCGTTCGACGATCCGCGTCTTGCTAACCAGCCGCGTCGCCGCCTCCTGGAGGTCGCGGTTGAAGTCGCTGCGGATGCGGCTGGTCGCCATCTCGCCGACGATTCCGCCGAAGATCAGCAGGATCACGAAGGTGAGCGAGGCCGAGACGATCGCCAGCTTCCAGCGGATCGGCAATCGCTGGAACGCCAGCGGCACCAGTCTCCTCCGTGACGGCATGCGATCCATCTTAGGCGCGGGAAACGCCTGCGCCGCCAGCTTTTAGCTGGGCTTGAGGTTGCTCCCGAGGAGCGAGCGCAGCTTCACGGTGAAGAGGCCCTCGGCGAAGCCCGCGGTGGTGACGGCGAGGCCGACGACGAGCACCGCCGCCTGCGCGAAGAAGGAGTAATCGCGGGAGCGCAGGCCCTTGGCGATCCGGATCGCGACGCCGCTGGAGAGGATGCGGAGCGCGTAGGAGCGCTCGCTGGCGAGGCCGCGGCGGCCGCCGGCGATCGCCGTCAGCGCCGCCTTGCCGAGGCCCTCGTAGCGGCAGCGGGTGAGGAAGTAGCGGAACGATTCCCGCTCCAGCGGCACCTTGTGGGCGATCCTGGCGCCGGGCCAGAAGATCCACCGGCGCTCGGGGTGCATGTTGCCGATGCGGATGCAGAGCTCGGTGTCTTCGGGCTCGGAGCGGACCCCGACCTTGCCGAGTTTGACGTCGAACCCGCCCGCTTCCACGTAGGCGCGGCGGTCGACCGACATGTTGCCGCCGGTGGTGTTTCGAATCTCTCCTCCCGCGTCCGGCAGGCCGCGGTAGCTGGCGCCGACGACCCAGCCGTACTCGATCGGGAACCAGGCCGGCTGCGAGCGTTCCCAGGCCGGCTCGGTCCAGCCGCCGATGCCGAGGATGCCGGGATGGGTGCGGTGCGCCTTGGCGATCTCCTCCAGCCAGTCGTCGGCGGCGACCGCGTCGTCGTCGAGGAAGGCGACGACGTCGCCGCTGGCGATCAGCGCCCCGGTGTTCTTCGAGGACGGCGCGCCCTGCGGCCCGCCGTTCTCGAGCACCGAGACACCGTCGGGGAAGGTCGCCGCCAACCGCTCGAAGAGCGGCCGGTTGTGGTCGACGACGACCATCGTCTCCAGGGCGGGGTGGGTCTGCCGCTCGATCGAGCGCACCGCCGCGACGACTTCGTCGTAGCGGCGCTCGTCGTGGGTGCAGATCACGACCGAGATCGAGGGGGAGGCGCCGTTGCCGCTCACCCCGCGCTCCTCTCGCCGAGCGGGCTGTGGCGGCGGACGAAGCGCCAGAGCTCGTCCTTGCCGCTCGCGCGCACCCGCCCGAGAGCCGACGGCCCCCGCCGCACGAGCCGGCCGAGCCGCCGCACGTCGGTGCGCGAGCGGACGGTCAGCCGCGGCAGTGCGAAGCGGTCGTCGTCGGGCTCGCAGGCGAGGTTCCCGACCCGGCAGGCGGCCAGGTAACCGGCCGCCGCGACCGCCTCCTTGGCCGCCCGGTCGTGGTAGCCGTAGGGATAGGCGAAGGTCGTGACCGGCGTCTGCAGTCCCTCCTCGAGCACCTCCTTCGGTCGCCGCACCTCCTCGGCCAGCCGCGCCGGGGGGACGTCGTCGAGCTGCGGGTGGGTGTGGCTGTGGCCGCCGCACTCGATCCCGGCCGCGACCAGCTCGCGCAGCTGCGCGAGCGAGAGGACCGGCCGGTGGTGCCTGCGGTCGCCGGTCAGCGGGTTGGTGGCGGAGCCGATGTACCCGGTGGTCACGTAGACCGTGGCCGAGAAGCCGTGGCGGACGAGGACCGGCAGCGCCTCGGCGTGGAAGTCGCCGTAGGCGTCGTCGAAGGTGAGGATCACCGGCTTGGGGCCGAGCTCGGCGCTCCCTTCCCGGGCGGCGACCAGCTCCCGCACCGAGTGGCCGCTGAAGCCCTCGCCGGCGAGGTACTCGATGTGTTCGGCGAAGGTGCCCGGGGTCACCGTCAGCGGCCTGCCGTTCCTGCCGCCGGGATCGTCGGAGATGCTGTGGTACATCAGGATCGGCAGGCTGGGACGAGGGTGTTCGGGCATCGCTGGCTGGTTTGTCATCGCAGTGGCGCCACCAGCTCCACCGAGCGCAGGCGGTTGGCGACCGTGTCCGAGTAGTGGACGGTAATCAGCTCATCGGCGCCCGTGTCGGCGGCGAAGCCCTCCAGGTAGGCGGCGACCTCCTCGGCGACGCCGCTTCCGGTGTAGGCGAGCATCTCGTCGACGGCCGCCGCCTGCGGCGAGCGCAGGAGGTCGTCGACGTCCTCCTCGCTCAACTTGCGGCCGCGGCCGAAGAGGGCGCGAGCCCGGATTCGCCGCGCCGCCTCGAACTGGGCCGCGGCGCTCTCCTCGGTCTCGGCGGCGATGACGCCGACGCCGGCGATGACGTAGGGCTCGGCAAGCTGCTCGGAGGGCCTGAAGCCCTCGCGGTAGACCGCGATCGCCTCGTGCAGGTGGCGCGGCGCGAAGTGGGAGGCGAAGGCGTAGGGGAGACCCAGCTGCGCCGCCAGTTCGGCCCCGAAGAGGGAGGAGCCGAGGATGTAGAGCGGCACCTTGGTGCCCCGCCCGGGAATGGCGCGCAGTCCCGGCAGCGGCTCCTCGTCGCCGAGGAACCGCTGCAGCTCGACGACGTCCTCGGGGAAGCGGTCGCTGGCGGCCGGGTCGCGCCGCAGCGCCATCCAGGTCCGCTGGTCGGTTCCCGGCGCCCGTCCCAGCCCGAGGTCGATCCGCCCCGGGTGCAGCGTCTCCAGCGTCCCGAACTGCTCGGCGACCACCAGCGGCGAGTGGTTGGGGAGCATCACCCCGCCGGCCCCGAGCCGGATCGTCCCGGTCTGGGCGGCGACGTGGGCGATCAGGACCGCGGTGGCCGAGGAGGCGATCGAGGAGATGTTGTGATGCTCGGCGTACCAGACCCGCCGGTAGCCGCCGCGCTCGGCCGCCCGCGCCAGCTCGACGCTGCCGGCGAAGCTCGCGGCGACGGTCTCCTCGCGCCCGACGGCGGCGAGATCGAGGATCGAGAGGGGGATTGACGGGCCCGGCACGGACGGGACGATACGGTCCAATAGCTTGCCGAGCGTGGACATCGTCTTGACCGCGCTCGGCATCGTCTTGATCGGGATCGCGCTGCGCGACATCTTCGACGTCCTCTTCCACCCGCTCGGGCGCGGGATGGTGGCGCGCAAAGTGGTGCGGGGCGTTGCCTGGCTGGCGCGGAGGCTGCCGCGCAGCGACACCCTGGGACTGCTGGCCGGTCCGCTCGGCTACGTCGCCGTGGTCAGCACCTGGGCGACGCTGCTGGCGGTGGGGTGGGCGCTGGTCTTCCTGCCGCAGCTGCCGGGCGGCTTCAACTTCGACCCTGCGCTGAACCCGGCCGAGCACACCGGCTTCCTCGACGCCCTCTACATCTCCCTCGTCAACCTCACCAGCCTCGGCTACGGCGACATCTCGCCGGCGACGCCGCTGCTGCGGGTGCTGGGGCCGGTGGAGACGATGTTCGGCCTCGGGCTGCTCACCGCCAGCATCTCCTGGTTGATCTCGATCTACGGCGCGATCTCCCGCCGCGACTCGCTCGCCCACGAGGTGCACCTGGCCAAGGAGACCGAGGAGCGGCTGGGGGAGAAGCTGGCCGACGCCGACCCGGCGCTGCTGGAATCGCTGCTGGCGGGTTTCGCCGAGCAGCTGATCCGCGCCCGCCGCGACCTCATCCACTTCCCGATCACCCACTACTTCCGCACCGAGGACGAGGAGCGCGCTCTCGCCGGACTGCTGCCCTTTCTCAGCTCGCTGGCCGAGGAGGCGGCGGAGGAGAGCCGGCCGCACTCGCTGCGGGTCCGGGCAGAGATCCTGCGGATGGCGATCGACGACTTCGCCGGGACCCTGCGCAAGCGGTTGCGGATGCCGGGCGAGAGCACCGGCGACACCCTGCGCCACTACCAGTCCGAGCACGGGCGGTTGCGCTCATAGGTGGCGACGAGGGGTGTCTCCGTCTATGTTCTTGGCGGCGTTCGAGCGAGAGTGAGCGGGACTTGACGAAATTGCGGTCCTCGAGTGGCCGTCTGGGGATTGTCGTGCTGCTCTGCGCGGCCCTGGCGGGCTGCGGGTCGAGCGGTGGATCGGACCAGGGAGGGACCCTGACCGGGACCTACAACTCGTTCCCCGACGCGCTCGATCCGGGGCTGGCGTTCAGTCTCGAAGCCGCGACCGCGCTGCACGCCACCTACATCCCGCTGCTCACCTACAAGCCCGCCAGCGGCAAGGCCGGGACCGAGCTGATCCCGGGCTTGGCGCAGGCGCTGCCGAAGATCGACGACGGCGGGCGCCGCTACACGCTGCGGCTGCGCCCGGGGCTGAAGTACTCCGACGGCAGGCCGGTCCGCGCCTCCGACTTCCGCTTCGCGATCGAACGCCTCTTCCGCGTCAACTCGCTCGGCTCGACCTTCTACACCGGGATCGTCGGAGCCGACCGGTTCGCCAGGACCAAGCGCGGCGGGATCCCCGGCATCGAGACCGACGACGCCGGCGGCCGGATCGTCATCCACCTGGCCGAGCCGAGCGGCACCTTCAGCTACGTGCTCGCCCTGCCCTTCGCGGCGCCGCTGCCGCCCGACACCCCGGCCGAGGACCAGACCGCGAGCCCGCCGCCCGCGACCGGCCAGTACATGATCGCCGCGGTGAAGCTGGGGCGCAGCTGGGAGTACCGGCGCAACCCCTCCTGGGCGACGAGCAACGGCCCGGCGATGCCGCAGCTTCCCGACGGCCACGTCGACAGGATCGGCTTCGAAGTCCGCGCCAACCCGATCAGCCAGCTGCAGGAGGTCGAACGCGGCAAGGTCGACTGGATGAAGAACCCGCCCCCGGTCGACCGCTACCCGGAGGTGAAGCGGCGCTTCGAGGGGACCCAGTTCCGCGAGGAGCCGACGATCAGCACCTACTACTTCTGGATGAACACGCAGGAGCCGCCCTTCGACGACGTGCGGGTGCGGCGCGCGGTCAACTACGCGATCGACCCGGAGGCGCTGGAACGGATCTACGCCGGCACCCTGAAGCGGACGCAGCAGGTGCTGCCCGCGCAGATGCCGGGCTACCGCCAGTTCGAGCTCTATCCGCACGACCTCGGGCGGGCCAAGCGCCTGATTCAGCAGGCCGACCCGCAGGACCGCGCGATCACGGTCTGGACCAACAACCTGACCCCCAACGACGAAGCCGGCGAGTACTACCAGCAGGTGCTGAGCGAGCTCGGCTTCGACGCGAAGCTGAAAACGGTAGACGCGGCCAACTACTTCACCGTGATCGGCAACTCCAGCACCCCCGACCTCGACACCGGCTGGTCGAACTGGTTCCTCGACTTCCCGCACCCGAGCGACTACTTCCACCCCCAGCTCGCGAGCGAGAGCATCCTTCCCGTCGGCAATACCAACTGGGCCCGCTTCGGCGACCCCGATGTCGACGCGAAGATCGACAGGCTGGAGCGCCAGCAGCTCGGCCCGCGGCAGGAATCGGAATATGCCGCCCTCGACCGCGAGGTGATGGAGCAGGCGCCGTGGGCGCCGTTCGGCACCCTCACCCTCGGCACCTTCGTCGCCGACTCGGTCAACCTCGACGACCTCGTCATCAGTCCGATGTACGCGCAGGACTTGACCAGCTTCGAACTCGAATAGCCGGCTTGCGGTTCGTGGCAGTCGGGCCCTGTTGACACGGTAAACAGCACTGTCTATCGTTACGCAGCTGGGACCAGGTTCAGGACTGAGCCCGAGAGCTAGGGGGGCTTTCGGACTCCAGGAACGGGAGGTATTCAGGTGAAATGGCCGGTGGCGGTACTGGTTGCCGCGGCAGCTCTTGCATCCGTGCTTTCGCCCGCCTCGGCGCTGGCGATCGGCGGCGAACAGAAACTCGACGATCCGCCGACGATGGGCTACACGACGATGCACGTCACCGGCCTGGTCAAAGCCGACCTGACCAGCTTCACCGGTGCGGTCGTCGAAGTCGCAGAAAGCCCGAGCGGCTTCAGCGACGGCGCGATCAACGGCGGCGGAGAACTGCCGCTCTCCCCCGGCGAAGAAGTCGTTCTCGTGGACAAGACCTTCACCGACCTTGAGCCCGGCACCACCTACTACGCTCGGATCAAGGGCGAAAGGTTCGGCGGCGATGGCCCGACCTTCTCCAATGTCGTCAGCGGCACGACCCTTCCCGTCGACCCACCCGCCGTCCTCGGTGTCGACGATGCCTCCTCGCTGTCCTACGTCTCGGCCCATGTCTCTGGCGAAGTCGAAGGGGTCGAAGGGCCTGATGCTGCCTTCGCATCGAACTGCCGCTTCGAATACGTCAGCGACGCGGAATACGGCGCCCGCAACGAGGTGCAGGTCCTGACCGTGCGCGCCACCGGGGGCACCTTCCAGCTGAACTACGACGGCGGCCAGACCGGCCCGCTCGCCCATGACGCCTCCGCCGCGACGGTCGAGGCGGCGATCGAGGCGCTCCCCGCGGTGGGCGCCGGCAACGTCAGCGTCAGCGGGGGGCCCGGTGACGCGGGGGGAGACAACCCTTATACGGTCGCTTTCCAGGGCACGCTGGCCGGCGCCGACCTCGGGCAGATCTCCGTCGAAGCCTCCGGGCTGGAACCCGGCGGGCAGTCGGGCGCGGACGTTCAGACCTCCGTCGGCGGACACCCGGCCGAAGGATTCGACCGCGCCCGCTCGGTTCCCTGCGACGTCGACCCGGTTACCTCCGCCGGCCCGACCGCGGTCTCCGCGGACCTCACCGGCCTCGAAGCCGGCACGACCTACCACCTGCGCCTGGCGATCTCGAACGCCGGTGGCGGCGACAGCGAAGAGGCGAGCGACTTCACCACGCTCGCCGTCGATCCGCCCGCGGTGCTCGGCGTCGACGACGCCGGCGACGTGCTCTACACCCAGGCGGACGTCTCCGGAGAAGTCGAACGGCCCGTGGGCTCCGATCCGGCATTCGACGTCGACTGCCGGTTCGAGTTCGTGACGGCGAGCTCGTTCCTGTCCGAAGGGTTCCAGTCCGCCAGCCAGCAGCCGTGCGCCGAGAGCCCGCTGACCGGCGCCGGTTCGAGCGCCGTCAGCGCCCACCTCTCGGGCCTCGGCGTCGGCGCCACCTATTACTACCGCCTGGTGGCGGTCAACGCCGGCGGCAAAGACGTGGTTCGCGGAACCAATCCGTTCACCACCCTGGTCCCCGACGCACCGGAAGTCTCGATCTTCCCGGTCGACCAGATCGGCACCCACAGCGCTCGCTTCTCGGGGGAGATCAACCCCGGTGACACCGATCCCGGCTTCGACGTCAACTGGCATTTCGAGTGCAGCCCCGAATGCCCCGGGCTGGAAGGCTCGATTCCGGCGGACGATGCCGACCACGAAGTCTCGGTCGAGGCAACCGGGTTGAGCGCCAACACCGAGTACCAGGTGACCCTGGTCGCCGGCAACGCCGCGCAGTCCGCGAGCGCGGGCCCCGTCGGCTTCAGCACCGACGCGGCGGCGCCCGTCGTCGTCACCTTTCCCGCCTTCGCGCTGGCCGGCGGCACCGAAGCCTTCGTCGGCGGCACCGTCGACGCCGAAAACTCCCCCTCGACCTACTGGATCGAGTACGGCTCCGACGACAGCTACGGCAGCGTGTTCCCGGTGGGAGAAGACGGCGACGCGGGCTCGGGCGACAGCCCCGGCTTCGTCCGGGAGCGCTTGACCGGCCTCGAACCGGGCGCCGAATACCACTACCGGCTGGTCGCCGGCAACGGCGTCGGATCGACGCCAGGCCGGGACATGTCCTTCGTCACCCCGGCCGGCGACCTCGGCTCCAGCATCGGCTCCGTCGAGCTGCCCGACGACCGCGCCTGGGAGATGGTCTCCCCGCCGCAGAAGAACTCGTCAGAAGTCTGGAGGGCATATGTCGGCGCTTCGGCCGACGGGCAGGCGATCTCCTACCGGTCGCAGGGCAGCTTCGCCGGGCTGCCGACCGCCAAAGGCGCCAACCTCGCCGACTATCGCGCAGTGCGCGGGTCGACCGGCTGGACGACCGAAGGACTCACCCCGCCCGGCGGGCTCTACTCCTTCACCTCGGGCGCCTTCGAAATGTCCGACGACAAGCGCTTCACCCGCTTCAACTGGCGCGAGCGCGGCAACGAAAGCCCCGACGAGGATCTCGAGCTCGACCCCGACCAGGTCGGATCGGTGGTCCGCCAGTACCTGCGCAACAACCAGACCAAGAAGTTCAAGCTGATCCCGTTCCCGGTGGAAGGGTCCCAGGGGGTCCTGCCCTACGCGAGCTCGACCGACAACGGCCACTACTCGGTGACCACGGTCGAGAACGTGACCGAGGAAGTGCCCTGCGATGCCGAAGCCGCCCCGTGCGTCTACGAGTCGCTCGACCACGGGTTCACCTGGCGGCTGGCCTCGGTCCTGCCGGACGAATCCCCGGCCCAGGCCACCCTGGCCGCGATCTCGCAGGACGGCTCGCGGATCTACTTCCGCAGCGGCGACGCCAACTACGTCAGGGTCGACGGCAGCACGACCACCCAGGTCTCCGGGGCCGGCGGCACGACCGTCGTCGCGATCGAGGGGGGGAGCGGCGAGCGCGCTCTGCTCCGCAGCTCCGAGCAGCTCCTCGGCGCCGACGAAGACCTCGCCGACGACCTCTACGTCTGGGACGGCTCCGAGCCTGAGGGCGAACGGCTCACCCTCGTCTCGCAGGGCGACCGGCCCGGGGTCGAGGTCGAGCTCGATCGCGTCCTCGGCCACCAGGAAGACATGATCAACAGCCAGCGGCTCGACCGCGGCTTCTTCGTCGCCAACAACCAGGTTCTCACCGGCGAAGACGGCGCCCCCGGACAGAAGATCTACGCCTGGGACGCAACCGGCAGCCAGCCGAGCCTGGCCTACGTCGCCACCGCCAACCCCGCCGACGCGCGGACCAGCCCGAACGGGCGCTTCCTGGTCTTCGCCTCGACCGAGCGGCTGACCGCCTACGACAACGCCGGCCAGCAGGAGGTCTACCGCTACGACCAGGCCGCCGACCGGCTGGTCTGCGTCTCCTGCGAACCCGAGGGCCGGACGGCAACCGCCGAAGGCCGCCTGTACTACATCGCCCCGCCGGAGGTGACCTTCGGACTCGGCCACGCGCAGCGCAACGTCACCGACACCGGCCTCGTCTTCTTCGAATCCCTCGAACGGCTCTCCAGGCACGACTCCAATGGCGAGTCCGACGTCTACGAGTACAGCGAAGGCCTGCCGTACCTGCTCTCGAAAGGGACCGGCCCCCACGAGAGCCGGTTGGGCGACGCGAGCGTCAGCGGCGACGACGTCTTCATCCTCACCGCCGACCGGCTCTCCGGCTGGGACAGCGACCGTTCCTACGACGTCTACGACGCCCGGGTGGGCGGCGGGCTGCCCGAGCCGCCGGTGGGCGGGATCCCCTGCGAGGGCGACTCCTGCCAGCCGCCGCCGAACCCGCCCAACGACCCGACGCCGGCGAGCGAGAACTTCAGGGGTGCCGGCAGCGTGAAGCCGCAGCGGGCGAAGAAGCCGTGCAAGAGGGCGAAGGGCAAGAAGAAGCCGTGCAAGAAGAAGCACAAGAAGCACGGCAAGAAGAGACCGACCCCGAAGAACGGCTGAGGACGAGATGAGCAAGGAGAAGATGACGATGACTCGCTGCAAGGCCACCGCCGCGCTCTTCCTGGCGACTCTCTCGCTCGGGATCCTGGCCGGGAGCTCCGCCGCCAACGAAGGCGTCTTCCGGATCACCCCGGGTTCGCTCGACCAGACCTTCACCCACGAGGACGGGAGCGAAGACCTCCAGGCCGGGTCCCACCCCTTCGCGGTCAGCAACGAATTCAAATTCGACTCGGTGACCGACCCGACCGAACCGCCGACGCAGATCACCGCCGGGGCGAGCCCGCGCAGGATCCACGCGCTGGAGTATCCCGGGCTGATCGGCAACCCGTTTGGGGTTCCGCAGTGCAGCCAGGCGGAATTCTTCGACCCCACCCGCACCGTCGTCCATTGCACCGACGAGGCCCAGGTCGGGATCGCAACGGTCACGGTCAAAGGCGCCTTCGGCGGCAACGAAGACATCACGGCCCCGCTGTACAACCTCGAGCCCAACACCGGGGTGCCGGCCGAATTCGGATTCTGGGCGCTGATCGTCCCGGTCAAGCTGGTTGCCGAGCTGCGCAGCGACGGGGACTACGGGATCACGGTCAAGTCCGACAACATCGACGAAACCCTGAACACCATCGCCGTCGAGGTCACCTTCTGGGGGGTTCCCGGTGCGGCTTCGCACGAAGGCCAACGGGGCGGCTATTTCGTCGGTGGGTCCCCGGCCTTCTGCGCAACCGACAACGGCTCGCTCGTATTTCCGCCGTGCCCCTATCACGGCACGCCTAAGGCCTTCCTGACCACGCCGGTCGACTGCGCCCACGGTCCGATGGAGACCACCGTGGTCGCCGAATCGTGGCTGGGCGAAGGCGACAGCCAGAGCGTGCTCTCCCACGACGACGAGGGGAACCCGGCTGGGATGGAAGGCTGCGACCGCGTTCCCTTCGAACCGACGGTCCAGGCGATGCCGACCAACGGGACGGCGGAAACGGCAACCGGGTTGAAGTTCACGTTGGGCATTCCCGACGACGGGATCCGCGACCCGAAAAGCCTCGCGCAGTCGACCATGAAGAAGGCCGTCGTGACCCTGCCCGAGGGGATGACGCTGAACCCCTCGGCGGGCGAAGGGCTCGGCGCCTGCACGCCGGCCGACTTCAAACGCGAGACGCTCGAGGCGCAGCCGGGCGAGGGTTGCCCGAACGAGTCGAAGATCGGCACCGTGCGGATCGACACTCCGCTGCTCGACCTGCCGGCCGAAGGGTCGCTGTACGTCGCCAGCTCCGACGACCCCGGGACGACGGCGCCAGGCGCTGAGAACCCGTTCGACTCGCTGCTGGCCCTCTACATGGTCGCCAGGGTGCCCGAGCGCGGGATCGTCGTCAGGGCAGAGGGCAAGGTCGAGCCGAATTCGAAGACGGGGCAGCTGGTCACCACCTTCGACGACCTGCCGCCGCTGCCGTTCTCGAAATTCACCCTCAGCTTCCGCGAAGGCGGGCGGGCGCCCCTGGCCACCCCGGCCGCCTGCGGCAGCTACTCGATCGCCTCGCGTCTGACTCCGTACTCGGCGATGGGCCCGGACGACGTCGCGACGATCGAGGCGCCGTTCGAGATTGCCTCCGGAGTCGGCGGCGGGGCCTGCGCGAGCGGGGGCAAGCCGCCCTGGAAACCGGGGCTGCGCGCCGGCACGCTCTCCAACAGCGCCGGCACCTACTCGCCGTTCAACCTGCGGTTCACCCGCAACGACGGCGAACAGGAGTTCACCAACTTCTCGATCAAGCTGCCTCCGGGCGTGATCGGGAAGCTGGCCGGGATTCCGTTCTGCCCCGACTCGGCGATCGAGGTGGCCCGGCGCAAGTCCGGCACCGAGGAGCTGGCCAGCCCCTCGTGTCCGGCTGCCTCGGAGGTGGGGCGGACGCTGGTGGGCGCGGGCGTCGGCACGATCCTCACCTATGTCCCCGGCAAGCTCTACCTGGGCGGGTCATACAACGGCTCGGCGCTCTCGATCGTCGCGATCACCGCCGCCAGGGTCGGTCCCTTCGACCTCGGCACCGTGGTGATCCGCCAGGCGCTGAAGATCAACCCCGAAACGGCGGAAGTGTTCGTCGACCCGACCGGATCGGATCCGATTCCCCACATCATCGACGGCGTGGTCGTCCACGCGCGGGACATCCGCGTCTACGTGGATCGACCCGACTTCATCCTCAACCCGACCGATTGCTCGCGAACCTCGACGGTGAGCACCTTGCTGGGCTCCGGGCTCGACTTCGCCTCGGCGATCGACGACGAGCCGTACACGGTCACCAGCGCGTTCCAGGCGGCGGACTGCGCCTCGCTGGGGTTCAAGCCGAAGCTGAAGCTGCAGCTCCTCGGTGGCACCAGGCGCGGCGACAACCCGAAGCTGCGGGCGACGCTGAAGGCCCGGCCGGGCGACGCGAACATCGGGCGCGCGCAGGTGACCCTGCCGCACTCGGAGTTCCTCGACAACGAACACATCAAGACGATCTGCACGCGGGTCCAGTTCGCGGCCGGCGAGGTGCCCGGCGAAAGATGCCCGGCGGCTTCGGTCTACGGGTACGCGCGGGCGTTCACCCCGCTGCTCGACCGGCCGATCCAGGGGCCGGTTTTCCTGCGCTCCTCGTCGCATCCGCTGCCGGACCTGGTTGCGGCACTGCACAACGACCGGATCGACATCAACCTCGCCGGCCGGATCGATTCCTTTGGCGAGGGCCGGATTCGCACCACCTTCGGAGGGGTGCCGGACGCACCGGTGACCAAGTTCGTCCTGACGATGCAGGGTGGGAAGAAGGGGCTGTTGATCAACTCCGAGAACATCTGCAAGGGCACGCACCGGGCGATCGTCGCCCTCAACGGCCAGAACGGCAAGCGCTACGTGAAGAGGCCGGCGATCAAGCCGCAGTGCCGGAAGAAGTAGGCGCTCGGAGCGGTAGCCGCCCCGATTCACGGGCGGGATTCGGCCAAATTCCGCTGCGGACCGTCACCGAGCGGGGCGCTCCCTGCCAGAGTGGCTCCACGAGGTGAGGCGCGCGGCCATCTGCATATCAGGAGCATTCGCGGTGCTGGTCCTGCTGGCGCCGCCGGCGGGGGCCGCGGCGAAGCAGCGACCCCTCTTCTGGGGCGCCTGGATCGGCTCGCAGCTGACCGGGCGCGAAGCCCCCTGGGACATGGCCGCGGCCACCAGCTTCGAATCCGGCGTCGGCAGCGGGCTCTCGCTGCTCCAGTTCTCGGCTCCGTTCGCCCGCTGCGAGCTCGGCCGCTGCAGCTACTACACCTTCCCGACCACGGAGATGGAGAAGATCCGGGCCCACGGGGCGATCCCGGTCTTCAGCTGGAACTCGGGCGCCTCCGGCGGCGATCCGTCCCAGTTCCGCCTCGCCGACCTGAACGGGGGGCGCTTCGACGCCTACATCCACGAGTTCGCCGCCGCCGCGGCCGCCTGGGGCCACCCCTTCTTCCTCCGCTTCAACTGGGAGATGAACGGGACCTGGTTCCCGTGGGGCGCCGGGGTCAACGGCAACTCCCCCGCCGAATTCAGGTCCGCCTGGAGGCGCGTCCACGGGATCTTCGCCGCCGCCGGCGCGACCAACGCGACCTGGGTCTGGTGTCCCTACGCCAACCGCTCCGAGACCCTGCGCCTGCGGCCGTACTACCCCGGCGGGCGCTACGTCGACTGGACCTGCCTCGACACCTACAACTGGGGCCCGGAATCCTCGCAGCCGTCGCGCTGGCGCAGCTTCCGCGAACTGCTGGAGCCGAGCTACCGGCGGATCACCGAGCGGATCGCGCCCGACAAGCCGATGCTGATCGGCGAGGTCGCCACCACCGGCACCCCGGCGGCGAAGGCCTACTGGATCCACGGCATGTTCGCCTCCCTGCGGCACCGCTTCGACCGCGTCCGCGGCTTTATCTGGTTCAACAAGCTCGACAGCGGCGCCGATTGGCCGATCGACGACCCGATCACGGCCGCCACCTTCGGACGCGAACTGCAGCGCGGCTTCGAGCAGAACGTCTACGGCGCGATCCAGAACACCCCGATCGCGCCGCCCCGCTAGCCGCCCCCTTACTCGCGGCAGGGGTACCACCCGGCGCAGCAGTCGAAGGCGGCGGCGGTCCACTCCCGGGGCCCGCCCGCTTAGCATGGCGGGCATGACCGGCGGTGAATATGTAGAGAAGCGCAGCGAGCGGGGCGAAGGCTTCCGCCTCGCCTCCTGGGCGGCGCTGCGCCCCTTCGCGTTCGGCCTCTACGCGCTCGCGCTGGTGCTCTGGACGGCGACCTACGGGATCCCGGTCCAGCGCGAGCTGGTGATCCTCTGGACCTGCGGGGCGCTCGCCTGCGCCTCGATCGGGCGGCCGCCGCGGGAAATCCTGCAGCTGGTCCTCGACTGGCTGCCGATCGTCGCCGTGCTGTGGATCTACGACCTCACCCGGGGGGCCGCCGACTCCTTCGGGATCGGCGTCCACCTCCACACGATGATCGACTTCGACAGCTTCGTCTTCGCCGGCGAAACGCCGACCGAGTGGCTGCAGGACCGGCTCTACGAGCCCGGCGTCGTCAACTGGTGGGACGTCCTCTTCACCTTCGTCTACACCTCCTACTTCATCGTCCCCTTCGCGCTGGCCGGCTACCTCTGGGCCCGCGACCGTCGCGACTTCCACCGCTTCACCCGCCGCCTGGTGACGCTGGCGCTGGCCGGCCTCGCGACCTACATCGCCTTCCCCGCGGCGCCTCCCTGGATGGCGGGGGAAATGGGCCTGATCGACGAAGTCCACCGCACCACCGGCAAGGGCTGGGAAGTGATCAGCGTCGGCACCGCCTCGCTCTTCTCCAAGGGACAGGCGAGCAGCAACCTCGTCGCCGCGGTGCCCTCGCTGCACACCGCCTTCGTCACCCTCGTCGCGCTCTTCCTCTGGAGCCGGGTCCGCCGCCGCTGGCTGCGCCCCCTGCTGCTGCTCTACCCCCTGCTGATGGGTCTGACCCTGATGGCGACCGGCGAGCACTACTTCTTCGACGTCGCCCTCGGCTGGGTCTACGCCGGGGTCGTGATGGCGGCCTGGGGCTGGTGGGAGCGGCGCCAGGAGGCGCAGGCGCCGCCTTCGAAACTTCTCGAGGGAGGCGCGGTTTCAAGCAGCGTCCATGAGTGACTCGGGGAGACAGCGGCGAGGAGCGCGAGGCTGGCTGCTCGCCGCATCGGTCGCGGTCCTCTCCTCCCTCGTGCTCGCGGCGAACGCCCTCTCCGCCGAAGAGCCGACGATCTTCAACCTGGCTCCGGCGATGCACGCCCGCGGGGTCACGATCGGCCCCGACGGGAACCTCTGGTTCGCCGGGACGAGCAGCTCCGGCTCGCGAACCCCGGGCGCTGTCGGGCGGGTCGAACCCGACGGCAGGGTGGTCGAATTCGGCTTGCAGGAGAGCTCCGGCGCCGCGGCGATCGTCGCCGGGCCCGACGGCAACCTCTGGTTCACCGAGCCGATCGCCGGCCGCATCGGCCGCGTCGCCGTCGGCGGCGCGATCGTGACCTTCCCGCTGCCCAGGCCCGACTCGCGGCCGACCGGGATCGCCGCCGGCTCCGACGGCAACCTCTGGTTCACCGAGTACGCCGGGGACAGGATCGGCCGGATCACCCCGGCGGGGGCGATCGCCGAGTTCTCGCTCGCGGCGGGGAGCAAGCCGGCCGGGATCGTCGCCGGGCCCGACGGCAACCTCTGGTTCACCGAGCGCGGCGCCAACCGGATCGGCCGGATCACGCCAGCGGGAAGGATCGCCGAGTTCCGCCTCTCAGGTGCCAACCCGCGCCCGCACGCGATCGCGGTCGGGCCCGACGGGAACCTCTGGTTCGGCTCCGAAGGTGCGAACAGGATCGGCCGCATCACCCCGGCGGGGGCGATCGACGAATTTCCCGTCCCGCTGCAGAACGGAACCGAAGCGATCGCGGCTGGGCCCGACGGGAACCTCTGGTTCAGCTCCTACGGTCGGGTCGGAGCGATCGCCCCCGACGGGCGCCTCGCCCGCCTCACCTGCCTCAAAGGCGGCTGCCGCCTCCCGGTCCTGTCGCTGACGGCGGGCACCGGCGGTGAGATCTGGGCCGGGACCAGCACCGAGTACTTCGGCGGCGGCGGCGGGACCTACATCAACACCAACCTGACCCAGCCGGGCTACCTCGCCCGCTTCGTCCCCCGCTCCTCGACCACCGAGCTGACCTCGGGGCCGCGGCCGGTCAGGAGCCGGCGCACCCGGTTGCAGCTCAGCTGCGGCAGCGCCGCCGGCTGCCACGGCGTCCTGCGACTGACCAGGCAGCGGGCGGTCTACCCCGGCGAATCGGGAGCCAACTACAGCGTCGTGACGATCGGCCAAGGCCGGTACGACCTGGACCCCGGCGGGCGGGCCAGCGTGCTCGTCCGCCTCAATCGCAGGGGCGCGAAATTGCTGGCGAACCGTCCCCTTACCGCCTGGGCGCTCGCCGAACCGGGGGGCGGCGATCTCGAAACGGCGCGGTTGGTCACCCTGCGGCGAGCGGTCAAGCGGGTCCCATGAGCGAGTCAGGCAGGGCAAGCCTCGCTCGGTGACGGCGTTTGACGGGGCTCAGGCGAGGCGGCGGGAGAAGCTTTCCTCGAGCGCCTCGGTGCCGTCTTCGCCGGGCACGGTCTTGTCGAGGCGCATCAGCGCTCGGCGGCCGTCGATTTCGAGGGTCGCCACCTGGTTGTCGAAGCAGGGTCCCTCCAGCGTCCGCCAGCGGATCCCGGGATCGGGCGCGCCGGCCGCCTTCGCCAGCAGCCGGGCGAGGATCGTCAGCGGCTTGCCGAAACCGTTGCGCACCACGCGGCGCTCTTTTTCGTCGAGCGGGTTGCGGTAGGGGGAGCAGACCGCCTGGTAGACGGGGGCGCGCTCGCTTGCGTCGCCGTCGGCGGATTTCGGGAAGGCGACCTCGCTGAGGTAGGCGTGGTGGACGTCGCCGCTGAGGACGACGATCGAGGCCGGGGGCTTGCCGCGCTTGCCGGTCGCGACCTCGTGCACGAGGTCGCGCAGCTTGGCGAAGGACTCGCCGAAGGCCGGCCAGTGGTCGAAGTCGACCTCGCGCCGCAGCTTCTCGCTGGCCCAGGCCGCCGGCTGCCCCCAGGCCCCGTTGCAGAGCTGCTCGTTCCAGGCCTCGAGCCGCTCGAAGGCGGGGGAGAGGAGCCAGGGGATCGTGGTGCAGATCAGCAGGTGGTCGAAGTCGCCTTCGGTGTGCTCGACGATCCATTCCCACTCGTCGTCGTCGACGATCGCCCGCCGGTCCTCCTCCAGCACCCGCGCCGCGCGGGCGTCGATGAAGATCGCCCGGGTGCGGCCGAAGTCGCGGTAGAAGCTCCAGCGGGTCCCGTCGCCCATCGCCTGGATCCGGTGCGCCCAGGCGAACAGCTCCTCCTCGCCCTTCTGGTTGCCGCGCACCCGCTGGTAGAGCTCGTTCTCGGCCAGCTCCCGCGGGGAGAGGTTGCCGATGTGCTGGTAGATCCAGTAGCTGGAGATGCAGCCGACCACGCGCCGGTGCCACCAGGACTTCTGCTGCATCTCCAGCAGCCAGTCGCGGGAGATGTTCCAGTCGTCGCTCATGTCGTGGTCGTCCCACAGCATCGAGACCGAGACGCAGGAGAAGAGCCAGCGGATCATCGGCTCCTCCCAGCTCTCGCGGTAGAGCCAGGTGTACTCCTCGAAGTCGGTCACCTCGTCGAAGGGGGGCGTGTCGGTTCCCCGCCGGTTCTTGATCTTCTTGCGCGTCTTCGGCGAGCCCTCGTCGACGTAGACCTGGTCGCCGAGCAGGAAGAGCTGCTCGGGCCAGTCGTCGCGGTCGCCGTCGCACATCTGCTTCGCCAGGACCCAGAGGGCGTCGACCTCGTGCCCGACCTCGGTCTCGTCTTTCGGTTCGGTGAAGGGCGCCTCGTGGGGGACGGCGACGCGACAGGAGCCGAAGCAGATGTCGAGGTCCTTCTCCGGGTCGACCGTGTGGATCGCGCTCGGCGGCAGGTCCAGGCCCGGATCGGGCCACCGCACCTCGCCGTCGAGCTTGACCTCGTACTCGTAGCGCGAAGCGGGCTCGAGCCCCTCGATGCAGACCAGCGCGTAGTGGTGCCCCTCGACCCGGAAGGTGTGCTCGCGGTGGCCGAGGACCTCGACCTCGCAGGGCCCGCTGGTCTCGACCCAGACCGTCGCCTCGGTGCCGGAGACGTAGCGCACCAGGGGGCCTAGAAGAAGCTCGCTCATGGCCTCACCCGTACCCACCTCGCCCGGCGATAAGCAAGGCGGATTTTTCCGGTGGGGGGCTCAGATCCGGCCCAGGAGGAGGAGGATCAGGAGGATCAGGGCGATCAGGCCGAGCACCCCTCCGGCGACGCCCACGTCGAGCAGCACCAGCACGATCGCGACGATGATCAGAAGTCCGATCAGCGCTCCAACCATCTGCATCCCTCCCTGTCTCGCCGCGGCCGAAGCCCCGTCCCCTTTGGACCGGTTTCCTTAACGAACGGGGTGGGAACCCATCTGTCAGGGCAATCCCGAGAAAGGCGCTGACAAGCGTGAGGACGATGCGTTTATTAGAGCGTCAAAGCGCTTCTACCCTTGATCGGACGGCCCGCGATGGGAAGATCGTCGCATGAGCGAAGCAGCTGCCCCAGCGGGATTCGGCCGCCTGCTCTCGGACGAGCGGCTGACGCGGCGCGCGGTCGACGGCGACGAGCGCGCCTTCGCTGCCATCTTCCGTCGCTATCACCAGAGCCTCTACCGCTTCTGCCTGGCGATCGTCGGCAACCCCGAGGATGCCCAGGACGCGCTGCAGAACACGATGATCAAGGTCATGCGGGCGCTGCCCGGCGAGGAGCGCAAGATCGAGCTGAAGCCGTGGCTCTACCGGATCGCCCACAACGAGGCGATCGACCTGCTGCGCCGGCGCCGCGAGACGGTGCAGCTCGACGTCGAGCAGGTGGCGCCGGGCTACGGGCTCTCCGAGGACGCGGAGACGCGGGAACGATTGCGGCGGCTGCTCGCCGACCTGCGGGAGCTGCCCGAGCGCCAGCGCGACGTGCTGGTGATGCGCGAGATGTCCGGGCTCGACTTCGAGGAGATCGGCGTCGCGCTGAAGACCACGCCCGCCGTCATCCGTCAGACCCTCTACGAGGCGCGGCAGAGCCTGCGGCAGATGGACGAGGGGCGTGAGATGAGCTGCGACGCGGTGACCCGGTCGCTCTCCGACGGCGACGGCCGGGTGGCCCGCCGGCGCGACGTCCGCGCCCACCTGCGCTCCTGCGCCGGCTGCCGCGAGTTCCGCGACGAGATCAAGCGCCGCGAAGGGGACTTCGCCGCCCTGGCCCCGCTGCCGGCGATCGCCGCGGCGGGGATGCTCCAGGGCCTGGTCGGCGGCGGCGCCCAGGCCGCGACCGGGGGCGGCCTCGCGGCGGCGCTCGGCGGCGGGGCGGCGAAGACGATCGCCGCCTCGGCCGCGGTGAAGGGCGTCGCCACGGTGGCGGTCGTCGCCGCGGTGGGCGTGACCGCGGCCGACCGGACGGGAGTCATCCACCTCGGGCTGCCGGGGGAGAAGGGCGCCAAGTCGAGCCCGGCGCCGGGCTCGGGAGACGAGAGCCACGGTGCCGGCGGTTCCGCCCCGGCCGGCTCCGTCGGCAACGGCGCCGAGCGATCCGCCCGGCAGGGGGCGAACCGAGCCACCAGCGGGTCGGCGCCCGGAGCCAATGCCGCTCCTGCCGGCAAGGAGCACGGGCAGGGGGCCGAGCACGCGAACCAGCACAGCGAAGCGAGGCCGGCCGGTCCTCCGACCGAGCACGCCAGCGGCCAGGCCCACGAGCAGCCGCGCCCTGAATCGGCGGCCGGCGGTCAGGAGACCGCCGCCGAGAACCAGTCCAAGTCGCACGAATCGCAGGGGGCGGCAAACGGCAAGGAAAACGAAAAGAGCAAGGAAAAGGAAAAGGGCAGTCCCGCGGAAGCGAAGAAGCCCGCGGAAGAACCGGCCCCCGCGGCCCCGGCCGAACCGCCGAAGAAGGAGCCGCCTGCAAACCCTCCGCAAGGGGCGGCGCAGAACCCGTCGCCCCCGGTGCAGAAGCCGCAAACCCCGGCTGAAGGCGCCCCGCCGCCCGGCCAGGTCGACAACCCGGGCAAAGGACACTCCCAAGCCCCGGCTTGACTAAGCGCCCCTCCTTCGCCAGCATCGAACAATGGTCCAGGGGGGTCTTGTCAAGGCGGCGGTCGTGTGCTTGTGCGCGCTGCTGTCGCTGCTCGCCGCGGCGAGCGCGGCCAGCGGGGCGATGTACTTCGGGGCGACGATCAGCGGCGAAAGCTACGGCCAGACCGGCAACGCGCCGCGGAACACGCAGGCGTGGGACCTCTTCGAGCGCCACGCCGGGAGGAAGGTCGCGATCCTCAACCAGGGCCAGGGGTGGGCGGCCTGGGACGAGGTCGAGGTCGAAGCCACCCATGCCCGCGGCGCGATCCCGCTGATCACGATGGGCCTCGGCGACGGGGTGACGATCGAAGACGTCGCCCTCGGCGAGCAGGACGCGGCGATCGAGAAATGGGCCCAGGAAGCGAAGGCCTGGGGACACCCGTTCTTCTTCGCCCCCTGGTGGGAGATGAACGGCGGCTGGTACGCCTGGGGGCGCGAGCCGATGCTGAAACAGGCATGGCGCCGCTTCCACGACCTGGTCGCCGGCCAGGGTGCGACCAACGTCACCTGGACCTGGGTCGTCAACAGCATCTGGTTCGACCCCGAGTCCGATCCCTCCCTCTACTACCCGGGCGACGCCTACGTCGACTGGACCGCGCTCGACTCCTACAACTGGGGCCGCAACCCGGCCCAGCCCGACAAATGGCTGACGCCCGACCAGACGATCAGCCCGACCCTGAAGATCATCCGCGAGACGGCGCCGGCCAAGCCGGTGATGATCGCCGAGAACGCCTCCAGCGAGTACGGCGGCAACAAGACCGACTACGTCCGGGAAATGCTGGCGACCTACCTGCCGCACCACCCGGAGATCGGCGCCTACCTGTGGTTCAACTGGAACTTCCCCAAGGGCGACAAACGCGCCGACTGGCCGATCGAGACGTCGGCGCCGGCCCAGCAGACGTTCCGCAAGGCGATCCAGAGGAGCCTCTTCGTGCCGGGCCCGGTGGCGCTGCCGAAACTGACCAAGGTCCAGCCGCCCGCTCCCGCGGCGGCTGACGCGCCCGCGCCCGCGGACCTCTCGCCGGCGGCCGAGATGGCGGGCGGGCCGGACCTCGACGTCGGCGCCGACGGCACCGCGACCGTCGTCTGGAGCGCCAGGGCCGGCGGCGAGCAGCGGGTCTTCGCGCGGCAGATCGCCGTCGACGGCAGCCGCGGGCCGGCGCTCCAGCTCTCCGCCGCGGGCGGCGATGCCCTGGCGCCCCAGGTGGCGGTCGCCCCGGACGGGACGGCGGTCGTCGCCTGGACCCGCTGGGACGGCGCCAACTTCCGCGTCCAGGAGCGGCGGATCGCCGCCGCCGGCTCGCCCGAGGCAGCGATCAGGACCCTCTCGGGCGCCAGCCAGGACGCGGCCGACCCGCAGCTCGACGTCGCCCCCGACGGCACCGCGACGGTCGTCTGGCGCCGCTTCGACGGCTTCCACCCCCTGGTCCAGGTGCGGCGGATCGCCCCCGACGGGACCTCCGAAGAACCGTCGCAGCGGCTCTCCGAATCCGGCCAGGACGCGGTCGAACCCGACGTCGCGGTCGCCGCCGACGGGACCGCCACGGTCGTCTGGAGCCGCTTCGACGGCGCCGACTCGATCGTCCAGGAGCGGCGGGTCGAAGCCGACGACACGCTGGAGGCGGCGATCGAAAACCTCTCGGACGGGGGTGAGAGCGCGGTCCAACCCCGCGT